>URCS01000012.1 GCA_900546455.1 uncultured Collinsella sp. | reverse complement strand
TCTGGGCAAACGCCAACCGCCGCAAGGGAGCTGCTTTCCCTCGCGGCGGTTTTCTGGCTCACGCTTTCTTTCGTCTCAATCTGTAACATATGGAGACCAAATCGCCGTCTTACTGTTACAGATCGAGACGAGTTACAGAACGCGCGTCGAATAATCTCAATCTGTAACAGGTAGAAGCGTTTTTGCCAGTCAGATGTTACAGATTGAGATAAACGAAGGAGCGGTAGCGTTAAACAAGTCCGCCACAAAGTTATTCGGAGAGATCCGATCCTAGAGTTGTCTACCAGGTACGATATGTGCACTGATATTTTGTCTCAAACCCGGGCATCCCGTTGCCGCGTGGGCTTAACGCTGCACCCGTATAGAGAATCGTTTGCCCCGTACGAGAATACGAAGTTTTGAAAGACAGCCTCTTGTATGTCTGGTCGAAACAATCAACATTCTCGCTCGGGTGGTTCGCAGTGGAGAACGACTTGTAAGTGTCCAAGACGTCCGCTGTCACAAGACGACAAGGCGTGACAGAACCTGCATCTGGTTTCGCCGTCGCACAAACGGGAATTGTGACCATCGACAGGGTAAGCATAAAACATGCGAACATTGCCTTCACAAAGTTCTTCGTTACATGGCGTTTCATGGTTATCTTCCTTTCCTAGTTTTACTGTCGTTCGTCTTGAAAAGCTGCGCGTATACATTACCGATCCACTTCGAATCACCTCCCATTTCTCTGGTAACGACACGCGAGTCATCCCCTGTGAGCAATACGGAGGCATCGCAGAGCGATTCGAGGTTTCCGATAAGATGAGAAGAGATAATGACATGTGCTCCTCTACCCGCTTCATCTCTAAGAGCATTCGAAACAATCGCAACGTGTCTCACATCAAGTGCATTCATGGGCTCATCCAAAAGGACGACTTCGCAATAGGACATATACGCCATCGCGACATTAAGTAATTGTCTATTTCCATCAGACAGCCTAGATACGGGCGTATTCTTCAACCCAGTCAAGTCAAAGCGATCAAGCACTTGGTCCAAAGTGCGAGGTGAATGCCAAATTCTCCTGCATCGGTCGAGATGAAAAGCGACGGTCATGTATGGAATCAATAGCGACGGCCTATTCGGAACCAAAAAGAATACCTTTCTCATTTCCTCACGGTCGACGCATACTTTTGCATGAAAACAGAGAGAACCTGACACGCGCACTGATGGCCCAGCATCTCCCCAAAGAGTATTCAGTAGCGTAGTCTTGCCATGTCCATTTGGCGCGACAAGACCCCATATCTGGCCAGCGGGCATATCAAACTGCAATCCCTTTACCAGCTGGTTTTTTCCAACCGTCAACGCATCCAGCGACAGAGAGAGCAAGCTTTTCTCGCCCAAACTATCCGGGCGAATATGGTTCCAGGCCCAGCGATTCTTGCTTTTTAGACACGAAAACGAAATGACCCCCAACGCGCAAACAGCAAACGCGCCCATCACGGCAAAGAGGCAGTGCGATGCACTGGCTTCAGGAACGAGAGATACCTCCGCTCCATTGGCGTAAGATGCGCCGCCGAGCGCAAACGAAGAGGCAGAATAGCTCGACACCATATACGGCAGCAACGCATGCCATGGAGCATCTTTGCTCGCATAAAACGGAAGCTGGCTTATGCCCCCCACAAGAGCGATCACCATGGACGAAATGGCCCTGTTTCTGCTTCCGGCGTACACGCACACGCCCAAGCAAGCAAACATCATCGACAGCACAGCTTCAAAGACGGCAAATAGCCCTAGCTGAACTAACACAGTTCTTTCGACTACGTCACCATACTGAATGAATACGACTGGGTACTCTGTCTGACCTACACCGTTAAACACCGTTGCCAATACAAAACAGGGAGCCAACGCCAGAACCAAAACCAGCATCGATGCAATACCAGAGACGAGAACGCGGCATGCATTCATCTCTAACTTTGACAACAACGCTCGATCGTAGAACCGCTTTCCATCCCCCTCAAGCGACATATAGAGGACGAGGACCGGGACCAAAAGCCACGCTATTGCAGGAACAGCGCCGCAATAATATGCGAGAAGAATCATCCCGGGCATTTTTGTTGTTGAGTCGTACGATTCCGGATGGGCCAGCATCGATATGGCTCGGGGAAGACGTTCTTGGGCTTCAAGCGATAACTCCGAATCAACACCATTCAAATAACCGAGTCGGTATTCCTTGAGCAATAGATTGTCGTAATCGGCAATCGCATCGTAATACTCTCTGGAGTCCGCCTTGCTTTCAAGCGCCCGATCAAGGCACGCCCTTTCGTCGGCAATGATGCTGTTGAGCTCCTGTGGGGCAGTGTCATAAACGCCGTCAGAGACTTGAGAGACCAAAAGGGCTCTCTGGTCTTCGATGGAAGCTCTACCATATAGATAATCTGCTCCCGTTGGAACGGATAGAAATACCGGGATGCAGAATACGAGCGCGAGCAGCGCCGTCAGCAACATAATTCCCCGGTTGCGCGCAAGAACTTCTAAATTAAGCCGTACATATGTGAGGCAATCACAGGTCTTCACAGCAAGCACCTCCGGTTCGCAACACACGAGTCGTCGGACCCGTTGTCCGGAAGTATCGCCTTCATCGTCAGAACTGTCTGTAGACGTGTAGGATGGATTTACAATCTTATTTGTCTACAGGCTTCTACCTGCTATTTTCTATAACATCTGCCATAAGACTAAAAACCCTATCTCTAAGTTCACGCTCCGAGTGAACTCCAAGCAAGGCATAGCTCTTGCTCTTGGCCTCTTTGACGGTTCCCCGAGCAACGTTAAGATGCGCGCAAATCTCGGTGGTTCTATTGCCATCAAAAACGCATGTCATGATATCGGCATAAAGCGGCGTGAAACCAAGCCTCAAGAAGGCCTCACGCACGGTATCGCGTCGATCACCCACCCGAACCGTATCTTTCGAACGCAAGAATAGCAGCGAATTAGCCATAAGGATAAGTACGACAAGGAACGCAGTCACGCGTAAGGCAGGCATAAGGCCGCCAACGGCCTCACCGCTCCCAACGGACTCAAAGAAAATGTACAGTCGACTTACCACATCGTGAACCCAGAACGCTGCTCCAGCACCCACAGACACCGAAGAAAGGGTGAGTTCAGGCGAAAGGCACAAGTGCATTTCAGACATCCACCGTATAGCCGCACGGCAACACAGGGCCACAAGCACTATAGCTATCGATAGGATTATCGCATCATGCTCAAAGCCGAAGCATACGAGGATTTCCTCGATGCCCATTCCAGACGCATACATAAACAGGAAGCAGACGAAGACTATCCTGCAGTTCTGATTGAACGATGAGGACCCCAGCGATTCTGAACGGTGATCATGGCCTTTTGTTGCGTCAAGATGCCACGCATCCTTTGACAAGAGAAGTCCAGCCGTCGCCTCTGAAATGCTTTTATATCCGGTTTTAGTCAAGGCCCGCGACAAATAGGTACGGGCAGTAGACGGGGAAATGTCCAAGGCAGAAGCAATCTCCTCGTACGTTTTTCCCTCTATCCTCATAGAGAAAACCGCGGACTCCCTTTGAGAAAAACCCGAAGCCGTAGGGATATCGGCAACTGCAGAGTGTTTTCCTCCTAATTTGGCGGCCGCAGAAAAAGCGCTCGTTAAGTCAGGGAAAAATCGCGTTATGGCCCTGGCAAGGATACTGCCCAAAACGGTAACCAGAAGCAATACGATCTCTTGATGCCCACCAAAGCTCAGGAGCACAGCTCCGATGTTTATATTGCGCGAAAACAAACAATCCGTATCGAGAATAACGGCGGCATTACCAAACGCAAGAGGTTCGACGAGCAAGGCAGCAACCCCCATCTCGGCGTTAACGGAAAGGAAAGAACCGATGGAGTCCATCAACGGGACGAGAAGAAACTGAAGGCCAACAAGCAAAGCAATCAAGAGCACAACGGGGCTGTAAAGTGCGAGCTCAGGATACCCGTGGAGAGCAGAGCCATCGGCCACATGTTTCCCCTTTAATCCCGCACGTATGTTTGCGAATTCACCGCCAAGCGCCCAAGAACAGCAAGCGACAAGCAAGGGGGCTAGTAACAACAAAATGAACGCGAACGCCGAAACCACAACATGAAATTGATGAAAGACATTAAGAGATATCGTGTACATCACAAGAAGTGCAATGTCTACGAGCATAAGTCCAAAAAGCCTTTTGGAAATACCCTGTCTCACAGGGCGAGAGATGAGGCCCACACAGAAGCCCGAAAGCAGATGCAGACCGATAAGAACGGTGCCAGAAAGGCCCGTATAAATACTTGGCGCCACACAATACAGACCAGCCGCCCCTATAAACAACATAATTGAATGCCAGAGGAACGAGCGCGTCACGCTTTGCAGGGTAGCTGCCTCGGTTGCCATAAAATCAAAGCTCCTAGATAGCATTTTGGTTATTTTAACATCGTTCCCGGCGTTAAAAAAACTGTTACCCGAATTAATCAATATCCCCCCCCTCCACCAAAAGGCACCACGCTGATCCTCCACTTTTGGAAGCGATAACCTGCTAAAAAGGGACAGGTTTATTTTGGCAGGTTTTATCTGGGCAAACGCCAACCGCCGCAAGGGAGCTGCTTTCCCTCGCGGCGGTTTTCTAGCAGAAAAAACCAAGTGAGTAGGCTTTTTGCAGGAGGCCAAGCACGCCCCAAAACGCCACAGCCCTGACCTGCTGTTTTATTGGGCGCCACCCGCGATGTGCTCGACAGATCCAAAAAAGTCTACTCACTTGGTCTTGAGACTCATCAGTCAGGCAAAAAACGCCGCGAAGGGGGGCTGGACTCCCTTCGCAGCGGTTGTTCGCACTGGTTTTGCAACGGTTTTGCTCGCTTGTTACTCGCTGTAGCGGGTGGCGATGGCAGCTTGTACCATGCCGGCGCTCATGAGGTAGGTCACCAGGAAGTAGCCACCGTATGCTACCAGGAAGATTGCACAGGTGAGGCCCACGGTGCCGCCGATGCTCATATTTCCGAAAATGCTCACCAGCTCGATGATCACCTTAAGTGCCACAAAGGAGTGCGCCAGGCCCACTGCCAGCGGGAACAGGAAGAATACCGCTTGCTGCGCCATCACCGAATGGCGGATCTGGCGGTCGTCGCAGCCGATCTGTGCCAGCACACGATAGCTGCGGCTGCCGTCGGCCACATTGGAGAGCTGCTGGATCGACAGTATCGCCGCGCATGCAACGACCAATACAAAGCCGATGTAGATGGCTAGGTAGCTAATAAGACCGTTCATTTGCGCTGCTTGCGTGTACATCTCGGAGCGTGTGATGAAGGTTCCCCACACCCCCGGCTCTTTGCCGTCAACGAGCAGATTGTCGAGCAAAGTGTATTTAATGCTCTCGTCTGCCTCGGTCGTATCCATCCCCTGTTTGTAGTTAACGAGCAGGCTACTGGAATACGGCTGCAGATTAAGTTGGGACAACAGTTCGTCGGCAACGACGACGGTACCCGGATTACTGCCCATCCCCGAGTTGGCGATGGCCGCCGTATCTTCGTCCGACTTATCGGTTGCGGGCTTGAGCGTATGCCCGCCCAAGGTAAGGGCATGGCCGTCAGCCATATACTTGGTGTACAGCTCGACCAGCTCGCCGCCCATATCACACGTGAGCAGATACTGGTCGCGGCCAATGCTCACCGGCTCCTCGCCCATCATCTGACGCAGTTTGTTGTACTGGCTCGCCGGCGTCACAAACAGACCCATCGTATCGGCATTGCTACCCCCGAACGCCTTGGGAAGCTTTTCGCCCATGGCCTTGCACATTTCACTTGGAGTCACCGAAGGATCCGAACCGCCAAGCGGGTAACTCAGATACGAATCGATCTGCACATGCTCACCGGCAACATCGGCGATATTGACCTTCTTGCCGGTCTCGTCGTTGTTGTCCGCCGACTTGCGCTCGCCATGCCATGCAGCGTATAAATCGACCGTTGCATCGGCCAGCACCATGCGATCGGCCTCAGACGGATTGACATACTCCTTGTAGTAGTCGAGCGTTTCGGGCGTGTAATAGACATACCTCTGAGACACGTCAACAGGGTTATAGCGCTCCAGGTTTTCGTTCATCACGTTGGCGATCGACATACCGCACGTCACCGAAGTAATGGCGAGGAACAGAATCATCGCGATGACACCCATCGAAAAGCACACCGTATTGACCTTGGCCGAAAGCTGACGCACGGTAAACATATTGAGGCCGCGCCAATACACGCTGCGCAGGCTCTGCAGCAGCTTGATAAGCATGCCCGAGAGTCCCCAGAACAGCGCAAAGGTACCCACTGTAACCATAGCGGTCGTAATGCCAAACTGGCTCATGGCCTCTTGCAGCTTGCTGTCCGTCGCGGTTAGCGGGAACCCATCACGTAGCAGACGGTAATAGGCCACGCCCACAAGCACCACGCCCACGGCAAAGATGGCAATCGCGATCCAGGGGTTGCGTGTCTTGATGCTCTCGTTGCGACGCTCGGCACCCATGAGCTCGATAAGCTTGGTGCGGCGCACGGCGCGAAGGTTCAGCAGTAGCGTGAGCACAAACATCACGAGCATGCAGGCAAGGGTCAGGTTGAACGCATGCACCGAGAAGAAGAAGTGGAAATTGGCGATCTGCGTCTTAAAGAGCGAGGCCGTAAAGAACGTCATGAGCTGGGAGAGTCCCACGCCCAGCACAATGCCGGCGACAAAGGCCACGACCGATACTATCACGGTCTCGAGCGCCATGATCGTGGCGACGCGCCCGCGCCCCATGCCGAGTACCTGGTACAGGCCAAACTCCTTCTTGCGGCGTTTCATGACGAAGTTATTGGCATACACCATCAAAAAGGCCATGACACCAGCCAAAAAGTACGTCAGGTAGCCGAGCATGCTGCCCATAACCTGCGCCAAGCCCTCTTCATCGATGCCGGCGATGTCGACCTGCATCGAGACGGTGTTAAAGGCATAGAAGACCGTGACGCCCAGGGTGAGCGTCAAAAGGTAGACGAGGTAGTCGCGGCCGGCGCGGCGGACGTTGCCCCAAGCGAGTTTACAGAGCATCGGAGCCCTCACCGCCCATCATGGCAACGACCTCCATAATGCGGTCGAAGAACTCTCGGCGGTCGGTGTCGCCGCGGCGCAGCTCGGTGAAGATCTTGCCGTCGCGGATAAACAGCACACGGCTCGTGTAGCTGGCGGCAAAGCTGTCGTGCGTGACCATGAGCACGGTGGCGCGCAGGCGGCGGTTGAGGGCCTCCAGACTCTCGAGCAGCAGGCGAGCGCTCTTGGAATCGAGGGCGCCGGTGGGCTCGTCGGCCATGATCATGGTGGGGTCGGTGACGAGCGCGCGAGCCGCGGCAACGCGCTGCTGCTGACCGCCGGACATCTGGTAGGGATACTTGTCGAGCACCTGGCTGATGGACAGGCGCGCTGCCACATCCTGCACGCGGGTCGAGATCTCTGCCGAGTTTGTGCGGGCGATGGTGAGCGGCAGGGCGATGTTCTCGCGTGCCGTGAGCGTATCGAGCAGGTTGGAGTCCTGGAAGATAAAGCCGAGCTCCTCGCGGCGGAACTGCGACAGCTTAGCCTGCTTCATACGCGTCACGTCCTGCCCGTTGATGCGGATGGTGCCGCTCGTGGCGCTATCGATGGTCGAGACGCAGTTGAGCAACGTCGACTTGCCCGAACCCGAAGCGCCCATGATGCCCACGAACTCACCGCGGTTGACGGTAAAGCTGACGTCGTTGAGCGCGCGGGTCACGTTGCCCAGCGCTCCATATACCTTTTCGAGATGCGCGACCTCCAGTACCGGGGTCGCCATGTGCGTGGTTTGCATACCGAGTCCTTTCTTGCAATTAGTCTACGGCATCTATAGTCGCAAGAAGATGAGTCGGCTACCATCGATATGGCTTACGCTTGCCTTACCGTTGTGTAAGGTAGGGGTAGCTACCCTGTCACGTGTTGATGTTGAGAGAGGACTCCTGTTGAAGACTGTTCATGTTGCCGCTGGGATCATTCGCAAGGAAGGATCTGACGAGCTACTGGCCGTGCAGCGCGGCTATGGCGACATGCAGGGACTTTGGGAGTTCCCAGGTGGCAAGCTCATGCGCGGCGAGACGCCCGAGGACGCCGTACGCCGCGAGCTTATGGAAGAGCTGCAGGTAAAAGTCACCAACCTGCGCGATTTCTATACCGTTGAGTATGACTACCCCGATTTTCATCTCTCCATGGAGTGCTACTACTGCTCGCTCGCCGATGAATCCGATGAGCCCCAGAAGCACGACCGCCAGCTCGATATCCGCTGGATTCCACGCACCTCACTTGCCACGGTGGAATGGATGCCCGCTGACAAGGGGCTCATTGATGCCCTGATTGAGCTGAAGGAAGACCGACTCGAGACAAGCTCCGCCGATGACGCCGTGCCCAACACAGCCGACAAACCCGCCACCAAACCCAAGCGCGCACCCAAGCGCCGTAGCAAAAAACGCCCCAAACCAGGTCTGCTCGACGGCATCGATACCTCGGACCTCTCCGCTGACGAGCGCGAACTGGTGCGCCGTCGCGCCGCCATCAAAAAGTCCATGAAGGGCAACAAGCGCGCCAATACCAAGCCAGAGCTGCTCGTTCGCCAGCGCCTGCGCGCAGCGGGCCTCACCGGCTATCGCCTGGAATGGAAGGTTCCCGGCAAGCCCGACATCGCCTTTCCTGGGCGCAAGATTGCCATCTTCGTCAACGGCTGCTTTTGGCACCGCTGCCCCAAGTGCAACCCTAGCCAGCCCAAGCGCAACGTTGAGTTTTGGGAGGCAAAGTTCCGTCGCAACGTCGAGCGCGACCGCGCTGCCGTGGCAGCACTCACTCAAATGGGCTGGACACCCATAACCATCTGGGAATGCGAACTCAAAAAGGACCGCATCGACGCCACCATGGAAAAGGTCATCGAACAGGTGCGGGCCGCAGAGCCGCAGCGCTAGGAACGAGCCGTCCACACGCCCCACACAGGCGAACCACACCCGCGCCACAAACCTTAGAAAGCCCTTAAGCTCAAAACCTTTCAAGAGTGTTACTCGATAGCCTTGAGCTGCGGTTTCATGGTTACATCAAACCTGATTAAGCCTTTCTTTAGCGCTTCTTTGCAACAGCCGCGGCATAATACTGCCAACGCACGGGACCTAGCAGCAAACCCCGTGCGCAACCTTTTGGTGGACATCGAGGAGGCCGCATAAGCATGCATTCTTCCAATGACGCAACACAGCAGCCATCCCTAAAATATGCAAACCTTTTCTCCTTCCCCCCGACACAGAGAAACAGTCTCCTCGACTCCCCCGCCACAAAAGCCAAACGCTCAACAAACCAGAGCCACAACTTGCGAGCATCGTTCGAAAAGCTCCAAGCATCTCTAGACAAGGCGTTCCCCGAACAGGCAAGAGCAATCTAAGCCCATCGCGCTTTATACTGATGCCATGCGAAACATGGATCACATAGAATTGCACCGCGGAGGACGCGAGGAAGCGTTTCCCGAGACCGCCGAAGACTGGCCCTATATTGCCGAACGCGCAGAATTCGCTCGCTATCCGGGCAATTCCGTCCCCTGGCACTGGCATTCCGAAGTTGAGCTTTTCTACATGGAGCAGGGAGCGATTGACTATCGAACGCGCGCGGCTCATGAGCACGTACGCTTTGAGGAAGGGTCCGCCGGCTTTATCAACGGCGGCGTTTTGCACAGCACGCTGCAATCGCCCAATTCGGCGCCAGCCATTCAAATGCTGCATATCTTTCAGCCGTCGATGCTCGGCGATCCCGCGGGACGTCTCCAAAAGCGCTACATCAATCCATTACTTCAATGTCGAGGCGTCGATGTGCTCAAATGGTCGCCCACCAACCCCGACGATATGCCCTTTATCGATTTGCTAATGAGTTCCTTTAACCACGACCTTCAACGGCCGCAGAACGAGATGGCGCTTCGGAATAGCTTGTCAGAGCTCTGGATTCAGATTTACGCCAAGGCCGAACCGCTCTTTTCCTCCGACAACGCCTCTTGGATGACCAACCGCGACGTACAGTTCAAGGCAATCCTGGACTATATCCGCGCAAACTATGCAGCCGCTATAGATGTGCCCCAGATGGCATCTGCAGCCGGCGTAAGCGAAAGAGAGTGTTACCGCATTATCGAAGCTTGCGCAGGAACGACCCCGGCGGCATATCTGCGCGCATACCGCGTAAACCGTGCTTGCGAACTTTTGGCACACACCACGCGAACGGTCCAGACAGTCGCACGCCAATGCGGCTTTGCGACAGCAAGCCATCTTGGCCAGGTATTTAAAGAACAAATGGGATGCACTCCTTCGAGCTATCGAGCAGCGAGGCAGAATCTCGATAGTACCAGGCAGAAATCCCGCTAGCCCTTCTTCTGTCACTGCATCAAACTTGCAGGCAAACAACGGATAGGAGCTACTATATGAAGTACTTTGACTATATCGTGTTTGACGTTGATGGGACATTGGCAGATACAGAAGAAAGCGTGCTGTCATCGCTTGGCCAGATTGTCCAAGAAGAAACCGGCAAAACGCTCCCCCGACACGAGCTTGAATTTGCCCTCGGCATACCCGGCAAGGATGCCCTTGAGAAACTTGGGATCTACTCACGGGCAACGCTGGATCGCTGGTGCCAAGTTGCCGCCAGCTTTAAAAGCACCATCAGCGTGTTTCCCGGCTTGCACGAAGTTATCGCAACACTCTCCGACAACGGCTGCAAACTTGGCATCGTCTCCTCACGTGCGCGCGACGAATACACAGACGAAATTGCACCCCTTGGCTTCGATAAGTATTTTGAGCACATCATCCTTGTCGAAGACACAACCGAACATAAACCCGCACCCGCTCCCATGCTCGAATATCTCCGGCGTACGGGCGCAAACCCCAACAGCGTCATCTACGTTGGCGACACCGTCTACGACGAACAATGCGCAACTTCAGCAGGGGTCAGTTTTGCCCGAGCAGCATGGGGGTCACACCAAGACATCCCAAACGCCACCTACAACCTCAAAACCCCCAACGACCTGCTAACCCTAACAACCAAGTAACCCACGCGCCCCATCCTATCAGCCCCAACGCCACAAGGGCGATTGAGCAGGACGGCTTGGACGGGTCCCGTACTTAGTTTCCAAAATTATTCCGCAGCGCGAAGGCTTCTTATTATTTTCAGACCTAACGCCACAAGGGCGACGACCTCGAGTAGGTCAACTTGGGAGGGACGAGGGCTTAGTCCCCCAATCTTTCCGCAGGGGGCAAAAAGCCTCGCCGCACGAAGTGCGCAGCGAGGCTTTTTGCATGCCCGAGGACGATTGGGGGACTAAGCCCTCGTCCCTCCCCGGGATATGTAGCGAGTCGGAGTACCCTTGCTGTTACTCTGCTTTGCCCACAGAGTTGAGGTTGGTCATGCGGATCTTAACCAGCTCGGTGATCTCGCGCATGCCCTCCTTAGCCGGCTTCTTGGGATCGAAGCAGGCGGGGTTCTCGGCCATGTAGGCCATGAAGCCCTTGGTGTAGGCCTGACGCAGCTCGGTGGCATAGTTGACCTTGCAGATGCCGTTCTTCACGGCCTCGGCAACCTGCTCATCGGGCACACCGGAGGTGCCGTGCAGAACCAGCGGCACGTCGACGGCGTCGCGGATGGCCTTGACCACGGACTGCTCGATGTGCGGATCGCTCGTGTACACGCCGTGGCTGGTGCCAACGCCAATAGCGAGGGAGGTGCAGCCAGTGCGCTCGACGAACTCCTTGGCCTCGGCGGGGTCGGTGTAGGGGCTCTCGCCCTCAACCGCGGGACCGTCGTCCTCCTTGCCGCCAACCTTGCCGAGCTCGGCCTCGACGGGCACGCCCATGGCGCGGCCAGCATCGGCGACGGACTTGGTCAGGGCGATGTTGTCCTCGAAGGACTCGTGCGAACCGTCGATCATGACGGAGGTGTAGCCCGTGCGGAAAGCCTGCATGCAGCGGTCATAGCCATCGCCGTGATCGAGGTGCAGAGCGACGGGCACGGAAGCGCGCTCGGCGGCAGCCTTGACCATGCCGTAGAAGTAGTCCAGACCAGCGGTCTTGATGGTGCCCGGGGTGGTCTGCATGATGACGGGGGACTTGGTCTCCTCGGCAGCGGCCAGAACGGCCATAACAAACTCGAGGTTCTCGACGTTGAAAGCGCCGACGGCGTAGTGGCCGGCCTGAGCGTCCTTGAGCATCTTTTCGGTGGTAACAAGTGCCATGAGCGTTTGCTCCTCTCCCTCGCCCGCATCTGGACATCGGGTGTAGTTGTTCACAAGGCGTTTTACCTTGCGTTTTGCTGCGCTCATTGTATGAAATTCAGCAGCTTTGCACGTGCGAGATATTGAGCCCATGCAGGTCAATACAGTCATTTTTGAAAAGCAAACGGAAGGAATTTGAGCCGAGTGGACATGTTCGATATTGAATTTTGTGCGTTCAGCGTCTTTCTTTTATAGAAAAGATAAGTAATCGAAAGGCGTTTTCTTACTCAAAAAGAAAATGAACGAAAATAGACTCAACACAATTCCTGCAAATTTCAGACGATGATGGAGCAACTATGGCCCATGCAACAACCCGAGCTTTCGCCGATGAGCGTCGTGCCGCCATCATGGAGATGCTCGAGCATAATGCCTCGGTGCAGGTAGCAGAAATCGCCCAGACCTTTGGTGTGTCCTCCGTCACCGCCCGCGCCGACTTGGACGCCCTCGCCGAGTCCGGCAAGCTGCGCCGCACGCATGGTGGCGCTGTGTCGCTCCAGAAGCGGCTGACCGTATCCACCCAGGATCGCCGCATCAACGTCAATGTCGCCGCCAAGCAGGCCATCGCACAAAGTGCCATCGAGCTCGTCAATGACGGCGACACGCTGCTCGTCGACTCGGGCACCACGGCGCTCGAATTTGTCCGCCTGCTCGACCAGCGCGACGGTATCACTGTCATCACAGCCGACATCACCATCTCCGATTACATCGACGAGAGCATGCCCTCGGTCGACGTCGTCATGCTGGGCGGCGCACTGCGCAAAGGGCACCGTTATCTGTACGGTCCGCTCACCATGCAGGCGCTGCAGATGGTCCATGCCGACCTCGCTATTATGTGCCCCGGCGCCTTTGTCCCGGGCTGTGGCTTTACCACCGACTTTCCGCAGATGGCCGAAACCAAAACGGCCATGATTGCCGCTGCGCGTCGAGGCGTCGCCCTGATGGACGCCAGTAAGGTCAACGGACGCGGCATGTACCGCTTCGCCGAACTTGCCGACGTCGACACCATCGTGATGGACCGTGACCCCGACGATGCTGTTGCCATCTCAATCGCCGAGATCGCCGACGACGCCCGCCCAAACCTCATCATCGCCAGCGCTTAAACAAAAACCACCACAAAGGTGCCTGTCCCCTTTGTGGTGGTTTTGCTCGTTAAAAGCGAAATATCGCTACTTGGACAGCTCGTCGGCGAGGGCCTCGATCTGAGCGCGCGAGGCGTCGTTGAGCGAGCCCAGCACAGTCACCTTGTTCTGCGTCAGGGTGATGTCCTTCATACCCTCGAGCTCCTTGGTCATAACCTTGGCGGCAGCGGGCGCCCAGGAACCGGACTCGACAAGCGCCACGGTACGGTTCTGGTAGGCATGCTCGGCGAGCGTGTGGATAAAGGTGCTCATGCACGGGAAGATCTCGCCCTGATAGGTAATGGAGGCGAGCACCAGACGGTCGTAGCGGAACGCATCCTCAACGGCCTCGGCCATGTCGTCGCGAGCCAGATCAAAGACGGAGACCTTCTGGCCGCGAGCCTCGAGCGCAGATGCGAGCTCCTCGACGGCAGCCTTCAGATGGCCATACACGCTCGCATAGGCGATCGTGATGCCCTCGTCCTCGGGCTGATAGCTCGACCAGGTGTTATAGGTGTCGAGGTAGTAGCCCAGGTTCTCGGTCAGCACGGGGCCGTGGAGCGGGCAGATGATCTGGATGTCCAGGTCGGCGGCCTTCTTGAGGACGGCCTGCACGAACTTGCCGAACTTACCGACGATGCCAAAGTAGTAGCGGCGAGCCTCGCAAGCCCACCCTTCCGGATCCTCGATGTCGTTGGCGCCAAACTTGCCAAAGCCGTCGGCACTAAAGAGCACCTTGTCGGTGGACTCGTAGGAGAAGATCACCTCGGGCCAGTGAACGTTGGGGGCGCCGATAAAGGTCAGGCTGTGGCCGCCCAGGTCGAGCACATCGCCCTCTTTGACGACCATCTTGCGCTCGGGGTAGTCGGTGCCAAAGTAGTTGACCATCATGCGGAAGGCGCCCATGCTAGCCACAATCTGGGCCTGGGGATAGCGCTCCATAAAGGCGGCGATACCGGCGGAGTGATCGGGCTCCATGTGATGGACAACCAGGTAGTCGGGCGTACGGCCGTCGAGCGCGGCCTCGAGGTTGCCGAGCCATTCGTCGACAAAGCCAGCGTCAACCGAATCGGCGACAGCGATTTTATCGCCCAAGATAACATAGCTGTTGTATGCCATGCCGTTCTCGGACACGTCGTACTGGCCCTCAAACAGGTCAATGTCGTGGTCGTCGACACCGATGTAGCGGATATCCTTGGTGATCTCCATCAGGCAAAGCCTCCTAGATAGACAAAAGAGCCCGTCTATCATAGCACTCGGCAGCATTCCAACTGTTATCTGCCGGCATCCTTACCGATTGTTATTGAAATACGATAAATCGCCGTTTACCTGCGTAAACTATGAGCGTGGTATCGCCGTGCTATGTCGAATAATGAGCTGGCCGGGAATACGAATGGCAACGGTTTTGCCCGCCGTACCCGCCTCGGGAACCGCATGCTCAAACACCTCGCGTCCGCGCTGATGCAGATCGAACCGTACGGTCGTGAGCTCGTTGTGCGCGACAAAGTCATCAAGCGAATCGTCGACGCCCACCACGCTCACGTCTTCGGGCACGCGCAGGCCGCTATCGCGCAGCGCTGCAATCGCGCCATTTGCCATCTGGTCGTTTGCCGCGTAAATCGCCGTCATGGTGCGATCGTGCTCGGCCAGGTACCTGCCGGCCTCGTAGCCGCTGTTGGCAGACCAGTCGCCCTCGAGCGGCTCTGCCGGCTCGATGTGTTTACGCTCGAGCGCATCCTGCCAACCGGCTCGACGAAATTGCTCGTCGACCGAGAACGACGGGCCGCCAATATAGCGAATCTGCCCGTGCCCCAGCTTAAACAGGTGATCCATAAGCAAGAGCGAGCAGCCGTAATGGTCGGAATCGACCGTAGTCACGCGCGGATGCGCGTACATGGTAACGATGACCGTTCCAATGCCCGGCAGTGGATCAAACGTCTCAAAATCGGGCGCCATGCGGCTCATGCCGATGATGATGCCATCCACCGGCAATGCGGCCATACGACGCGTGGCCTCGGCAAGCGAGAATTCCTCAGTCTTGGACATCTCGACCAGCGTGATGGCGCAATTATGCTCGCGAGCAGCGCTGGCGATGCCGTCGATCATTGAGAGGTTGCCAAACTTGGTGACATCGTTGATGCATAGGCCGACCGAATGGTAACGGCCGTCGCGCAGCGAGCGACCGGCATAACTCGGACGAAAGCCGAGCTCTTGCATAGCAGCCTGCACGCGCTGGCGCGTCTGCTCGTTAACGTTGGGCAAGCCGTTGGCGACGCGCGAAACCGTCTGCTGCGAAACGCCGGCAGCGCGGGCGACGTCAGCCATGGAGACCGGACGCGAACTGGTATCGTTGAACGGGCGCCTTGCCACAGGATCACCTTCACCCTTGCGAGATCTGAATAGCGTGAATGCCGGCCCGGGCAGTAATACATCCCGCGCCGAGGCCCGCTATCGTCGGACGCATGTTAACGTACTCTACTTTTTCTATCTGCATCTCTTCTGCTTTATAAGTCCATACGGCAGTACCGTTCACGGCTGAATTTCTACCGATTACCAGATTCTCAAAAAGTGACAAGCGTTGTGTTATGAGTACGTTAACATAGCCCATAACGTGCGGCATCGTGAATGCTGAGTTCACGCCGCTTCAAATTGTTAACGTACTCATAACGACGCAAAACCCACCCGTGCGCGCCAAGGAAAGGACTCCCATGACCACCCCCGACGAAAAGACATTCGCCACGCTCACCAAGCTGTTCGAGGAGGAGTTTGGCCCCATCGGCGACCGCCAGGTGCTCTACGTGCACGCGCCCGGCCGTTCCGAGATCAGCGGCAACCACACCGACCACGAGGGTGGCCACGTTATCGCCGGCTCGCTCGATGTCGCTGTCGACGGCATCGCCGTGGCAACCGACTCCAACAAGGTTCGCGTCGCCGACGAGGGCTATCCTACGTTTGAAATCGCGCTCGACACGCTAGACGTTCAGGAGTCCGAGAAGGGCACGTCCGCAAGCCTCGTCCGCGGCATGGCCCACGAGGTCGCTGCCCTGGGCGTTGAGCCCCGCGGCTTCGACTTTGCCTTCACCTGCTCCGTCCCCTCGGGCGGCGGTCTTTCCAGCTCCGCTGCCGTCGAGGCCGCATACGGCCGCGCCATGGAGACGCTCTGGGGCGCACCCGCCATTGAGCCCGTCGCGCTTGCGCAGATGAGCCAGCGCACCGAGAACAACTACTACGGCAAGCCCTGCGGCTTGATGGACCAGGCCGCCGTGTGCCTGGGCGGCCTTGCCTACATGGACTTTGAGGACCAGGCTCAGCCTAAGACCCAGAAGCTCGAGCTCAACTTTGAGGATCACGGCTATGCGCTCGTGCTCGTTAAGGTCGGCGCCGACCACGTGGCCGCCACCGATGACTACGCCGCCGTTCCGCGCGAAATGCAAGACGTCGCCGCCGAGTTTGGCAAGGCACGCCTGTGCGAGGTAAACGTTGCCGATTTTGACGCCAAGCTCCCCGAGCTGCGCGCCAAGCTGGGCGACCGCGCCTGCCTGCGTGCCGTTCACTACTGGTACGAGAACGGTCTGGTCGATAAGCGCTGGGCGGCCCTGAACGCCGGCGACATTGACCAGTTCCTGGTCCTGACGCGCGAGTCCGGCGCCAGCTCTGCCATGTACCTGCAGAATGTCGTCGCCAAACTGGGTGCCGAGCAGCCTTCCATGTACGCGCTTGCTCTTGCCGAGCATGTGCTCGACGGCCGCGGCGCCGTCCGCATCCACGGCGGCGGCTTTGGCGGCACCATCCAGGCGTTCGTGCCGCTCGACCTGGTCGACACCTTCATCGCCAAGATGAACGGCTGGCTGGGCGAGGGCTCTGCCCGCCACTACGCAATTTCTGACAAGGGGGCTTACGCGGCATGGCTGTAATGACTGATGTGCGCGAGGCCGCGCAGGGCCTCATCGAATATGCCATCCACCGATCGATGATCGGACAGGACGATCGCATCTGGGCATATAACACCATTCTGGAGTGCATCGGCGCCACGGGCCCCGCGCTCGACATGACTTGGGCGCTCCAGACCGAGAAGCTCTCGCTCTTGCATCCCGATACGCTCCCCGACTTTGACCTTGAGGGCACGCTTGCCGTGCTTTCGGAGGCCGCCGTTGCCAATGGCGCCGCCGAGGATACGACCTCGGGCCGTGATCGTATCGCCATGTGCGTTATGGGCGTGCTGATGCCCAGGCCTTCGGTTGTAAACGAGGAGTTCAACGGCCGCATGGGCGTCAACGAGCCCCGCGCCGCGACCGACTGGTTCTACGGTCTGTGCTGCGACGCCGGCTACGTGCGCCGCGCCGCCATCGCGCGCAATATCAAATGGAGCACCCCCACCAACTGGGGCGACCTCGAGATTACCATCAACCTGTCAAAGCCCGAAAAGGACCCGCGCGATATTGCCGCGGCCGGCGCCGCCAAAAACACGGGCGAGAAGTATCCCGCCTGCCAGCTCTGCATCGAAAACGAAGGCTATCCCGGACGCTCCGCTGCAGCCGACGGCGGCGCCCACCCCGCCCGCCAGAATCTGCGCGTTATCCCCATTAAGCTCGACGGCGAGCGCTGGGGCTTCCAATACAGCCCGTACGCGTACTTTAACGAGCACTGCATTGCCATGAGCTCCGAGCATCGTCCGATGCACGTCGACCGCAAGGGGCTGACCTGCCTGCTCGACTTTGTCGACCTGTTCCCGCACTACTTTATTGGCTCCAACGCCGACCTGCCCATCGTGGGCGGCTCGATTCTGTCGCACGACCACTTCCAGGGCGGCGCGCACGAGTTCCCCATGATGCACGCCGCCGAGGTCTCGCAGTTTAGCATGCCCGGCTTTGACCAGGTCAGCGGTACCGTGTTGCAGTGGCCGCTTTCGGTGCTGCGACTGCGCTCGCACGACCGCACCCAGCTGCTCGACGCCACCGAGAAGATTATCCTCGCCTGGCGCGAGTGGACCGATGAGTCGGTGGGCGTCATCGCGCACACAGCCGACGGCGTGGCCCACAACACCGTGACGCCCGTCATTCGCCGCGTGGACTCCCGCGGCAACGCCGGCGGCGAGATTTACGAGGCCTACCTGGCGCTTCGCTGCAATATCACGACCGACGAGCACCCGCTAGGCGTTTTCCACCCACATGCCGAGTACCACCACATTAAGAAGGAGAACATCGGCCTGATCGAAGTCATGGGCCTGGCCATTCTGCCGCCGCGCCTGGTTCCCGAGCTCGGCGCTGTCCGCGAGCACCTGCTGGCGACCAAGGCAGATGCCAGCTACGACCTTGCCGGCGCGCTCGAGGGCGATGATCTTTGCCGTAGCCATGCCGCGTGGGCCGAGGATGTCTATGCCCGCCGTTCCGACGAGCTTACGGCGGACAACGCCATCGATATCCTGCACGAGGAGGTCGGCGTGGTGTTTGGCCACGTGCTCGACAACGCCGGCGTCTTTAAGTGGGACGAAGCCGGCCGCGCCGCCCAACAGCGCTTTATCGACTCACTGTAATGATCCCTTGGGGACGGAGGAAAACGGATCGTTTCGTCCTCAAGGCAACGGCGCCCGCCGGCAACATCGCCGACGGGCGCCGTTTTCTGATGCAAGGGTAGCTAATTTGCACCAAAACAAGGAGTGTTCCAAACTGCCGGCAGAGAAGGAACGTCCCCAGGTGCCGACCTAAACCCCCACATTATTCGATGGAAAAACGTGGTTGCCTCACACATTATTCGATGGAAAAACGTGGTTTACTCCCACATTTTTCGATGGAAAGACCGAAACGGTCTTATACTAACCATGATCGTTAGGAGGCAGTATGCAGCGACAGCTAATGGACGAACTCATCGCTTGGAAATCTAGGGCAAACCGCAAGCCCCTCCTGCTTAAGGGGGCCCGCCAGACGGGAAAAACCTGGCTTCTTAACGAATTCGCAGGCCAGCAGTATCAAAACGTCATCCGCTTTGACTTTATGCTCGAACCGGACGCACGCTCGCTGTTCGACGGAAGCCTTGACCCCAAACGCATCATCTCCCAGATAGAGCTCCTGCGCGGCCAGACCATAACGCCGACAGACACGCTCATCATCTTCGACGAAATCCAAGAGGCACCGCGTGGCATCACCTCGCTCAAATACTTCAACGAGCTGGCGCCGGAATACCATATCATGGCAGCCGGCTCCTATATGGGGCTCGCGCTCCGACGCGAAAACGAGTCGTTCCCCGTCGGCAAGATCGACCAGCTTACCATGCGCCCCATGGGGTTTGTCGAGTTCGTTCGTGCCGTCGATGGCGATCCGCTCGCAGATGCCATCCTTGCCGCAGACATGGACCTGCTGGCGAATGTTTCCGAAAAGCTCGAGCGCCTGCTCAAGGAATACCTCGTTGTCGGTGGCATGCCAGAAGTTGTCTCCGCTTTCGCCGCCTCCCACGATTTCATCGAGGCCCGCAGGCTTCAGCAGCAAATCATCGAAGCTTATGAATCCGATTTTGGCAAGCATGCGCCAGCCCGCATCGTCGAGCGCATGAGGCTGGTTTGGAAATCCCTTCCCGGCCAGCTCGCAAAGGAAAACAAGAAGTTCGTCTACGGCGCGCTTCGTCCCGGGGCGCGCGCACGCGATTTTGAGGAAAGCCTCCAGTGGCTCATGGACTATGGAATCGTTCATAAGGTACCACGTGTTTCCGCCCTAAGAGCACCGCTCACAAGCTACGAGGATCTCTCGGGCTTCAAGCTGTTCTGCATCGACACCGGCATCCTCGGAGCACTCTCCGGCCTCACGCCAGCCATTGTTCTGAACGGGCCCGCTGTTTTTACGGAGTTCAAAGGCTCGCTGACCGAGCAATACGTCGCACAGGAGCTTTTGCTCCAAGGCAATACTCCCGCGTATTGGTCATCCTCCTCCGGCAATGCAGAGACTGACTTTGCCGTCGACCATGCGGGGACCGTGCTTCCGCTCGAGGTCAAGGCGGCAGAGAATCTCAAAGCAAAGAGCCTGAGGATTGCCTGCGAGAAGTTCAAGCTCGAGCGCTGCGTGAGAACATCGTTAGCGGCATATAGAGACGAAGGCACGCTCGTCAATATTCCGCTCTGGGAGATTGGGCAAATCGACAAGCTGGCATAGGCGCTGTGGAGGGGGTGTCCCGTAAGGAGTGTCCCAAACTGCCGGCAAAAAAGGAACGTCCCTATCTACCGCATTCCCGAAGCAAGGCAACGCCGATGTTTTGGCCACGACAGCGAGCGGGCCGCATTTGAGACAAGGTGACGTGAAACGAAAGGGCGCTGACCTTCTGGTCGCGCCCTTGAAGTTGAACGTCAGATTGTCCAAATGCGGCCCGCGCAGCGTCGGCCGGTTACGGCGTTTGGTAAAACGCCGTAACTCTAGAGCTCCGTTACTTCAACGCTGTTGTAGACCTCGTCCCAGCGGTCCATGACCAGGTGGCCGGTCTTGGGATCCATGGCGTTGAGCTTGCCGCAGGTATTGGCGGTCTTGAGCACCGTGACGTCGTCGGCACCAGCAGCAATCGCATGCGCAAAGCCGGCGATGGTCGAGTCGCCGGAACCCGTCGCGTTCACTGCCGCAATCGCGGGCGTCTTGGCGCGGAACGCACGACCCTCATGGAAGCCCACCGAACCGGCAGCGCCCATCGAAACGACAACCCAGGGAATACCGGCAAAACGGTCATCGGCGGCAAGCGCCTCGCGCAGGGCATCGACATCATCGGTCGTAAAGGACGTACCCAGCAGGCCGTTAATCTCGGTCAGGTTGGGCTTTACGAGCTCAGGCTTAGCGTCGGACTCCAGCGCGGCCTCCAGCGATGCACCCGAGGTATCGAGCAGCACCTTGGCGCCCGCCTCCTCGGCGATCTTGACGAGCTCGGCATAGTAGCCGGCATCGACACCACGCGGCAGCGAGCCCGAAAGCGTCACAACGTCCGCCTTCGCTGGAAGCTCGGCAAACTTGGCCGTAAAGGCCTCGAGCTCGGCCGGGGCGATCTGCGGGCCGCTCTCCAAAAGCTCGGTCTGATTACCCTCGTGCAGAATATTCAGGCAAATGCGCGTCTCACCGGCGATGGGCACAAAGTCGTTCTTGACGCCATCGGCATCCATGAGCTCGGCCATATAGGCACCCATGTGGCCGCCGAGCAGACCGGTCGCGAGCACATCGTCGCCCAACTGCAGCAGCACACGGCTCACGTTGAGGCCCTTGCCGCCAGCGGTCTTTTCGGGCGTCACACGGTTCACGTCGTCGATGATCAGCTTGTCGAGCTGATAGCGCGTATCAATCGACGGGTTCATGGTAACGGTCAGAATCATGTTGAACTCCTGTTCCGGGGCAGCATGACCCGCCCCAAACATACGATAGCTCGTTAAAGAATCTCGATCTCAAAGCCACGGGTGACGGTCTCCCCCGGCTTGGCAACCAGGCAGCCACGCTTGTGCTCCAGAATATCGTCCTCGTCGGAGCAGGTGGACAGGCCACCCCACGGTTCCACGGCAACAAAGTCGCCCTCGGGCTTGCTCCACACAATCAGGTACGGCATATCGGGGAACGTCAGGCGCACGCCCTTGTCCTCGGTTTTCTTGGTCAGCGTAACCACGCGGCTCTCGAGCACGTCAAAGATGGTCTCCGCGAAGTCGAAGAGTTCGTGGGTCAGCGGCAGGTTCTGGTCGACCATGGGGTTCTTGCTACGATGCTCAACATCAATCAGGCCCGTTGAGGGAACGGCAGCGCAGAGCTCGGCGGCCTCGCGCTGCTCAAAACGGAGCTCGTAGTCGTCGTAGGACTCGCCCTCGTCGAGCGGGCACTTAAAGCCGGGGTGACCACCCACAAAGAATGGCATATCCTCGATGCCCTCATTGGTCACCTCGTACGACACGGCCACCTTTTCCGAATCGATCGTGTAACGAGCAACGATCTTAAACGGATACGGGTACTGCTCGAGCAACTCGGCATGGTCGGCAGAGCTTAGGCTCAGCGCAACCATGTTGTCACTCTGCTTCTCGAGCTTCCACTCCTGCTTGCGGGCAAAACCATGGCGGGCGAGCTTGACCTCGCGACCACCCATAGTCATCGCGCGACCGTCACGAAGGCCGCCGCAGATCGGGAAGCAAATGGGTGCCTGGCCCGACCAGACCGAAGGATCACCCTGCCACAGGTACTCACGGCCGTTGGCCGCAATAGAAGTGAACGACCCGCCCGCCGTGCTCAGTGCTACGCGGATAGAACCGTTATCAAGAACAAACTCCATAGGAGCCTTCCCTTTCTTACGACAGCCCGCCAAGTCAATAGGGCTGATAGAAAACCGGCCCGCGCCCCCTCACAGAAACGCGAGCCGTCAATTGAAAAGCTGCAGAATACCAGGTACCGCCAAAAACGAAGCACCCAAGCTCAGCAAGCAAAAGTGTTATCGGAGCAGCTCGCCCGCCAGATGGCTTCGCAACAACAGGGGCAACCCCACAGGCACCCTCAACGTCAGCGAGCGGCGCTCAGGTGCCACAGGTCGCCGCGAAAGAGGAGCGACGCGTACTTCATGTACGCGAGCGACGGTTTGAGCGGCGAGATGGGGTGCCTGAGCGCCGCGCAGCGTCGACTCGTTACGCGGTTTGGCAAAACCGCGTAACCTCACTAGTCGTGGTACTCGCCGCGGTCCCACTTCTCGAGGAACTCGTCAAAGAAGCGCGGGTCAGCCTGAGCCTCGGCGTCGGCCTTGTTGCAGGCATCGATCTTGGCGATCAGGGCATCGTGCTCGGGGGTCTTCTCGTAGGGCTCCTCCAGGAAGGCAAGCATGATGTCGGCCATCAGGAACTCACCGGTGATCTTGCCGCCAAAGCCCACGATGTTGGCGTTGAGTTCGCGACGGGCATACAGGGCAGAGGTCATGTCGCGAACCAGGGCGCAGCGGGCGCCGGGAACCTTGTTGACGGCGTTGGTGATGCCAATGCCGGTGCCGCAGAGGGCCACGCCAAAGTCGGCCTTGCCGCTGGCAACAGCCTCGCCCACGGCCTTACCGTAGATGGGATAGTGCGTACGGGTGTGGCTGTAGGTGCCGCAGTCGAGCACCTTGTAGCCAGCCTGCTCCAGGCGGTCGGCCAGATAGATCTTCTCGTCCGTAACGATATGGTCGCAACCGATTGCGATGGTCTTCTTCATCAGAACGTCCTTTCGTCTGAATTCACAAGTTGAGATAGAAGTTCGAGTTCTCGGTGGCTCTCGTTAGGCCATCTTGTTGAGCATGTCGACACGGATCTGGTGACGGCCGCCGGCGTACTGGGCGCGCAGGAACTCGCGGGCGATCTTCTTGGCGACCTCGGTGCCAACAACGCCCGGGCCCATGGTGACCATGCGCGAGCCGTTGTGCTCGCGGGTCATGTAGGCGGAACGCTCGTCGGAAATGTTGGCGACGACCATGCCCTTGATCCTGACGGCGGCCATATAGGAGCCGACGCCGTACTTATCGAATGCGAAGCCCTGGGAATCCTTGTGCTCCAGCAGGTCCTTGGCAACGGCGGTCGCGGAATCGACAAAGTCCGCGGCAGGGGTCTCGGAATAGTCGACGACCTCGTGACCGTCGGCGATGAGCATCTCCTTGATGGACTCCTTCATCGACATACCGTCGGCATCGGAAGCGATTACAACCCTCATGACATCCTCCTTGAGAGATACGCAGGTGCGTAGTTTCTGTTTGGAAGTGTTGAATCGCGTTCAGGTCCGGGCATCTGAATGTGCGGTTCTTCACTGTTCATGTTTATTTGAACACATTCGAACAGTAACTGCAACAACTATTTGTTTATCTTTGTTCTTTTTTGAACAAATATCGTTCACGGATGATTGCTGACCGTTTGAGCCGGGCGCGGACGTAGCGACCACGTGTTCAACAAACAAAAGAGCGGCCAAGAACGTGTCTCGGCCGCCCTTCGGCGGTATTCCCCGGTATATACAGCTGTTTTAGCTACTCGGACTGCCCACCCTATTTGGCGTGCTTGGACGGAGCACTCAGAAAGCGGCCCGTCAAATAGTTCGCCGGGCCGGAAATATCGATCCCTAGCAGTACGTGTCCCAGCCACAGGAACGCCACGAGCACCAGCAGCGGGATAACGCACGAAGTCACGATCATCACGATGACGCCTTCGATGAGGTCGGTCACCTGCTGCACGATCTCGTCGGTCATCTGCTTGGCACCGCTGGTCACCGACGTAACAAGGCTCGAGGCCCCATCAGTCAACTGCTCGAGCACGTTTTTGGACTCTGTGGCCTCGGATTTTTTCTTATTCGATTTTGAGCTGGTCTCGGCTGACTTGTCCGTGGTGTCGGCCGCGTCCGCAGCGTCCGCAGCCTTTTGCTCAGCTTGCTCAATACTTACGCGATACGTTTCATCGACCTTCTGCGACACCCAAACGCTTGCAGGCACCAACGCCATGCCGATCACGGCAACTACCAGCACGCGTGTCGCCACACGGCGCAGGACAGCGCTCGTGCTCCAGCGCCCGTGAATGCCGAGCGACACCGCAAAGAGCACCAACGCAAACGGGATTAAGATGCCCAAGCCAACCGACCACAAAATGGTTAGCAGGTATTTCTCGAGGTAGAGCACGGCAAGCACGATACCAAGGTTGCCTGAAAGCTGCGCGAGCTGCTCGGCAACCGGCGTTCCCGTATCACCCGGCAGCGCGGTAATGCCCGCAGACAGCGCCACGCACGAGGTCGTGAGCGCCAGTACGTTACCCTTCTTTTGGTCGATGACCTCGATGGTGGAGTCCCAAGTCTTGGTATCGGCGAAATGCGGACGAGCTACAAAGCCCGACAGCAGCGCCAGTACCACGAGCGCAACGATAAAGCCAATCTGCAGCTTTTTGTTTGCGCACACGACATCGGACAGACTGGGCTGCAGCTCGGTTACCGTCGTGTGCTCGGTTATCTGGACAGGACGCCCATGAGCCATCTCGTGCGCGTCTCTTTTTTGTATTGACCCGTTATCCGGCATTTGGATACCTCCTCAGTCCGGGGCTTAATGCGAAAGGAAGTATACCCACCGAGCAAAAAACGAACGGGAAGACGAGCAGAGCGCACCAAGACCGTCCCCAATGACTATCTCCGGATGAGCTGCGGTGGAATAGGGATTGTTTTGCGCCCGTCGGCCCCTATTCAGTCCCTATTTCACCGCAACTTGGAGGAGGACAGAAAAAGCCCTGCCGCGGGTAGCGGCAGGGCTTTTGGAAGGGGACTTGGTTGTGAGGGCTCGTTAGGCGAGCTTGGCCTCGAGCTCGGCGATGCGCTTGTAGGCATCGATGGTAAAGCGGGCCTGCTTCTCCAGGATCATAGTGGTCATGAGAGTGTCCTGAGCGTGAGCCATGATGAAGGTCATCTCCATCTCGCCACCGCCGGCCTCCTGCGAAAGCAGCTTGGTCTGCGTGTCGTGGGCGCCGATAAGTGCATCGCTGGCATCCTTGTGCAGCTGTTCGGCCTTCTCAAAATCGCCCTCGCGAGCAGCATCGAGCGCTGCAAGCAGATCGGTCTGGGCGTCACCTGCGTATGCGACAATCTCGAATCCAACCATCGAGATTTCTTCTTTGGTTGCCATATTGCGTTCCTTTCACATGTGAACCAATGGAGAGCATCGCGTCCGGGCATACGCGCTGCGTTCTGTATGACAGAAACATTAACATTCAAACAAAAAAGAACAGCGCAAAACGCAATTTCAAGCTTTGAACGGTCACTTTTCGCCCGTGAACGGTTTTTAAACCAATCTGAACAATATCGAACACAGTTAGTGACAACCCAAACAGGACCGCACCCTAACGCAAATCGCGCACCGTATCGCCCTCTACGAGCACACCGGGGATCAGCATGTGCTCCACGCCAGACGCACCCCCATCGGCGCCGGCAATCTTGTCGACCGCCCACATGCCGACGCGCTTGTTGTCAAAGCGCACCGTGGTCAGGCGACGGTCGGGCACGATATCGCCCAGACTATCGTCAACACCCGCCACGCTCACGTCCTGGGGCACGCACTTCCCGCGCGACTCGAGCCCACGGATACAGCCATATGCCATGGCATCGTTGGAGGCATAAATGGCCGTGCAGGTCGGATCATCCGCCAGAGCCTGGCCTGCGGCATACCCGCTCTGTGCCGTCCAGTCGCCGCGCACGAGCTGCGGGGGCTCAATGCCATGCGCGCGCAATGTCTCGCGCCAGCCTTCCTCGCGCCGCATGCCCGAAAGCGAGCGCTCGGGGCATGAGATAAAGTGCACAGTCTTGTGCCCCCTCCCCAGCAAATACTCGACCACCTGGCGCGAGCAATCGAACTGGTCGTTATCGACCGTTGAACAGAGCGGGTGCTCCAGCATGGTAACGAGCACCGTCTGCATGCCAGGTAGCGGCTCGAAGGTGCCAAAGTCCGCCGGCATGCGATTCATGATCACAACCATACCGTCCACTGGCAGTGCGCTCATGCGTGACGATGCGCTCTCGAGGGTATACGGATGCCCGTCTACTTTAGTGAGGGTGATGGCATAGCCGTGTTTGTCGGCCGCGGCGGCAAAGCCCTCCATACGGTCGAGGTTGCCGGTGCCGGTAATGTTGAACATGGCGACGCCGACGGTCTTAAACTTACCGCGGCGCAGCGATCGACCGGCAAAGTTTGGGCGATACCCCAGCTCGCGCATGGCGGCACGCACGCGTTCCTTGGTCTCGGGGCGCACGCTGGGCGAATCGTGCACGGTGCGCGAGACCGTCTGCTCCGAGACGCCCGCGAGACGCGCCACATCCTTAACGGATACCGATTTTTTAACAGCGGCCATAGGTCGATCTTTCTATGTCAACGATGCCATTGATGGCACCTTGCGCAGTCATTTTTACCGCCTTCAAGTATATCCAACGCCTCCCCCACCATACGCTCACCACCCAAAACCTACCGTTCACCGACATTTTTGCTTCCCCAAACGGCTTTTGTCGACCAAATGTTAACGTTGCCATTGTGCAAACACAGGGCCACCGGGCGGCTCAAACGTTTACGCGTAAGGAATCGACGGTTCGCAGGCACAGGAACCACCGGTTCGCTTCTTTTTTTGTGTCACAAAATGGCAACGTCAACATTTTGGCAACCGAAAGTCAAAAGCTACCATCGTTGCTAACCCACCGACTCTTAGGAGCATTGCATGGAGCAACTCATCGCCATCATCGAAAAGGGCCAGCCCTTTTTCAACGCGATCGCCCGCAACAAGTACCTCAAGGCGATCCGCGACGGCTTTATCTCCGTCATCCCCATCATCATCTTCTCGTCCATCTTTTGCCTGGTAGCCTCGGTCCCCAACATCTGGGGTTTCTACTGGCCCGATGACATCAACAACGCCCTGTGGAAGTGCTACAACTACTCCATGGGCATCCTGGCCATCGCCTGCGCCGCCACCACGGCCAAGCACTTCGCCGACGCTCAGAACCGCGATCTGCCCAAGAACAACCAGATCAACTTCATCTCGTGCATGTGCGCGGCCATCATCGGCTTCTTGCTCCTTTCGAGCGACACGATCGCCACGGACGCCGCCAGCGGTTTCAACACCACCTACCTTGGTTCCAAGGGCCTGCTGACCGCTTTCATCGCTGCGTTTGTGACTGGCATCATCTACAAGTTCTTCATTAAGCGCAACATCACCGTCAAGATGCCCGAGCAGGTTCCGCCCAACATTTCGCAGACCTTTAAGGACATCATCCCCTTCTCCGTTTGCATCACCGTCTTTTGGGTCTTTGACATCGCCTTCCGCGCTGCTTTTGGCTTCTGCTTTGCCCAGGGCGTCATCCAGGTGTTCCAGCCCCTGTTCACCGCTGCCGATGGCTACATCGGCCTCGCTGTGATCTACGGCGCCATGAGCCTGTTCTGGTTCGTGGGCGTCCACGGCCCCTCGATCGTCGAGCCCGCCATCGCCGCCGCCCTCGTTGCCAACATGACCGACAACCTGGCTGCGTTCCAGGCTGGCCAGCACGCTTCCGCTGTCCTGACCCAGGGTGCCCAGTACTTCGTCGTCTGCATGGGCGGCACCGGCGCCACGCTCGTCCTGGTCTTTATGTTCTGCTTCCTGGCCAAGTCTCAGGAGATGCGCGCCGTCGGTAAGGCCGCCATCGTCCCCGTCTGCTTTGCCGTCAACGAGCCGCTGCTGTTCGCCGCGCCCATCGTGCTCAACCCCGTCTTCTTTGTCCCGTTTGTCTTTGCCCCGATCGCCAACATCTGGATCCTCAAGATCTTTATCGACTTCTTGGGCATGAACGGCTTTATGTACACCCTGCCCTGGACCGTCCCAGGCCCCATCGGCACTATCATGGGCCTGGGCTTCCAGCCGCTCGCCTTTGTGATGCTCGCCCTTATCCTGGTCGTCGACTTCGCTCTGTACTATCCGTTCTTCCGCGCCTATGACGCCCAGAAGTGCGCCGAGGAGGCCGAGATCTCCCAGGAGGAGCTCGCCGCCAAGAACGCCGAGAAGGCCGCCAAGCTCAACGACGCTTTCCAGGGCAAGGCCGATGCCAAGAGCGTTGCCGCCGGCGCCGCTGCCGATGCCGTGAAGGCCGACGCCGCTGCCGCCTCCGCAGCACCCGCTGCCGAGGCAAAGACCGCCAGCGACCTCAACGGCAAGCGCGTGCTCGTGCTCTGCCAGGGCGGCGGAACCTCGGGCCTGCTCGCCAACGCACTGGCCAAGGCCGCCAAGGAGCGCGGCATCGATCTTGAAACCGCTGCCGAGGCATATGGCAACCACGTCGACATGCTCCCCGACTTTGACCTGGTCGTCCTGGCCCCGCAGGCCGCGAGCTACCTGGCCGACCTGCAAAAGGACTGCGAGCGCGTGGGCAACAAGTGCGTCGCCTGCCGCGGTAAACAGTACATCGAGCTCTCCCAGAACGGCGATAAGTCTCTCGCCTTCGTAAGCGAGCAGCTTTCGAAGTAAGTAACGCTCAGGGCCAGCCGACCATCCAAGACCGGCTGGCCCTTCGATTTAGACGATTGGATCATCATGTCCGTTAACCCTGCTAGCGTCACTAACCCGCCTGCGCAGTTTCCCGAGGACTTTGTCTTTGGCGGCGCCACTGCTGCCTACCAGGTAGAGGGCGAGACCCGCACTCACGGTAAGGGCAAAGTTGCCTGGGACGACTTCTTGGAGGCCCAGGGCCGTTTCTCCCCCGATCCCGCTTCGGACTTCTACAACCAGTACCCCGTCGACTTGGAGCTGTGCGAGGAGTTTGGCATCAACGGCATTCGCCTCTCCATCGCCTGGAGCCGCATCTTCCCCAACGGCACCGGCGAAATCAACCCCGAGGGTGTGCAGTTCTATCACGATCTCTTCGCCGAGTGCCACAAGCACCACGTTGAGCCGTTTGTCACGCTGCATCACTTCGATACGCCGCTGCCCCTCTTTGAGAAGGGCGACTTCCTCAACCGCGAGACCATCGATGCCTTTGTGGACTTTGCCACCTTCTGCTTTAAGGAGTACGCCGACCAGGTGACCTACTGGTTCACCTTTAACGAAATCTGGGCCGACGCCTCCAACACCTACATCGAGGGCACCTTCCCCGGTGGCGTCAAGGCGCATCTTGCCGAGGCCTTCCAGTGCGAGCACAACATGATGCTCGCCCACGCCAAGGCAGTGCTGGCCTTCCACAACGGCGGCTTTAAGGGCAAAATCGGCGTCATTCAGTCGTTGGAGTTCAAGTACCCGCTCAACGAGAACGACCCCGCCGACATCAAGGCCGCCAACAACGAGCACGTGCTGCAAAACCAGTTTTTGCTCGACGCCACCTTCCGCGGCGACTACGCGCCCGACACCATCGAGTGCGCCAACCGCCTGGCTGCCGTCTCGGGCGGCACCATCGAGATCCTAGACGAGGATCTGGAAATCATGCGCGAGGCCGCGCTCTACAACGACTACCTGGGCGTTAACAACTACCAGTGCCGTTTCTTGAAGGCTTACGACGGCGAGAACGACCTGCACCACAATGGTACGGGCGAGAAGGGCACCGGCCGCTGGCGCGTCAAGGGCATTGGCGAGCACGTGAACAAGCCTGGCATCCCCACCACCGACTGGGACTGGATCATCTATCCCGAGGGCCTGTTCGATCTGCTCGTCTACATTAAGCAGCGCTACCCCAACTACAAGCAGATCTTCATCACCGAAAACGGCATGGGCTACAAGGACCCCTACAAGGACGGTTTTGTGGACGACCAGCCGCGCATCGACTACATCGAGCAGCACCTACGCTGGCTGCTCAAGGCCATGGAGGTGGGCGTCAACGTGGGCGGCTACTTCCTGTGGAGCCTGCAGGATCAGTTCTCCTGGACCAATGGCTACAACAAGCGTTACGGCTTCTTCTACGTTGACTTTGAAACCCAGAAGCGCACGCCCAAGGCAAGCGCATACTGGTATAAGCACGTGGCGCAGACCCGTCGTCTGGACTAGCGACTTGCGACTAGCGGGATTGCCCCGCTCACACAACCTGTCCCCATTTCTCAGCCGGGGGCGGCACGTCACACGGCGTTCCGCCCCCGGCCTTTTTGTGCAGGTCGGAAGCCGTTTGTCTCGATCTGTAACATCTAGCCGAGTTTTTTGGGTCCTAGCTGTTACAGATTGAGACAAATAGGCAGAACGAGCTGAACCTACGCCCGTATATCTTTGACAGTCGAGCGTTCGACCAACGTACTCGGCACATGAATCGCCTCGATAGACGAGCTCTCTCCAATCGCCGCCTCAAACGCAAGCTTACCGACACCGCGCAAATCAAATCGCAACGTCGTCAGCCGATTGTGAGGAACAAGTCCCTCGAGTGCGTCGTCGATACCAACCACGCTCACGTCGTCGGGCACGGACAGGCCCGCGTTCTCGAGCGCGGCGATAACGCCCAGCGCCATCTGGTCATTTGCCGCAAGCACGGCAGTCGGCGCCTGCGACCCGCCGGCAAGCACCTCGGCCGCAATCCGCTCGCCCATGGCGTACCCACTGTCCGCACTCCAATCGCCACGCAGCATCGGAGCGGCATCGACATGAGCACGACCCAGCGTATCGCGCCAACCGGCCTCACGAAAACGCGAGGAAATCGAGTTTTCCGGACCCGCCACAAACCGCATATTCGAGTGACCATGTTCCAGCAGATAATTGGTCAACAGCTCGCACGAACCATACTGGTCGGAGTCGATCGTCGTGCAGCGCGGATGCGCATACATGGACAGGATGACCGTTCGCACTCCCGGCTGGGGAACAAACTCCTCAAAATCGGGAGCCATGCGGTTCATGTTGAGAATCATGCCGTCGACGGGTCGCTCGACCATGCGGCGCGAGGCATCGGCAAGTGTATAGGGCTTGTCGCCGCCCATCTCGATCATAGTGACGGCAAAATCATGCTCGCGCGCCGCTTGCATGATACCCTCGAGCGTCGCCAGGTTACCGACACGTGTGATGTTGTACATGCACAGGCCAATAGAACGATACGACCCGCCGCGCAACGCCGTTCCAGCAAAATTGGGACGAAAGCCCAGCTCTTCCATGGCGGCCAGCACACGCTTGCGTGTCTTTTCCGTCACGTTGGGCATACCGTTGACCACGCGAGACACAGTCTGGCGGCTCACGCCAGCGAGCGCCGCAACCTCTGCCGCGCTCGCCGAACGACCATTCCTTGTCCGCTGAGCCATGCCTTCCACGCTAACCTGCTTCCCAACTATTCCCCGCGCCCATGGCGCATCGTACATACATTGATAACGTGCTCATGATACCCGAGCCATATACCACAACATGAAAACTTCTGTCAATCAAAACCGCTTACCGAACAAATACAACCGTTCGCGGCTGTTTGAAGTTGTTTTGTTTCTATACATCCCAGCCGGATGTTAACGTGCTCATTGTCAAATGTTCACGTGCTCATTTTGGTTCTAATCATTTTAAGATAGTGTTTATCGGGCTTTTTCACCGCTGAACGCTAACCAGGGAGCCTCCTGAGCACAAACGCACAATATCGAACAGCGAGACGAGAGGGTGTATGCATATGTCTTTGCTAAACCGCGTACAGCAGCTGCCGAAGGGCTTTGTTTGGGGCGCCGCAACCGCCGCGTACCAAACGGAAGGTTCCACGAAGGTGGCAGGCAAGGGTAAGACCATGTGGGACGATTACCTTGTCGCCCAGGGTCGCTTTTTGCCCGACCCGGCCAGTGATTTCTACAACCGCTACGAGGAGGATATCCGCCTTTCTGCCGAGCATGGACTCAACGCCATTCGTGTGTCCATCGCCTGGACCCGCATCTTCCCCAACGGCGACGATGCCGAACCCCTCGCCGAGGGCGTTAAGCACTACCACGAGCTGTTCGCCTGCTGCAAAAAGTATGGCGTCGAGCCCTATGTGTCCCTGCATCACTTTGACTCCCCCGCCGCCCTGTTCAACCAGGGCGACTGGCTCAACCGCAAGACCGTCGACGCCTATGTGCGCTATGCCGAGTTCTGCTTCCGCGAGTTCCGCGAGGTCAAAAATTGGTTCACCATCAACGAGCTCATCAGCCTCTCGCACTCCCAATACATCCAAGGCAACTTCCCGCCCAACCATCACTTTGATGTGACGAGCGGCATCCAGAGCCAGCACAACGAGCTCGTTGCCCACGCCCGCGCCGTCAACCTGTATAAGGATCTTGACGAGACCGAGCACCTGGGCGGACGCATTGGCATGGTCAACGTCCTGACGCCGGCATATCCTGCCACCGACTCGCCCGCCGACCAGCACGCCGCCGACCTGTACAACGCCTTCTACACCGACTTCATCATGGACGGCGCCTTCCTGGGTCACTACTCCGCGCGCACCCTCTCACTCATCAACGAGATTCTGCGTGCCAACGACGCCACACTTACGGTTGAGGACAGCGACATGGAGGAGCTCGCCAAGGCGGCGCCCCGCAACGATATGTTCGGCCTCAACTACTATCAGTCGGCGTTTATCGCCGCCTACGATGGCGAGTCCACCAACAGCTTTAACGGCACCGGAGACAAGGGCACCTCGTGCTTTAAGTTTAAGGGCGTCGGGCAGCAGGTCGATATGCCGGGTATCCCCACCACCGACTGGGATTGGCTCATCTACCCGCAAGGCCTCTACGACACGCTCAAGCACATCAGCGCCACCTATCCCAACCTCCCCGTCATCTATATCACCGAAAACGGCCTGGGCCACAAGGACCCCGAGCCCGACGCAAACGGCATCGTCGCCGATCCCGAGCGCATCGACTTTGTCGACCAGCACATGGAGAAGGTGCTCCAGGCGCGTACCGAGGGCGTCGACGTCCAGGGCTACTTTATCTGGAGCCTGCAGGACCAGTTCTCGTGGGCCAACGGCTATAACAAGCGCTACGGCCTGTTCTACATCGACTTCGACACGCAAAAACGCTACATCAAGCAGTCGGCACTCTGGTACAAGGAGCTCGCCGACACTATGGCGGACGCGCAGTAGCGCATCGCCTCGCTTTCCCCCGAGAAGGGAGCGGCCCTATGCGATACAAACCCAGCCGCTCCCCTCTCTCCCCCTGGGACCGACCCCGCCTGCACCCGGGCTTTTAGCAAGCGGGAGACCATATAGGTTTTCAACGTCCATGCCATTAAGATTTCATGCAAAGAGGAGCGTGAACTATGGAATCGATCGTTAAGTTCTTGGAGAAAGGTCAGCCGTACTTCGACAAGGTCTCTAAGAACATCTACCTTCAGGCCATTAAAGACGGCTTTTTGGCAGCAATGCCCATCATCCTGTCTTCTTCTGTCTTCCTGCTTATTTCGACCCTGCCGGGCGTTGTCGCCACGGTCGGCGGCTTTACGCTGCCCGACTGGTGGAACGTCGACGTCGTGAACTTCTGCAACAAGGTTTACAACTTCACGATGGGCGTCGTGGGCATCATGGTCGCCGGCACCACCGCAAGCGCGCTGACCGGCTCCAAGAACCGCCGCATGCCTGCCGGCAAGGCCATCAACGCCACGAGCACCATGGTCGCCGCCATGTGCGCTATGCTCATCTTGGCCGTTACCCAGACGAGTGCCAAAATCGACGGCGCCGATGTCTCGGTGTTCTTTACCGACAACATGGGCACCAAGGGCCTGCTGAGCTCCTTTGTCGCCGCATTTGCCACGGTCAACATCTATGCCTTCTGCATTAAGCGAGACATCACCATCAAGCTGCCCAAAGAAGTCCCCGGCGCCATCGCCCAGAACTTCCGCGACATCTTCGCCTTCAGCTTCTCCATCCTGTTTGTCGCCGTCATCGACGTTATCTGCCGCACCTGCTTGGCCGTCCCGTTTGCCAACGTCATCTCCACGCTGGTGAGCCCGCTGTTCGCCGCTGCCGATTCCTACGCCGGCCTCGCCCTCATCTGGTTCATGATCCCGCTGTTCTGGTTCATGGGCATCCACGGCCCCTCGGTCGTTAAGCCTGCCCTCAACGCCGCGCTGTTTGGCAACATCACCACCAACCTCGCCACGCTGCAGGCCGGCGGTCACCCCGCCCTCGCCCTGACCGAAAACTTCGGTAACTACATCGGCGAACTCGGCGGCACCGGCGCCACGTTCATTGTCCCGATCATCTTCCTGCTCTTTATGCGCTCCAAGCAGCTCAAGGCCGTCGGCAAAGCCTCTGTCGTGCCCGTGATGTTCGCCGTCAACGAGCCGCTGCTGTTCGCCGCGCCCATCATCCTCAACCCGTACTTCCTGATCCCGTTCCTGTTTGCCCCCGTGGCCAACGTCCTCATTGGTAAGTTCTTCATCGACTTTTTGGGCATGAACGGCTTTATCTATGCCATGCCGTGGGCACTCCCCGGACCGATCGGCACCTTCATCGACACCAACTTCCAGCCGATCTCTCTGGTCCTGGTTGTCGTCCTGCTGGTCGTTGACTTCTTGATCTACTACCCGTTCTGCAAGGCCTACGACAACGTCCTGTGCAAGCAGGAGGCCGAGACCCTGGCCGAAGAAGAGGCCGAGGAGACCAAGGCCGTCAAGACCGCTGCCGCCCCCGCCGTTGAGGCTCCTGTTGTCGAGACCGCTTCTGCCACTGAGGCCTCCGCAGCTCCGTCCGCCCTTAAGGGCAAGGATCTGAGGGTTCTGGTTCTGTGCGCTGGCGCCGGCACCTCTGCACTGCTCGCCAACGCGCTTAAGGAAGGCGCCGACGAGCTGGGCATTGACATTACCGCCAACGCCGGTGCCTACGGCAGCCACTACGCCATCATGGACCAGTACAACGTCATCGTCCTGGCTCCGCAGGTTCGCACCTATTACAACGAGATGAAGGCCGACACCGACCGCCTGGGCATCACGCTGCTGTCGCCCAAGGGCAAACAGTACATCGACCTCACTAAGGATCCCAAGGGTGCCGTCGCCTGGATCGAGGAAAACCTCGAGGCATAAGACGCTGACACCACCTGCCGCTTGCAGACAATAAATGGCCCGTGCATCGATGTGTGATGCGCGGGCCATTTTGTTTAGACCGCACCCGTCCTCCTGTTCATCTCAATCTGTAACATCTAGCCGAGTTTTTGGGTCCCAGCTGTTACGGATCGAGGTGAACGCACAGGCCAAGCCAAAAATCTCAATCTGTAACATGTAGACCGCTTTTGACCGCTTAGATGTTACAGATCGAGACAAACAGATGGGTCAATCCAATCAATCTAGATCTGTAACACCTGGCTGGTCATTTCACTCCTAACTGTTACAGATCGAGACAAACGGAATAAGCCGGGCCGAATTGTCTAAATCTGTAACATCTAGCCGAGTTTTCGGGTCCCACCTGTTACAGATTTAGACGAGCAGGCCGAGCACGTCTACGCCCGCAGATCCCTTACGCTGGAACGCTCGACCAACACGCCCGAGACGAGCGTACGGCTTCTGGAGCTCGGGGCTTCCAGACCTGCGACGACCTCGTTAAGCGCACGGATGCCCAGTTCGCGGTGGCGAAACTTCACCGACGTCAGAATCGAGTTGGGAATCGTCTTGTAGAGCTCATCGTCGAAGCCGATCACGGACACGTCGTCGGGCACATTGAGCCCTTTGTCACGTAGAGCCATCATCACGCCGTTTGCCATGCAGTCGTTAGCAGCGAGGACCGCCGTGCAATCGGGCTTATCGGCAAGCACAAGGCCCGCGGCATAGCCACTATCCGCATTCCAATCGCCTTGCAGAGGCTCGGGCGGCTCAATGCCACGTGCCTCGAGTGCCGCTCGCCAACCTTTCATACGGCACTGGCTCGACAGTGACTCTTTCTTACCAGAGACGAAGTACACGTTCTTGTGCCCGTGGTTCAAGAAGTACTCGCACGCCATGCGCGCGCCGCCCTCTTGGTCGTCACTGACGGTAGAGCAGGTAGGATGTTCCATCGGTGTGATAATCACCGTCTTGAGGTCTTTCGGCGCCTCAAAGGTATCAAAGTCATCGACCATCTGGCGCAGGTTGAAAATCATGCCGTCGACGGGGAGCTGCGACATCCTACGCGCCGCTTCGGCAAGGGTCATCTTCTCCCCCGCCCGCTTTTTGATCATCGTAAGAGCAAAGCCTCGCTCTTCGGCGGCATCGGCGATACCGTCGATCATGTCCACGGCACCGCCCGACAAGTGGAACAGCACGACGCCGATGCACCCGTAACGGCCCAACTTGAGCGAACGCGCGGCAAAGTTGGTTCGAAACCCGAGCGCCTCCATTGCGGAATGAACCTTATCGCGTGTCGACTCTCGCACGCTATCGGGCTCGTTGATCACACGCGAAACCGTCTTGAGAGAAACACCCGCAGCAATCGCCACATCGTTCATTGAGACATTTTTCTTGTCCATCGTTGCCACTACTTCTCCAGTCGGTTTTGCATCGCTTGTTTTTTGCGTTCTAGCATACACTACCTGCCTGACTGATAAATCAACCGTTTACCGAACAATATCGACCACTCACCCGTATATCCTTGTTGCTCTTCCAAAAATGTCTTACGTTGTCATTAACGAAATGACAACGTTGTCATTTCGCAATGCCTTCCTTAAGCAGGAAGGTTTCCGGGCAGTCCTGACCATCCATCGACGACCAGTTCCATCCACATGCATCGCGCATCAAGTAGCAAAGGAGCTCTATGGACGCCATCGTAAAGATGCTCGAAAAGCATCAACCGTTCTTTGAGAAGATCTCGAGAAACATCTACCTCCAGGCCATCAAGGATGGATTCCTTGGGTGCATGCCCATCGTCCTTACCTCTTCGATCTTTCTGCTGATTGCCACCCTTCCTGGCGTAGTTGGCATCACGCTGCCCCAGCCGCTCATCGACTGGTGCAACAAGCTGTACAACTTCACCATGGGCGTCATGGGCATCATGGTTGCCGGCACCACCGCCAAGAACTTCACGGCTTCCATGAACCGTCGCATGCCCGCCGGCAAGGTGCTCAACGACGGCTCCACCATGGTGGCCGCCCAGTGCAGCATGCTGCTGCTCGCTGTTACGCAGTTCACCACCAAGTTCGACGGCTCCGAGCTTTCGGTCTTCGATTGCACCAGCATGGGTACGCGCGGTCTGTTCTCGGCCTATATCGCCGCGTTCATTACCGTTTGGGTTTATAAGTTCTGCGTCTCGCGCGATCTGACCATTAAGCTGCCCAAGGAGGTCCCGGGCGCCATCGCTCAGAACTTCCGCGACATTATCCCCTTCGGTGGCGCCGTCATCATCTGCGGCATCATCGATGTCGTCGTGCGCAACCTCATGGGCGTTCCGTTCTCCGAGCTGCTCATCAAGCTGCTCTCCCCGCTCTTCACTGCGGCAGAAACCTATCCTGGCCTTATCCTTATCCAGGCAGCCACCGCGTTCTTCTGGTTCATCGGCGTCCACGGCCCCTCGATCGTCCAGCCGGGCATCGACCCCATCCGTCTTGCCAACCAGGCTGAGAACCTGCAGGTTCTGCTGGCCGGCGGCCACCCCGCCCACTCCCTCACCTTTAACATGTCGCTCGTGGGTGAGTTCGGCGGCACCGGCGCCACGTTCATCGTGCCGCTTCTGCTGATTCTCTTTATGAAGTCCAAGCAGCTCAAAGCCGTCGGTAAGGCCTCGATTGTTCCCGTTGCCTTCGCCGTCAACGAACCGCTGCTCTTTGGCGCGCCGATGATCCTTAACCCCTACATGCTCATCCCCTTTGTTACCGCCGGCTGCGTCAACGTGAGTGTTGCCAAGTTCTTTATCGATAACGTGGGCATGAACGGCTTCTCCTTCGTGGTGCCTTGGGCTACCCCTGCCCCCATCGGCATCTTCATCACTACAAACTTCCAACTTATCGCCCTGGTATTTGTCGCGATCATCATCTTGCTGGACGCCATCATCTACCTGCCGTTCTTGAAGGCATACGATAAGCTGCTCTGCGACCAGGAGGCCGAGCGCGCCGCCGAGCTGGGTCTCGAGTCCGATGGTGCTGCCACCATCGCCGCCAGCACCTCTGCGCCCGCTGTCGAGCAGACCACCGCTTCCGTCGAGCAGACCGCCGCTGCCGCCGATCAGCCCGAGCCCGCCTCCGACGCATCCGCTAAGAAGGATGTCGATGGCCTGAAGGTCCTCGTCCTGTGCGCCGGCGCCGGCACCTCTGCCATGCTCGCCAACGCCATCAAGGAAGGTGCTGCGCAGACCGGAGAGAACATCGCTTCCTCCGCAGGCGCCTATGGCCAGCACACTGCCATCATGGATCAGTACGACGTTATCGTGCTTGCCCCGCAGGTCCGTAGCTACTACAACGACATGAAGGCCGACACCGATCGTCTGGGCATTAAGCTGCTCGCTCCCCGCGGTAAGGAATATATCGACCTTACTCGCGACCCCGCTGGCGCCATCAAGTGGCTCCGCGAGAACCTCGACTAGTTTCCTCCCTCTGTTGGTGCCCGGATCCCCAGTTCGGGCACCCTCCCTATTCGAATCCCACAGAAAGGATGACTCATGACCAATCCCATGCAGTTCCCCAACGGCTTTGTGTTTGGCGGCGCCACCGCTGCTTACCAGGTTGAGGGCGAGACCCGTACGCACGGCAAGGGCAAAGTACCCTGGGACGATTTCTTGGCTGCTCAGGGTCGCTTCTCCCCCGACCCCGCAAGCGATTTCTACAACAAGTACCCGGTCGATATCGACCTGTGCCAGCGCTTCGGCATCAACGGTATCCGTGTCTCCATCGCTTGGAGCCGTATCTTCCCCAACGGCACTGGCGAGATTAACCCCGAGGGTGTTGCCTTCTATCACGAGCTCTTTGCCACCTGCAATAATGCCGGCGTTATCCCCTATGTCACGCTCGATCACTTTGATACACCTGAGGCCTTTTACCAGAACGGCGGCGAGGGCTTCCTGACGCGCACGACGATCGACGCCTTTGTCGAGTACGCCAAGTTCTGCTTTGCCGAGTTCACCGAGGTCAAGCACTGGTTTACCTTTAACGAGATTCCCGCGACCGCCGAGGGCAGCTTTATCGTCGGCAACTGGCCGCACGGCGAGAAGTATCGCCTGGACAAGGCCTTCCAGCTCATGCACAACATGATGGTGGCCCACGCCAAGGCTGTCGTCGCCTTCTATGAGGGCGGCTTTGAGGGCGAGATCGGCATTGTCCAGAACCTGGAGCCCAAGTATCCCCTCGATCCCAACAACGCCGCCGACTGCGAGGCAGCTCGCATGGCCGACGTCATCAACAACCGCTGGGTACTCGACGCTACCTTCCGCGGCCACTATGCAGCCGACACCATGGAGGCTGCGACCAAGCTGGCCCATATCGCCGGCGGCGAGCTCGACGTCCGCGACGAGGACATCGCCGCGCTGACCGCCGCGCTCCCCTACAACGATTGCTTGGGCGTCAACACCTACAAGTGCCAGTTCCTGCGTGCTGCCGAGGGCGAAAACGACATCAACCACAATGGCACCGGCGACAAGGGCTCCTCGCGCTGGTTCCTCAAGGGCGTGGGCGAGTCATGCGTGCGCGAAGGCGTACCCACCACCGATTGGGACTGGATCATCTATCCCGAGGGCCTCTACGACCTGCTGCTCCGCATTAAGAACGATTACCCCAACTACAAGAAGATCTACATCACCGAGAACGGCATGGGCTATAAGGACGACTTCGAGGACGGCTTTATCGATGACGCCCCTCGTATCGACTACATGCGTCAGCATCTCGCGTGGATCCTCAAGGCAATCGACGGCGGCGTAAACGTCGACGGTTACTTTGTGTGGTCGCTGCAGGACCAGTTCTCCTGGACCAACGGCTACAACAAGCGCTACGGCCTGTTCTACATCGACTTTGAGACCCAGGAGCGCTATCCCAAGGCGAGCGCGTACTGGTACAAGAACGTCTCGGAGACCGGCCTGCTTATGGCCTAACTTTTGCCGCATACCCCCTGTCGGCCGCATACGAATCCCTCCACGGGTTCGCATGCGGCCTTTTTGTTTTTGGCCGGGCCGCGCGGATCATTTGTCTCGATCTGTAACATCTAGCAGGGGTTTTCGGTCCTTACTGTTACAGATTGAGATGAACGGGCCCGCCCGGGCCGAAAGATCTAAATCTGTAACACTAAATCCGGTATTGGCCGCCTACCTGTTACAGATCGAGACGAACGCGCAGGCCAATCCATTCAATCTCAATCTGTAACATCTAGACGACTATTTCACCCCTATCCGTTACAGATTTAGACAAACGGAATCGGCCAGGCAGAAAATCTCGATCTGTAACATCTAGATGAGCTTTTCTCCCCTAACTGTTACAGATCGAGACAATCGGATGGTGGAATCCAAACTATCCAATCAGCTATGGAGCACAGCCTCAAGTTTTCGGTATCACGAACGGGCTTTCGGTATCATTTGGTGCTGATATGACACCGAAAGCCCGTTCGGCTATGCGAGAGAATCCGGTGTGCCAGCTCAGCCAAATCACAGGCCCGCAAACTTCGTTTGCCCGCAGAACGTCACTGCGTCCACGTTTGCGTGTCATTTCACGTCACTTTGACACGCAAAATGACACGCAAATTTTTTCGTGTCATATTTTTGACATGCAAAATGACGTGTAAAATTTTACGTGTCATTTCTCACGTCAAATTGAAGCGAAACGGAGCATCACAATGCAAGAATCCAAAGATCTTGAATTCAAGGAATGCGTCACCAATTCGTTCCTTAAAACCGTCTCCGCTTATGCAAATGGCACGGGAGGACGCGTTCTATTTGGAATTAACGACGACGGAGAAGCCGTTGGCCTCGATGACCCCAAGCAGACCTGCCTGGATATCGAAAACAAGATTAACGATTCGATCATCCCCCAGCCCGATTACTCCCTAAAGATCGACGAGCCCGATGCAACCGTGGAGCTTACGGTCTTTCCCGGCAGATCGAAGCCTTACCTATACCGCTCGAAGGCATACAAGCGCAATGACACCGCGACCATTCCAGTTGATACCCTAGGCCTTTCGCGTCTTGTACTCGAGGGTCAAAACCTCTCCTTTGAGCAGCTCCCGGCAAACAAACAAGATTTATCTTTCACCGTTTTAGAGAATCGTCTAACAGCAAAACTTTCGCTTCAGTCATTCACAACCGATACTCTCAAAACCCTTGGCCTGCTTGATGAAACCGGAACCTACAACAACGCGGCAGAACTGCTCGCGGACGAGAATGGCTTCCCGGGTATCGACATCGCAGTGTTTGGTGAAACTATCAACCTCATTAAGCAGCGCAAGACTCTTGAACATGCATCCGTTCTAGCGGAAATTGACGGAGCCCTTGAGCTTTTCGAAGCCCAGTACTGCTACGAAGAGATCCAGGGGATGGAGCGAATCCGCAAGGAGCTCATTCCGCTCGAAGCATTCCGCGAGGCCATTACCAATGCAGTCGTTCATAGGACTTGGGATGCGCCCGCACACATCCGTATCTCGATGTTCGACGACCGCGTGGAAGTCGCTTCGCCCGGTGGCTTGCCGGCAAGCATGACCGTCGATGAATATCTATCCGACATGCTATCCGTTAGACGCAATCGTATTCTTGCCGAAGTCTTTTTGCGCCTGGGTCTTATCGAAGCCTTTGGAACGGGCATCATGCGAATTCGCGATACCTATAAGAACAGCGTCAGAAAGCCCCGGTTTCAAGTTTCGGATAACGCCATTGTGGTAACACTTCCCCTACTCATGGATAACCCTGGGCTCGAAGGCGACGAACTTACCGTATTCGGACTGCTGAGTGGAGTACACCCTCAATCGACAAGCGAGCTTGCAGCTAAAGTCACCTTTAGTCGTTCGAAGCTACTCCGCATCCTCAAAAAACTCGTTGAGACAGGCCTGGCGACAGTTGAAGGCGCCGGCAGGGGGCAGAGATATCGCCTGCTGCGCTAGCTAGCAGATGACCTGCGCATGCTCCTCGATGGCGGCGCGGTCTTCGACGGAGATACTCGGCTCGCATACTACGGCGTCCAGGCTGTCCAGGCGGCAGAAGGTGTAGAAGTCGCGCTTGCCGATCTTGCTGGAGTCGGCGATCAGATAGCGCGAGTCGGCCTTGCTAAAGGCGAGCTGCTGGATACGACCCTCATCCATATTAGACGTGGACACGTCGCCGTCCAAAATGCCGTTGGCGCCGATATAGGCTGCGTCGATACCCAGCGCGCGCAGGGTATCCTCGGCCATGGGACCCACAAAGGCTGCAGTGCGGCGGCGATACATACCGCCCACGAGGCACAGGTCGCAGTCCTCGCGCGCCTCGAGCAGGCTAAAGGCCGAAAGCGAATTGGTCACATAGATGGAAGGCAGTTTGTCGGTGACTCGGAGAGCGCCAATGCGATCTCACGACGGTTGCGCTCATTGTCTCAATTAGATACTCAAATCAAAACCACCCCTAAAAGGGGTGGTTTGCTCTTAGGGTATAACCCTTGGATT
>URCS01000011.1 GCA_900546455.1 uncultured Collinsella sp. | reverse complement strand
TGTGCTCTTCCGATCTCACGACCGCCGCCGCCCTGGTCGTGGCCGCCGGCGACAACCCCGGCAGGCTGAGGGGCGAGGCGGCGTTCTCGATGATGTGCGGCGCCTCCCCGATCCCCGCGTCGAGCGGGAAGACGGACCGGCACAGGCTCAACCGCGGCGGCAACCGGCAGGCGAACTGGGCGCTCTACGAGATCGCGATCAAGCGCATGGCGTACGACGAGAGGACGAGGAGGTACGTGGCGAGGCGGACCTCCGAGGGGAAGTCCCGGCGGGAGGCGGTCCGCTGTCTGAAGCGCTACATAGCGCGGGAGGTGTACCACGTGCTCATGGACCCGAACCCCGACGGCGCCGCGCCGGAAGGCCCCGAGCTCGCGAAGATGCGCAAGGCGATGCGGGTGACTCAGAAGAAAGCCGCCGCGGAGCTCGGCCTGTCCGCAGCCACACTCGGGCACTTGGAACGGGGGAAACGGCGGTCGACGAAACTGGAGAGGAGGTATTACGAGCTCCTGTGCGAATTGGAGAGAGCGCTCCCGCAAACTGCCTCTTGACAACTTATAGGAGCGTCGGTTTTGTTTTTGCAAATTCCGGAATGGTCGAGGGTGGCCGGTTTAACGTAGTAGATGGTCGCATTTCGTGGCAAACGGTCCGACCCAAGAACCAAGGCAGCCAACCTCGAATGGACATTCTCGAAGTTGCGGTGGAATACGGACTGAATTGGCACCTTAAAGGCAAAAACACTCCGTATTTCACCGCAACTTATAGGGAGATAGGCCTTAGAGGCGAGCGAGGTCGTAGGATTGGGCGGCAGACTCGCCGGCGCAGATGAGGTTGGTTGTGGCTTCTTGCACACCGAGCGCCTGGTCGAGGGGCATGGGCTTGCGACAGATCGGCAGCACAAGGTCGATGCCCCGCCCATACACCGCATCCAGGTTGTCGGCACGACCGCCCACGACGGCAACAACCGGCTTGCCATAGCGCTTGGCACGACGGGCCACGCCCACCGGCGCCTTGCCGGCAGCGGACTGCTCGTCCATATTGCCCTCGCCCGTTATGACCAGGTCGACATCGCGCACGCGCTCGTCAAACCCCACGAGATCGAGCACCGTCTCTACACCCGAGCGCAGCTCCGCACCGAGCGCCAGCAACGCCGCGCCCAAGCCACCGGCAGCGCCCGCGCCGGGCACACCGAGCACCGAGCCAAATGTCCGTGCGCCCTCGGGTGTGCGCAACAAACCCTGGGCTCGAGCTCCGGCAATCGCAGCATCGAGCAGGCGACCGTAGCCGACCATCCAGTTGTCGTACTTGCCCAGCGCCTCGGCATCATCCGCCGGCAGGCCCTTCTGCCCGCCAAACACCGCCAGTGCGCCTCGACGCCCCACGAGCGGATTCTCGACATCGGAAAGCACAACGATACGAGCATCATCCAAAGCCTGCAGCGCTGGCGCCAAATCAACGCTCGCCACCTGCTCAAGGCCGGCAAGACCGGGGGCGACATCGCATCCCTGATCATCGACCATACGCGCGCCCAGCGCCTGCAGCATGCCGGCGCCACCGTCGTTGGTGGCACTGCCGCCCAAGCCAATATAGATAGTCTTTGCGCCCGTGCGAACCGCGCGAAGCATGAGCTCGCCCACGCCATAGGTCGAAGCCGCAAGCGCCGCCGATTCTGTACAGGGCGAGTACCCAATACCCGCCGCCTCGGCCATCTCGATGACCGCGGACTCGCGCTCGCCGTCCACCAGCATCCGGGCAGACGCGCGGTCGCCCAAGGGGCCTGCGACATCGCAGGTCACAATCTCACCGCCGCACGCAGCAACGGCATCGAGCGTCCCCTCGCCACCATCTGCCAGCGGCAACGCGGCCACCTGGGCATCGGGCCACACACGGCGCACGCCTTCGGCAACGGCCGCCTCTGCCTGCGCGCTCGAAACGCTGCCCTTAAAGGAGTCGATCGCCAGCAGCACACGGCGGGGCCGGCGGCACGCAGGACCAAAGTCAACCTCCGTGCCAGCATCCTCACCGGCACCTGCAAGCGCTGCGGCGTGAGCGGCGTGCGCTTCAAGATCGGCCCCACAACCGCAATCAGCGCCGCCCGCACCGCGCAGACCGCCAAAACAGCTACTCAGCAGCTCGCGGCATTCATCCGCCAGGACCCCAGCCGTCACGTTAAACCGATGATTCAGGCGCGAGTCGGCATTCAAATCGTATAGGGATCCCAACGCGCCCGCCTTGGCGTCGCTCGCGCCATACACGCAGCGCCCCACGCGCGCGTTAACCATAAGGCCCGCACACATACAGCAAGGCTCGAGCGTCACGTAGACCGTGCAATCGGAAAGGCGCCAGCGACCAAGCGACCGAGCGGCAGCGCACAGGGCCGTGAACTCTGCATGCGCCGAAGGGTCCTGGTCGAGCTCGCGACGATTATGCGCCCGCGCGACAATCTCACCCGCGCGCACCACCACGGCACCAATCGGTACCTCGCCCACCTCAGCGGCGGCGCGCGCCTCGGCCAGCGCCTCACGCATGAACTTCTCGTCGATTTCGGTGATCGTCATCGTTCGCCTTCCCTGTTGCAAATTCAAAACGATGCTATCATTACGACTCACGGAGAGATGGCAGAGCGGTTGAATGCGGCGGTCTTGAAAACCGTTGAGCGCGAGAGCGTTCCGGGGGTTCGAATCCCCCTCTCTCCGCCACTTCTAGTGATGCACCGGCGTCATGGTTCGCTCAAACAGCGCATCGACCACGTCGGCCATCTCGGGTCGGCGCTCGAGGTCGTGACCCGACTCCCACCATATCGTGAAAAGTCGAATAATACCGCCGGCGACAAACTCTGACGTCGTCTCGAGCGACACGGGGGCCAGGGCATCCTCGGCAAGCACGTTCATCACACGCTCGCGGATGGAGCGGGCAATGCGGTCGCAAATAACGTTGGTCAACATGCCCGACATGCTGCTTGCCAAAATGTTATCCATGAGCCGCTCGTGCGCCAGAATCAAATCCATGGCATCGTCCAAAATCGCGTGCCGAAGCGCGCGCACGTCCTCGGCAGACACCGCGCCGGCCTCATCGGGCTGTTTTTGCGGCAAGCCCGACATGAGCTCATCGATATAAAAGGCGAAGTAATCGTTTTTATCGCGAAAGTGCTTATAGAACGTCGTGCGACGAATCATGGCCCGGTCGCAAAGCATAGCAACCGTCAAATCCTCAAACCGATACTCTTCCAAAAGCTCGGTAAAGGCATCGAACAGGGCACGATAGGTTTTCTTGATGCGAAGGTCCATCCGTATCGCCATCCTCAGGGCAAAGACAACACTTGTCAATCTGTCGCATATCTTACACCTGTACCTCGCGCGCTTTGCCCCGGTGCCGACCCCGCCGAAAACATAACGCTTGCCGGAAAGTTCGGCACGGCAAAACGTTGCGGGTATACTAGTAGCGTTATACCAACGGCAGCTGGCGCATGCCGCCGCGGCCATTCGAAACGGAGACATCATGATTACCGTCATCATCGGCATCGTTGTTGTCATTGTGATTGTCTGCGCCATCGCCGGCATCTACAACAACATGGTCACCAAGCGTAACCGCATCGATAACGCCTGGCAGAACATCGATACGCAGCTGCAGCGCCGCAACGACCTGATCCCCAACCTGGTCGAGACCGTCAAGGGCTACGCCAAGCACGAGCAGGACACGCTCGCCGCCGTGGTCAATGCACGCAACGCCGCCGTAAGCGCCACCACGCCCGAGGCCAAGATGGAAGCCGACAACGTGCTGACCGGCGCCCTGCGCCAGCTCTTCGCCGTGGCCGAGGCCTACCCCGACCTTAAGGCGAACACCAACTTTACGCAGCTCCAGGCCACGCTCGAGGATACCGAGAACAAGGTGAGCTACGCACGCCAGAGCTACAACGACTGCGTGCTCAGCTACAACAACGCCATCCAGACGTTCCCGGCCGTCATTTTTGCCGGCATCTTCCAGTTTAAGGAGCGCCAGGGCTTCGAAGCCGCCGAGGCCGCCCGCCAGGCGCCGACCGTCAAGTTCTAGCAGGTTGACAGTACGCCCTTAATCGCCTAAATGCATAAATCGCCCCGTCGAATGCATACTTCGATGGGGCGGTTTCCTTTCTCGCGAAGGTCCCCCTCAAGGCGCCGTGCATTTTTGGGAGTATTCAGCAAACCCGAGGGCTCCGAGGGCCACGACAAAGGCCAGAGGCCGCGGATATGCCCGCAGCCCGAACCATAGCCGCACATAACCCCACCCAGTATTCGAAAAAACATCGCCGAACACCGCTTTTGAACCGAAAGCCAGTATGCAAGGGCCTGTGGCTGCAGAATACTCGCAAAAATGCACGCCGCCCCAACCCCTACGTAACGCACAGCAGGTAGCATGCAGCTAAAAATACAAAAAGCGCGGCCAAAAGGCCGCGCACCAGCTTTTTCAGATTAATTATTGCCTGTTGTGACAACGTCGAGCCCGCAGGGCGGAGAGCAAGTTCCCTCCCGGCGCACTCCGCAGGACGCAAGAAGCCCTCGCCGCACGAAGTGCGCAGCGAGGGCTTCTTGCATGTCCGAGGACGCGCCGGGAGGGAACTTGCTCTCCGCCCGGACAGGTAAGACGGGTTACGCGACGACGTAAACCCAGTTGTGCTTATCCTCAACAGCACCAGACTGGATGCCAGTCAGGGTCTCACGGAGCTTCTTCATCACGGGGCCGATCTCGGTGTAGCCAGCCGGGAAGGTCACGGTCTCGTCGGCGCCGTAAACCTTGTTGTCGATCTCGCCAACCGGGGAGATGACGGCGGCGGTGCCGCACAGGCCGCACTCAACGAAGGTGCCGGCCTTGACCTCGGCCCACTCGACGGGACGCTGGTCGACAGTCATGCCCAGGTCCTCAGCAACCTGAACGAGCGAACGACGGGTGATGGAGGGCAGGATGGAGTCGGTGTGCGACTGCGGAACGACGAGGGTGCCGTCCTCCTTCACGAACAGGACGTTGGCGCCACCGGTCTCCTCGACGTAGGTGCGGGACTCGGAGTCGAGATACAGGTTCTCGGCATAGCCCTCGCGGTGAGCCTCCATCGTGGGCTTGAGGGACATGGCGTAGTTGAGGCCGGCCTTGATGTTGCCGGTGCCGTGCGGTGCGGCGCGGTCGTACTCGGAAACACGCAGCTTAACGGGCTTGAGGCCACCCTTAAAGTACGGACCGACCGGGGTCACGAGAATGCGGAACGTGTACTCAGGAGCGGGAGCCACGCCGATCACGTCACCGGAGCCGATCATAAACGGACGCACATACAGGGTCGCGCCAGAGCCGAAGGGCGGAACCCATGCGGCGTTGGCAGAAACAACCTGCTTGACGGCCTCGACAAACTTGTCCTTGGGGAACGGGGGCATCTCCAGACGCTGGGCGGAGTTATACATACGCTCGGCGTTCATGTCGGGGCGGAAGCAGACGATGCTGCCGTCCTCGGCGGTGTAAGCCTTCAGGCCCTCAAAGACCTCCTGGCAGTAGTGGAAGATGCCGCCGCACTCGGAGACGTGCATGGTGTGGTCGGTGGTCAGGCCGCCCTCGTCCCACTCACCGTCCTTCCAATGGGCCTCGTAGCTGTAGTCGGTCTTCATGTAGCCAAAGCCGAGGCTACCCCAATCGATATCCTTCTTCTCGACAGTCATATGTCGCTCCTTACATACACGGTTGCATACTCGCGAACCCGCACGCAAGGACCGAAGCCGGCCGCGTCGCAACGTCGCATGCCCGGAGCGTAGAGCCGGGCAGGACACGCGGACAACATCAAAGCCGATGGCGCGTCGATTCGCATGCAGGAGATTGTACTCCCCGTACGCCTTGGATAAAACGCTTTTCTTTAACTAAGTAAAGTATTTTCATTTGCTACAGACATAAAAAGACCCGCCACCGCAATGGGTGACGGGCCTTTGAATCAATGCTCGAAAGTAGTCGCGGACTAGGCGCTCTTCTTCCCGAGCTTGGACTTAACCAGGCCGACCACAGTCGGGATGATCGACACGGCGACGATGCCGACGATCAGCAGCTCAAAGTGCTCCTGCACAAAGGGGATGCCGCCAAAGAAGTAGCCCAGCAGCGTGAATACCGTCGACCAGGTGATGCCGCCTAGCACGTTAAAGACGACAAAGTTGCGCCAGTGCATGCCGCCCATGCCGGCGATAAAGGGCACAAAGGTACGGATGAACGGGAAGAAGCGGCCGAGGAAAATGGCCAGATGGCCCCACTTGTCCAGGAAGTCCTCGGACTTTTTGATGCGCTCGGGCGTCATGGCCTTCACCTTGCCCGAGGCGATGATCTTTTTGCCAAAGAAGTGACCGATCATAAAATTGCACTGATCGCCCAAGATGGCAGCAGCCCATGCGACGGCCAGCAAAGCCACGATGTTAAAGCCACCATTATGGGCAAAGAAGCCCGAGGCAAACAGCAGCGAGTCGCCGGGAAGGAACGGGAAGAACACGACGCCCGTCTCGATAAAGATAATCAGGAACACGCAGCCGTAGGCCATAAGCGGGCCGGCGGCGATCCAGCTGGCGATTGCGGTGCGCGGATCCTTGAGCAGCTCGGCGATAAAATTGATGAAACCCATGAAGTAAAACCTCTCAGTTGTGGGCGCGGACACGTCCAAGTTGACCAGTATACGGTTATGGCGCGGACGCGGGCGTAACCCCACAAAAGTGCGACTTCATTCCCAGCAAGTTTGCATAACTGACAGTTGTCGCCCAAAGCCATCCAAGATTGCTCTTCCTAATCCCTAGCGAATCGCTATACTTTATTGAATCGCATTGTCACGGCGCTAAGGGAGGGCGGCCGGTGAGCTTTATCAACACCATTCGTGAGGACATCAAGACCGTCCAGGCGCAGGACCCCGCCGCGCAAAATGCCCTGGTCATCTTCCTTTCCTACCCTGGCCTGCACGCCAAGTGGAACCACGTGCCCGAGCACTGGCTGTGGGAGCACGGTCACCGCTCACTCGCCCGTGTGCTCTCGCAGATTACCCGCCATATCACCGGCGTCGAGATTCACCCCGCCGCGCAGATCGGCAAGCACTTCTTTATCGACCACGCCATGGGCGTCGTTATTGGCGAAACCACCATCGTGGGCGACAACTGTGTGCTCTACCAGGGTGTCACGCTCGGCGGCACCGGTAACGAGACCGGCAAGCGCCACCCTACCCTGGGCAACAACGTCACCGTGGGCACGGGCGCCAAGGTACTCGGCAACATCCGCATCGGCAACAACGTCAAAATCGGCGGCAACTCGGTCGTCGTCAAGGACGTGCCCGACAACTGTACCGTCGTGGGCGTGCCCGGGCGTATCATCAAGCGCAACGGCTGCCGCGTGTTCGAGGAGAGCTTCGACGCCAAACAGCATCGCGAGTACATGCCCGACGATGCCGCCGAGCAGAGCGCCCTTAACCGTCAGGGCATCACCGAGAACGCCCGCCGCGTCAAGGAACTCGAGCAGGAGGTGGCCGAGCTCAAGGCCCTCGTCGCCAAACTCGTGGACGAGCGCTAGAAGCGGGCAGCCGCGGACAACATCGAAGCCAACGCAAAGGCGCGCCAGGGAGTTCATCCCCGGCGCGCCTTCTTTTCGAATGTGACAAAGGGACTGTCCCTTTGTCACATTACGCGAACTGGCTCAGGTAGAGATCGGCGTAGGCTCCCTCGGCAGCCAGCAGTTCCTTGTGCGTGCCCTGCTCGATGATGTTGCCGTGATCCATGACCAGGATCAGGTCGGCATCGACGATCGTCGACAGGCGATGCGCGATCACAAAGCTCGTGCGCCCGCGCATGAGCGCGTCCATGGCGCGGCCGATGGCGAGCTCGGTGCGCGTGTCAACGCTCGACGTCGCCTCGTCCAGGATGAGGATCGCCGGGTTGTTGAGCAGCACGCGCGCGATGGTCAGCAGCTGGCGCTGGCCCTGGCTGATACTCTCGGCATCGTTGGCCACGCGCGTGTCGTAGCCCTGCGGCATGGTGCGCACAAAGAAGTCGACCTGAGCGGCACGTGCGGCCGCGACAATCTCCTCGCGCGTTGCCCCGGGGCAGCCGTAGGCGATGTTTTCGGCAATCGTGCCATCGAACAGCCAGGCGTCCTGCAACACCATGCCAAACTGCTGGCGCAGCTCGCCACGATCCATGCGGCTCGTGTCCACGCCGTCGAGCGTAATGCGCCCGCCGTCAATCTCGTAAAAGCGCATGAGTAGGTTGATGAGCGTGGTTTTGCCCGCACCCGTGGTTCCCACCACGGCAATCTTCTGGCCCGGCTCGGCGGTAAACGACACGTCGCGCATAAGCGGCTTGTCGGGCGAATAACCAAAGCGCACATGCTCAAAGGAGACACGGCCCTCCACGCGACCCGGCAGCTTGGCGGCCTTGTCCGGCAGCGGATCGGCCTCCATCTCGGGCTCATCGAGCAGGTCGAACACGCGCTCTGCACTCGCCAGCGCGCTCTGCAGCGAGTTGAAGGTAAACGACAACTGCGTCATGGGCTCGGACGCCTCGTAGATAAACTGGAAGAACGCCTGGAACACGCCGACGGTCATGTGACCGGCAACCAGCATGCTGCAGCCCACAAGCGCAATAACGATCTGCGCCAAACGGCCGATAAAGCGCACTGCGGGGCCGACAGCATTGATCATAAAGTCGGCCTTGGTGCTCACACGAGCCAGTTCCTTCGAAGCCTCGTGCACCTCAGCGGAGCTCTGACGTTCGCGGTTAAACGCGCGGATCACCAGACGGCCCGAATAGCCTTCCTCGACCGCACTCGTAATCTTGGACACCCACTCCTGGCGCTCGCCCGTCACATCGTGTGTGCGGCGCGAGACGACCTTCGTCACCAGCAGCGACAGTGCCGTAAAGAACAGAAAGACGAGCGTAAGCTGCACGCTGAACACGAACATCACGCTCACAGCACCAACAACCGTGCCGATCGACACGAGCAGCTGCAGCAATCCGCGCTGCATGCTCTCGGACATCTTGTCCAGGTCGTTGGTCGCGCGGCTGACGACCTCGCCGGGACGATGCGCGTCAAAATAGGCGAGCGGCAGACGGTTGAGCTTTTGCGCGATGCGGTTGCGCAGGCGCAGATTGAGACGCTCAGCGACGCTCGACATCAAAAAGCTCTGGAGCGCATAGAACGAGGCAGCGGCAGTCCAGATCATAAAGTAGACGAAAATGGTCTTGCCGCAGTTTTCCCAGGTGATGCTGAAAGTGGTGTCGTTGGCAAACGCCACCTGAATGTGGCCCCACAGCTCATCGATCACGCGGGCGCTATATGCCGGCGCGGCGGTGTTAAAGATGACATAGAACACAATGCTCGCGAACACGATATAGAAGCGCCAATGGTCGCCGGCAGCCTCACTCCACAGGCGGCGCACCGTCGCCCAGGTATCCCGAGGCGTCTCGTCCTCGTCTTCGTCGTCCACGTCGCGCATACGCTCTGCCTCGGCGCGGGCGCGCTCGTCCTCGGCACGTTCGTTTTCCTCGTAGAGCGCTTGGCGGCGAGCCTCGCGCTCCGCCGCCTTGGCGGCGTCATCCAGCTCGGTCGACGCGGCAGCCGTTTCCTCGACCAGTCCCGCGGCAGCGGCGTCATCAACGCCGCCCTGCTTCTTGAGCTCCTCGGTCATGCTACTCACCTCCCTTCATCTGCGATTCCGCGATAGCGCGGTACACCTCGCAGGTTTCCATAAGCTCGTCGTGCGTGCCTAGGCCCACGATCTTGCCGTCTTTGAGCACCACGATCTGATCGGCATGCAAAATAGTCGAGATGCGCTGGGCGATGATGAGCACCGCGGCATCGCACGTCTCGTCCCGCAACGCATGGCGCAGGGCGGCATCGGTCTTAAAGTCCAGGGCCGAAAAACTGTCATCGAAGATATATAGATCGGCATGCTTCATGAGCGCACGGGCGATTGCCAAACGCTGGCGCTGGCCGCCCGAAAAGTTCGTACCGCCCTGGGCAACCGGGGTATCGAGCCCCTGCGGTTGGTCGAGTACAAAGGTGCTCTGGGCAACCTCAAGCGCATGAAGCATGTCGCCCTCGATCGCGCCTTCGTTACCAAAGCGAAGGTTGCTCGCCACCGTGCCCGAGAACAGCCACGCCTTCTGCGGCACATAGGCAATGCGCCCGCGGATTTCGTCTTGCGTAAGCTCGCGCAGGTCCACACCATTCAGGCGAATGGAGCCCTTGGTGGCATCGTGGAAGCGCAGCAGGAGCTTTGCCACCGTCGATTTGCCCGAGCCTGTCGAGCCAACGATCGCAGTCGTCTGACCGCGACGGCAGGCAAAGCTCAGGTCGCACAGGGTGTCCTCGTCGGCATCGTCAAAGCGAAACGACATGTGGTCGAACACGGCCACCGCATCGGCTTCGTCTTGGGGCTCGCGCGCCCCGTCATCCAGCGTGCGCTCGCCATCGACGATGCTCGGCTCAATCTCCAACACCTGCTGCGCACGGTTCAGGCACGCGGCAGCACGCGGAAGCGTCAGCACCACCATCTGGGCCATCATCACAAAGAACAGGATCAGAATTGCATACTCCAGCACCGCCGAGATACTCGCAATCTGCATGGCGTGGGCGCCCACGCGGTTGCCGCCCACCCACAGCACCGCCACCTCGGCGATGTTCATCAAAAAGAAGCTTGAGCTGTCGAGGCCCACAAACAGGTGGTTGACTTTGATGGCGTTGGCGGCGTATTCGCTAAACACCTCGTCCAGACGCCGTTCCTCGTGGCGCTCCTTGTTAAACGCACGGATGACGCGCACGCCCACAATATTCTCGCGCAGCACCACGTTCATGCGGTCGATAAAGCCCTGTAGGCGCATAAAAATCGGCGCCGCGTTGGCAACCGTAAAGACCGCCGCCACCAGCACAATCGCAACGACTACGCCCAGAAGCGTGCCCATGGCGGGATCGATAAACCAGGCGAAGATGATGCCCGCCACAGCCAAAAACGGCACGGGCAGCACCAGCTGAATCGTCTGCAGAATCGCCTGCTGAATCACGTTGATGTCGTTGAGCGAGCGCGTGATCATCGATCCGGTGCCAAAGCGCTCAAAATCGCTGGCCGCGAGCTCGAGCGATTTGTCGTACACGGCATTGCGGATATCGCAAGCCACGTTGGCGGCCAGGCGCGCCGAAAGATAGCAGCCCAGCACCGTGCCGCCGCTAGCCATGCTGGTCGCGATAAACATGTATAGGCCGTTGCGTAAAATGTAGTCGACATCGCCCGTGGTAATACCGGTGTTGACCATGTTCGCCAGCATCGTGGGAACCAACAGCGTACCGACGTTATCCACCAGCAGCACCAGCAGCGTCACTGCGACAAGCCCTCGATATGGCTTCATAAACCTCATTAGCAGTCGCACGACTCCCCCTCACCTTGATTCTCGGCTTGGCTCTCGGCAGCGATATGCTGCTTAAAGGCACCGCACTCATCGCCGAGCGCATGGGAAAATTTTCCGATCAAGCGCATAATCTCGCGCTGCTCACACGGCTCAAGCGCGCCAAAGGCTCGCTGCTCGGCCTTGAGTGCCGGCAGCGCATAACGCTCGGCAAATCGCCTGCCCTCTTCGGTCAGTCGCACAACCTTGTTCTTACGACTGCCCTCGGCAAACTCCAACGTCGCAAGCCCTCGCGCCCTAAGCGTCTTGATCGCCGAATTGATGGTCTGTTTGCTGTAGAACCATTCACTCGTCAGCCGACTCACGGCAACGCTTCCGCCCGCTGCACTCGTGTCGACGAGCATCCAGTAGGCGCAGTCCGAAAGACCGCAGGCGCGCGCGAACTCCGAATAGATACGGTCAAGCCCGTTGAGCATCCGGTCGAAATCGACCAGGCTAACTGCACTATTCATCTCTCCCACCATTCGATAGTCCGAGTTTTGACCAATTTATATCTCTACATTAGTCCGAGTTTTGACTATCGTCAACAGGCTCTCTGCAAATGCGTGCATTTTTATGGCCTATCGGCAGAAAAAGACCGCCGGCGCGGGGGCGGCGCCGGCGGTTGCGAGAGAATATCGAGTGTTGGCTGTTAAGCAGCGACGGCCTCATAGACCGTAGCACCCGAGAAGCTGTCATGCAGGCTCTTGCCGGCAATCCACGGCAGCTCGACGACCTCGCAGACCGTGTTGACCAGCTCGGAGCAGTCAGTAAAGTGGCCCTTGTCGTTGAGGGCCTCGCAATCCTGAACACGCCAATAGCCATCGGTGTGCGTGATGTAGTACTCGTGATCGTTGATCGACACGAAAGCGCGCGTCTTGGAACGCAGCAGCTTCAGAAATCCTTCGAAATCGGTCTCGACGACATCTCCAGCCTGGAACATGATGTTACCTCCTGGCCCGGCGCCACCACGGCGCATTGATAAACGTTGGTACTCCTTTAGTAAAACCTTTATCAAAGGTTATGCGTTCGTCATTTAGGCAAGTGGTAAAAAAGCGCAGGGTAGACGGGATAAAACGTTTAACCATCCCATTTGTTTGTCACATTCTGAAGGTACTTTTATGCAAGCCTACTTTCCCAATTGGAATCTATCCTTTTGGCCGGGCAATTGACCGTCTATCGTTTAAGCCCGACGGGTATGAACGGGGCATCTGCAACGCCACCGCAAGGAGACACCATGGAGACTATCGAAGCACTCATTCACCGCCGCAGCTGCCGCAAATACAGCAATCGTCCCGTCGAGGCCGAAAAGCTTGCACGGATTATCGAAGCCGGCCAATATGCACCGAGCGGCATGGGCCGCCAGCCGGTGACGTTTGTCGCCGTCACCGACCCCGCGACCGTCGAGCGTCTCTCACAGCTCAACGCCCAGGTCATGGACAGCAACAGCGACCCCTTCTATGGCGCCAAGACCGTTGTGGTGGTGCTGGTTGACCGCAGCGTGCCCACACATCTGGAAGACGGCTCGCTCGCCATGGGCAACTTGCTCAACGCCGCCTATGCACTGGGTGTCGATTCGTGCTGGATTCACCGCGCGCATGAGGTCTTTGACTCGCCCGAGGGCCTGGAGCTGCTGGCCAGCTGGGGCCTGCCCGCCGACGGCAACCTGCGCGGTGTCGGTAACTGCATTCTTGGCTACGCCGAGGACACGCTACCCGAGCCCAAACCCCGCCGCGACAACGTGGTGTACGTCAAGTAGCGCAGGAGTGTCCCAAACTGCCGGCAGAAAAGGAACGTCCCCTTCTGCCGGCAAGCTATGTTGATATTTGAGTTGTCGTCGCTTCGCTTGTCTGGGTCGTTTCGGCGTCGTCGCCTTGCTTGTCTTCGTCCTTTTGCGCATCGGCGATGGTGGAGGCCGCCGCGACGATGCCGCGCTGGGGCGCGACGCCCGTCTGGGCCTGAGCGCCCTCGACAACTTCTGTACCTACATGCGCGAGCTCGGGCGATTTAAACATTGCGTCCAAGTTGGCGCCACCGCCGGCGTAGCCAAGCGCAGCGAGTGCGATGACGATCACTGCAACGGCGGCCACGATCGGCACGTAGCGATGCCAGCCGGCGGGATTGAGCCCGCTGCGGCGAGCCGCCCCGCGGCTGATGTAGCCGAGCGTTCCGTCGTGCTTGAGCTTTGAGCCCACCACGCGTTTGCGGCCCCACAGCGAGGACTCTGCCTGCATTGCCAAGCGGGCGCTTGCCGAAGGATAGCCGTATTTAGTGCGCTTGAACGAGCCATCAAACCCCGAGGCGTGTTTGCCCCACGTCACCGATGTCGTGCGTCGGTTAACCGGCGCGGCGCTCCGCCTTCTGCGGCTCGGTTTTGAAGTCTCAGCCATATGCCCTCGCACGCCGTAACCAAATCGAAACAATAACGCTTTGGACTGTAGCACACGCGTCGCGCGCGGTCACGGGCGCCTCGCTCAACGGTCATCGTCCTTCAGCAAGCGCCACAGCGTTGTACGGCTTATGCCCAGCACCTCCGCCGCACGGGTTCGGTTGCCGTGGAGATGGTCTACAACCAGACGCGCGATATCTCGCTCGGTATCGGCCAGCGGTCGTAGGATATACAGGTCACTTTCGAGTGTCGGGGCGCCAAAGGTTGCGGTCTTAATCACGTCCTCTTGGGCGAGCACTTCCTCCGCTATAGCGCTGTACACCGTGCCCGCCCCCACCAATATATACAGTCGTTCCGAGACCTCGCGAAGCTGCAGATAATTGCGCGGCCAGCGGTAAGCATCGAGCGTCTTCGTCGCCGCGGCAGACAGCGTGGGTGCTGCTGTCTCAAATGCATCAGCGAGATATTCCAAATAGCGCGCAACCTTCGTCGACGCGGCTCCCTGCTCGGCGATTGCCGGCGCCACGCTCACCGCGCAGGCGAAGCGCTCGGTCACAAACGCGGCTTGATCACTTTCGCCGCCGCCCGGCATGTCATTCGCTGTCAGCACCACATGGCAGCGCGTCGCCAACGCGGTGTCGGTCATCGTGGAGACCAGCTCGCGGAGGCGCTGGGGGCCAACCGCGTTCCAGCCCTCAATGCAAAGGGTCAGCCCCGTTTGGAACAACGGCGATTCGGCGCTTTTGAGCACATAGCGCCAACCGCGCTCGGTGAGCTCATCGAGCGCAACGGAAACAAAGGGCTGACCGGCAAAAGGACCGTCCAGATAGAGGCGCTTGGCGATCTCGACCTGACCCGCTCCCAGCTCGCCCTCGAGCATAAGGGGCACACCGCGCGCGTAACTCTCTGCAACCGGCGCAGCCACCGAGGCCGCCCCCTCAACGATGCCGTACGCGCTCGATTCGTAGCGGGCCTCAACCTCGTCGGCGTTGAGCCACTCGATGCCCGCGTGCGCCGCGGCGCCGCGCACCTCGCGGACCACGACGACCCAAAGGCCCCCGCCCTCTTTGTCGGTGGGGCGAACGGTCAGGTTCAGGCGCGCACCCGCACGTCCCATAACCAGACGCGCGCCGTCTCCTATACGGTCGAGGCGCTCAGCGACAAAAGCCGCCACATCCCGCTCGAGCGCCGCGTCATTCATGGTCGAGATCGCGACGTCCCCACGCGCATCGATTGCCAATGCCGAGGCCCCGGCAGCAGCCAGGGCCTCGGTCAAGATGTTCAGCTTGGCATCGCTATCCATTATTTGCCCCTGTCCGCAGCGACGTGCAACCGCCGACGGTCGCACGACCGAGTGTTTCAAAATTGAACGATATTGCTCACCAAACACTATAGGGCAGAAAGCGCCGTCCTGCGAGTATAGGTGTTGCCCCGCATCGCCATCCTGGCGGGGCGATAAGAGCTCTTCGGGACTTATAAACCTGCGGACAAGCCATACCCGCAAGAGCTCCTATCGCTCCACCGTGAGAATGCGCTCGCCAGCACGCAGCACGCAAACAAGCTACTTCTCTACCAGATTCCCAGCACGTGTTGCATTCCCAAACTCATGCACGCAATGCCAATCCAGCAGCAAAAGCCCAGCGCGATGGGCTTGCCGCCCTTTTTGACCAGCTCGACGATATCGGTATTAAAGCCAATTGCCGCCATGGCCATCACGATGAAGAACTTCGACAGCTCCTTGATGGGCGCCGTAAAGGACGCGGGAAGCTGAGGCACCGTGGTGATCACACTCGCCAGCACAAAGAACAGCACAAACACGGGAAACGCGCGTTTAAGCGAGAACGTGCTCCTAGCGTCGCCGCCGGCCTTGCGCGCCAGATGCATCTGCCAGCAAGCAAGCGCCAGCGTGATGGGAATGATGGCCAGCGTCCTGGTGAGCTTGACCACCGTGGCGCTCTCGAGCACATTGGCGCCGGGATGCATGCTGTCCCAGGCGCTCGCCGCAGCCGTTACGGACGAGGTATCGTTGATGGCGGTGCCGGCAAACAGGCCAAAGCCCTCGTTGGTCAGCCCGAGCATGCCGCCGAGCGTCGGAAACACGAGCGCCGCGATAACGTTAAACAGGAAGATGACCGAAATAGCCTGGGCAATCTCACGATCGTCGGCGTCGATGACGGGCGCGGTCGCGGCAATGGCAGAACCGCCGCAAATCGACGAACCCACACCCACAAGCGTCGCGATCTTGCCCGGCACATTCATAACGCGGCAGAGCACGAAGGCAATGACAAGCGAGGTCGAGATCGTCGCCACGATAATCGGTAGCGACTGAGCGCCTTTGGACAGAATCTGCGAGAGGTTCATGCCAAAGCCAAGCAGGATAACCGCGTACTGCAAGACTTTTTTAGACGTATAGGTGACACCGGCGGCGAGCTGTTCGCGACGATTCTTGGGAAAGACGAGCGCGAGGACCATGCCAAAGAGGATGGCAAACACCGGCCCGCCGACCACCTCAACCTGTTTGCCGAGTAACGTCGCGGGGATAGCGATGATCAGGCAGAACAAGACACCCTTCCAGCGCTCGCGTACGATATTGGCCAGTTGCATATGGGATTCCTTCTTTCTATTTCACGTTTGCGACGGCTTATGATACGGCAACATTGAGCACAGCCCTGCGCAAATACAGACTAAGATGCCGCAATAGTTCTCGGGCGACAGCCGAATTACCCACCGCGGAAAGCTGATTCGCGGCATAATTAACAGCTGATATATGAGTGTGATAGAACGGTTGTGAGGCACTATGGAAGAATCGATGCACGTCGGCGAGCAGGAAACGAGCCTACAGGACCAGTCCTACCACACCATTCGACGCAAAATCGTCTACCTGGACTACAAGCCGGGCGAAAAGCTGGGCGTCAAGCAGCTTTGCGACGACCTGGATATGGGGCGCACCCCTGTGCGCGAGGCGCTGGTGCGTCTGGCGCAAGAGGGCCTGGTGCGCACCGTGCCCCAAAGCGGCACCTATGTCTCGCCCATCAACCTCACTCTTGCCGAGAGCGCCTGCTACATTCGCGAGCATCTGGAAAAGCAGGTGATTGTGGAGTGCTGCGCCCGTGCCACCTCGGCAGGCATCGAGCAGCTCGACCGAGCCATCGCGCTGCAGGAAAAGACCATGGCCGAGGAGGATCGCATCGGCTTCTTTTTAAGCGACAACCTCATGCACCGCATGATCTTTAGCATCGCGTGCCGCAGCACCGTGTGGTCGTGGCTCGAAGAGACCAATGCCGACCTGGAGCGCTTCCGCTGGCTGCGCGCCGCCACGCAGACGCTCGACAATCAGGAGATTGTTAACGAGCACAAGCAAATCCGCCGCGCCATCGCCGGCCGCGACCCCATCGAGGCGAGCTTTTTGGTCAGCAAGCACCTGCATATGATGTTCCGCAACCAGACCGAGGTCCTGGACCAATATCCCAAGTACTTCGAGACCAGCAAGCTCCGCTAACCTGCCAAAACCACCACAAAGGGAACAGGCACCTTTGTAGTGGTTTCTCCACACAAAAAGGCCCGGCTCCGTCTGATGACGCGGAGTCGGGCCTTAATCGTAAGGATGACGGAACTCGATTATTCGACAGTAACGCTTTTCGCCAGGTTACGGGGCTGATCGACGTCGCAACCTCGCAGAATGGCAACCTCGCGGGCGAGCAGCTGCAGCGGGACGCTCGCGGTGATGGGACTGAACACGTCGCGGACGGCCGGCACGCGAATGATGCAGTCGGCAATCTTGTTGATCTCCTCGTCGCCCTCTGTGGCAACGACGATGACCTTGGCACCGCGCGCCTTGCACTCCATAAGGTTCGACACGGTCTTGTCGTAGGTGGCGCTCTTGGTGGCCACGGCGATGACGGGGAAGCCCGGATCGATCAGCGCGATGGGGCCATGCTTCATCTCGCCGGCAGCATACGCCTCGGCGTGCAGGTAGCTGACCTCCTTGAGCTTGAGTGCGCCCTCGTAGGAGATGGCAGCGCCCATACCGCGTCCCACGAACAGCGCCGACTGCGCGTCCTTGCATAGCAGGGCGGCCTCGTGCACGGCCTCGGTCTGCGTGTCCAAAATCCACTGGATCTGCTCGGCCGTATCGGAAAGCTCGCGGAACATCATGCGCGCTTGCTTGGTGGTCAGACGGTACTTGACCTGCGCCAGCAGCAGAGCCAGCAGCGTGAGGCTCACAACCTGGCCGATGAAGCTCTTGGTCGAGGCGACCGCGATCTCCTTGTTGGCCTTGGTATAGATGACGCCGTCGCTCTCGCGCGCCACGGGGCTGCCCACCACGTTGGTGATGCCAAAGACCTTGGCGCCCTTGATGCGCGCATCGCGAATGGCGGCGAGGGTATCGGCCGTCTCGCCCGACTGGGACACGGCAACGACGAGCGTCGTCGGCGTGATGATGGGGTTGCGATAGCGGAACTCGCTGGCAGCCTCGACCTCGGTGGGAATGCGAGCCCAGCCCTCAATAAGGTTCTTTGCGATGAGGCCAGCGTGATAGCTGGTGCCGCAAGCGATCACGTAGACGCGGTCGATGTCGTTGAGTTCCTCGAGCGAAAGGCCCAGCTCGTCGATATCGAGCTCGCCGGCCGGCGTCATGCGACCAACCAGCGTGTCGCGCACGACGCGCGGCTGCTCGTGAATCTCCTTGAGCATAAAGTCGGGATAACCGCCCTTTTCTGCCATGTCCAGGTCCCAGTCGATGTGGGTGACCTTGGGCTCGATAACGTTGCCGGCCTCGTCGGTGTACTCGACGCCTGCGGGCGTGAGCTTAGCAAACTGACCGTCCTCGAGCACCACGACATCGCGGGTGGCGTCGATGAGCGCGATGACATCGGAAGCAACATAGGAGCCGGTTTCGCCCACGCCGACTACGATCGGGGAATCCTTGCGGGCCACGGCGATCACGCCGGGCTCGTCAGCGCACACGGCGGCCAGACCATAGGCACCGACCACGTGGGTGCACGCCTCGCGCACGGAGGCCATCAGGTCGTGCGCCTCGGCATAAGCCTCTTCGATCAGATGCGCGAAGACCTCGGTATCGGTCTCGCTCTTAAAGTGATGGCCGCGGCCCTCCAGCTCTTCGCGCAGCTCGGCGAAGTTCTCGATGATGCCGTTGTGGACGATGGCGATACGACCGTCGCAGCTGGTGTGGGGGTGAGCGTTAACGACGGAGGGCTTGCCGTGGGTGGCCCAACGGGTATGGCCGATACCGCAGGTAGCGTCGCTGTCGATGTTGGAAAGCTCGCTCTCCAGGCCCGCGACCTTGCCCACGCGGCGGATGACGTCGAGGTGCGCCGCGGCGCCCTCGCCCACCTCGAGCGCGACGCCCGAGGAGTCATAGCCGCGATACTCCATGCGCTTGAGGCCCGTGATCAGGATGTTCTTTGCAATATCAGAGCCGGTGTAGCCGACGATTCCGCACATAGGATAAATCCCTTCGTTCGCGTGACTGCAAGACGTCCACGCACAGGGGGCGCTGAGACGTATAACGTTCGAGTATTGTACTCACGCAAACGCAAGCTGATATACCAGAAGTGGTACCTCAACTTAGATACCACCCGATGCACACACGTCCAGCCGGTCCAAACCACCACAAAGGCGCCTGTCCCCCCTCGTGGTGGTCGCGTTGGCAACAGCGTTTCCCCAGATAAAACCTGCCAAAATAAACCTATCCCTTTTTGGTTGGTTTGGGATGCTACAATCTGGCTTGTACTTGAAACGCATCAAAGGGGCCGCTATGGCAAAGGTAAAAATCAGCGACGTCGCGCGCGAGGCCGGAGTTTCGCTGGGCACGGTTTCCAACGCGCTCAACCACCCCGAAAAGCTGCGCCCCGAGACCCTCAAGCTCATCAACGAGACCATCAGTCGCCTTGGCTACCTGCCCAACCAAAGCGCTCGTCAGCTCGCGGGCGGCGCCACCAAGTCCTTTGGCCTGGTGCTCCCCCGTCTCGATCACGGCTTTTCGCTCCAAATCGCCAGCGGCGCCCACAACGAGGCCCGCAAGCACGGCTACGACTTGCTCATCGCCAACGCCGATAACGACGATATTCTCGAGGACCATTACCTGCGCTACTTTATGGGCACGCAAATGTCCGGCGTCATGGTTCAGCCCATGGCATCCCCCGACTGGCACCCCGCCATGACCAAGATGCCCGTGCCGATCGTCCATCTGGACATCCATTGCTCCGAGCCCGGCTACTACGTAGCGGCCGACAACGAGGCCCAGGGTCGCATCATCGCCGAGCTCGCCATCGCCCGCGGCGCACACCATATTGTCGTCGTCGGCCGAGCAGCATTTATGCAACTCACCCTGCGCGTCCTTGGCATTCATAAGGCGCTCGCCCTGCACCCCGATATCAAGATCGAAGTCATCGACGCCGGCGAATGGAATACCGCTGCCGACGGCTACGGCATCGGTGCCCAAATCGCCGAGCGCCCCGCGGACGAACGTCCCGATTTTGTCGTCGGCCTGACCGATGTGTTGGCCTCGGGCGTCGTTTCGGCACTGGTCGACAAGGGCATCTCTGTCCCCGGGCAAGTACGCGTGGCCGGATGCGACGGCAACCCGCTCGCTTGGAGCGGATCGGTCCCGCTCACTACGGTAGCGCCCCCGGGCTACGAGATTGGCCGCAAGGGTGTCCAACTGCTGATGGAGCAAATCGAGAACAAGGCCCCGGCGAAGACCAAGCACGTCCACATCGGCTCTGCCGCGCGCACCGTCACCGCAGTCACCGCCGCCGAGGATATCAACCGCCAAGAACTCGTACGGCCGTTCCTGCTGGAACGCGCCAGCACCCAGGCAAGCAGCCAGACCGACGCCACGGCCATCAACCTAGGCGCGTATCTGTAGCACGCCCGCAAGTATGCTATGTCGCCGCTTAAGCAAAAGGGGCCCGACCATTGCCGGGCCCCTTTTGCTTAAGCGCAAACGTGGGCAATTGCTCGTTTCAACGCCGCAATTGTCTAGCGCGCGGCTTTAACTGCCGCCGAAAGGTCGAACAACGTATCGAGCACGGCCTCGCAGCCATCCACCACGTCCTGCGGCAGCGGAACGATATCGGGAACGGCAAAGACATGGCAGCCGGCCGTGATGCCCGAGACACAGCCGTTGCGCGAATCCTCGACCACGGCGCACTCCTCGGGAGCAAAGCCCGCGCGCTCGCAGGCAAGCAGACACATCTCGGGATCGGGCTTGCCGTGCACGACGTCCTCACCGCAGGTCACGGTCTCAAACTTGTCAAAGAGACCGACCATCTTAAGGTTGCGCTCGGCGGTAACGTGGCGCGAAGACGTCGCAAGGCCCACGCGATAACCCGCAGCCAAAAGCTCGTCCAGGCACTCGGCAGCACCGGCCTTAAGCTCCAGCTCGGTCTTGACCATCTCGTCGCGAATCTCCTTGTGGCGGACATAGATCGCCTCGGCGGTCTCGTGGCTACCGTAGTGCTCCTCGAGAATGCCCATGACATCGACCAGCGTACGGCCGATAAACTGGTGGATAAGCGCCTCATCAATCGCGAGCCCCAGCTCAGCGGCACCCGCCTTCCACGCCTTAATGCCCAGACGCTCGGTGTCGACCAGCGTTCCGTCCATATCAAAAATGACAGCCTTGATCATTTCGCTCCCCCCTCATCGGCTTGCATCGCCGATACTCTACCGCACTTTACAAACTTGTATATAACGTATATACATATTGCACTTTCGTTACATAGATAGATGTCTTATGGCGAGCGGCTCGGTAGGATTATAGTTTTCGACCGAGTACTCAACGGTAAGGAACGTTTTATGTCTTTAGACACCACCGCACCCGCAGAGGAGCTTCAGGACAAACTCGCAGCGCTCGAAGAGCTGCTTTTGGCATACGGACGCGTCGCCATCGGCTTTTCCGGCGGCGTCGACAGCAGCTTTTTGGCTGCCGTTTGCTCTCACATCATGCCCGCCAGCACCCTTCTCGTCCATCTCACCACGCCGCTCATCGGCACGCCCGAGCAGTCTTCGTTTGAGCGATCTGTTGACGGACAGGCCGATGAAGGTCCGCATTTTAAGCTTCCGGTGCTTAATCTTTCGGTCGATCAGCTCCAGCTTCCGCAGGTTGCCTGCAACGACGCCGACCGCTGCTACCACTGCAAGCACGCCGGCTTTACCGCCATCGTCAACCACGCCAAGTCGCTCGGCTTTCCCACCGTCATCGATGGCAGCAATGCAAGTGATCGCGGCGACTACCGCCCCGGCATGCGCGCGGCAGAAGAGCTCGGCGTACGCTCCCCTCTTATGGAGGTCGGCTTTACCAAGGACGAAGAGCGCGAGCTGCTGCGTGCATGGGGCTATCCCGTTTGGAACCTGCCGGCGGGAGCCTGCCTTGCCACCCGCGTCCCCACGGGCGAGGAGCTTACGTTCGAGAAGGTCTCCCTGATCCGCGCCTGCGAGGATTACCTGCACGATCTTGACTTGGCTCAGGTCCGTGCACGCCTGGTCGGCGGCTGCATGCATATCGAGGCCGCTCCCGCAGATGTCGCCAAGATCGCCGCGCTCGGCGGCACCGCCGTCGATGCCGAGGGCAAGACCCCGCTGCCCGCCGTTATCGAGTCCGCGCTGCGCGAGCTGGGCTGCGACCATATCTCCCCCGAGGTCACCCCCTACATCCACGGCAACATGAACCAATAGCGCATCCCGATGAGTTGCGGTGGAATAGTTCCTGTTTTGCGGCCAATCGGGCACAAACAGGAACTATTCCACCGCAACTTCGTTTGGCGAGCATTGACCCGCAGACCTGCCAAAAAGGGACAGGTTTATTTTGGCAGGTTTTATCTGGGGAAACGCAAACAGGGCCACGGCACTATAAAACGTCGCGGCCCTGTTCTATTTATGCCAGCACGTATTGATACGTGTCTCCCATGGGCACAAAAGTGACCGGCAACTCACCGCCGGCAGCCCCAAGCGCAGCGGGCAACCATGCCGCCATGCACTCCATACCCGGCTCTTCGCCGTTAAAGTGACCCATATGGATGGCGCATTTCCCCTGACCGAGCATTGCGGCGTCGCGGATGTACTCACTCACCGTAAAGTCGATAAACTCCATGGCCAAAATGCAATCGATGTCATCAGAGTCGATATGGGCAATCTCGTCGTTATCTCGTCCCATAATGTGCATGGGAATCTCGACATTGCGAACGAGCGCGTCACCGTCGCCGATCAAGCGCGTTCCATTTAATCCAAGCTTGTGTACGAGCGCCTGCGCAAGATCGCGGGCCGGCGTTGGCTCAATGCGGTACCTCATGAATGACTTGTCTACCGCGGAGCCAAGCCAGTCCATCTTGGCCGCAAATCCGTAAAAGATGCCGTCGACCATCGAACCGTCCGAGGCGAGCGGAACGCCCGAGTGGATATAGTCATGGCAACGCCAAACCGCTCCACCCCAATCGTCAAGCAAGGCGCACTTTGCCTCAAAGGTCTCGTTCCCCGCGACCACTTCACGGCTGTCTCCGTGGTTCCAGAACAGCGCCTCGTGCGGAACAATCAGGTTGGCGCCAAGCTCCTTGGCACGGCTAATTACCTCCGCCGTAGCCCAAATGCATGTAACGATTCCGGTACATTGCTGATCGACGTTGCCGTAAAGCACCCGATCGCGCGTCGTCGCAAGCTCGATGGGCTTACCGGTAAAAGCATCGATGCCGCCGCAATAGTCCTGGATAGCTTGAATAGCCTCACTGATAAGCATATGTAACAACCCCTTCGACATAATATGCAGGGCGGCAGCAAACATACCGCCCTGCGGAATCATCTATAGGCGGCATTTTTTGAGCTGAACCACCTATATGCGACCGCTTTTCTAGCGCTCGGAAATCGGACCGTTCTCCAGCTCATCCTCGCTAAAGCCAAAGAACCAGGCAACGGCAAAGCTTACGATAAAGCCAGCTGCCGAAGCGATAGCGGCACAGACCAGGTTCTCGTTGCCACCGCCGACAAACGTCATAATATTAAGCACGTTTGAAGCAGCACCAGCAAGATAGGCATTCACATGCAAAGCGATCGCCCCGGCACCGGCGACAAATGAACCCGCCATGCAGGCAACGAACAGCTTACGATAGCGGAACAGCATGCCATAGATGAACGGCTCGCCGACGCCTCCAATGAGCTGGGCGACAAGATAGCCGGCACATTGGCTCTTTTCCTCCTTGTTGCGGAGTTTGAGCCATGTCGCAATCTCCGCTCCATAGGCAGCCCACAGCGAAACCGTAGTAGCGACCATAATAAAGCTGTCAGAGCCCGTCGACATGAAGTTTGCAATGGCAATCATAATGACCGCGACATGCATGCCCGTAATGACCATGGGCAACCAAATTGCCGCAAGCAAGCCGCCACCAATAATCGCCGCGATGCCTCCCTCGGCGCCGAGGAACCCAAAGATTGCAGCCAGACCGTTGCCGCACAAAGAGCCAAGAGGGGCAAGCAGACAAAGCGCAAAGGGGACAGTCAGAGCAAGCGTGCAAAGCGGCGTAAACACCGTAGTAAGCGAATCAGGCATATGCTTGCGCAGGAACTTTTCGAAGACGGACATCAAGGCCACTGTGAGCAGGACGGGAATGACCGTCTGTGCATAGTTTTCAGGCACGCAGGGGATGCCGTAAACGCTAAAGGCTTTTCCCTCGGCTGCCATTTGCATAAACGTCGGTTCGATAAGCACACCGCCCATAAAAGCACCGTACATAGGCGTGGCGCCAATGTTCTTGGCGGCCGAAAAGCCCAAGAAGACTGGTATAAAGTAGAACGTCACGTTGTAGAGCATATTGAGCAGGACATATAGATCGCTCGTATCCGCAATGAGATTGAGCATCGTTGGCCCGAGTACGACGGCAACGGTTTTGAACATGCCCGAAGCGAGCAGCAATGGAATCATCGGAACCATGGAGCCCGAGAGGTAGTTAAGAATCGCATTGCCAACGGCTGTCGGGGTAAGCGGTGTTTTGACTCCACTTGCATCGAGGTTCTCGTCGATACTCTCCTGCTTGGCCAAGCCGCTCATCTTGATGAGCTCGTCATACACCTTAGGCACGTTTTGCCCAATAATCACCTGGAACTGCCCGCCAGATATTTGAGCGCCGATGACGCCGTTAATTTTTTTAACAGCGTTAATGTCAGGCAATTCCATATCCTTAAGGTTAAAACGCAGACGCGTCATGCAGTGGGCTGCAAAGGTGATGTTGTCTTTGCCGCCCAACGCCTCGAGCACATCGGCTGCGATCTTCTTATTGTCAGCCATATCATCTTCCCTTTCGAACGATCCGGTTCCTTCCTCGCTGCGCGCGCGAGGAGACAAAGCGGACGGTGGCCCGTCGTCCGCACAGAAGTATTCGATTGTTGAGGGAAACGGCGTAAAGACAAAGAGCTCCAAAACGAGACATCGACAGGTCGCTCTGTCTTTACGTCACGCTTCGGAAGCTCAGCTCTCGAATAACACCTTATGTCGCGCCAAGGTTATCAGCTCTGCCATGTGAACGGCGGCCTCATGGTGCCCAAAAGTCTGCGAGCGGTAGGCTTTCTTCCCTGAACGGTATAGAAAGCGCCTATTTGTCGGCTGACACCTCGCCCGTCACGTTGCCGGCATAGACCCGATTGACATGGAGCATGAGATACACCTTCTCCTCGGGCACGATGGAGGCATGATACGTTTCCTCGATAAGTTCTGCCATTTTGTCAACACAAGCCGCTATAGCCGGATGCTCTTCACAGAGAGGACGATAGAGCGCCGCATTATCGGTATTAAGCGGCTCCCCGGTGCGGACGCGCTCTAACAAGTAGCGTACATGAGTGTCATAGCGTGCGTAGTCAAAAGCATCGCGGTCAACGGCGATAGCAAGATCTTTCTCGATAATCGCTACGAGCTTTTCGATCAGACGTTCCTCGCGGCGGACGTCGTTTGACTTTGCCTTACTAGAACTTGCCATAACGCTGTTAACGATGCAGAGCGCGATGCCTGCCCTCTCCCCGCGTGGCATAGATAAACCGAATTCGCGCTCTATGCCAGCATGGGCAAGCGCCGCAATCTTAAATTCAATGGGATATTGCTGCTGAACGTCACAAGAAAGCGGCATCTGAACATACATGTGCTCACGGCAGCGCTTGATGGCAAAACTGATATGGTCGGCAAGCGTAAAAGGGAGGTTCGCCGACAGCTCACGCGAAATGTTGGTGCGCGCGACATCGGCAATCTGCGCACTAAATTCCATTACCTTGGGATCGATCTCGTTAAGAAGTGGCAGGTAGCGTGCATCAACGTTGTAAAACGTGCGCTCAATCTGCGCAAGCGAAACCTCATCGGGGCCGTCAGGGAAACCAATGCCTTTCCCCAGCGCCACAAGCTCGGTTCCCTTATCGTTGACAAGCAAGGCGGCATTGTGATTAATGCGCTTAACGACCCTCATGATGCCTCCGAAAATAGGCGCAGCCGAAGGGCAAGCGCAATGAATTCCAGTTAAGATGGTTCGCCTCGATTATTCCACGCAACGTCACGCGAGACAAGCAAACCCGAGCTCCCACAACCTACCAAAAAGGGACAGGTTTATTTTGGCAGGTTTTATCATGGGAAACGCCGAATAGCCCCGCATTCACAACCGCTGCAGCTCCATATGAGGCAAATGAATCAGTAGCATCTATCCCAAATCTTGAGTATTTGTTCGACAGAACGGCCCCTGCCGGCTCCTGCTAGACTGGTAGATTCCCAACCGTCCATCCAGGAGCCTCAATGTCGCACAAGCCCGCCTACAAGCAAGTACTTTCCATCGGCACCGCCCTGGTGTTGGGGTTTGCGCTGTTTACGGGATCGCTCGACGGAGCTCCCAAGCTGCTGTCGCCGCAATGCGATGAACAGGCGGCGGCCCTGGCCGAAAAGCAAGACGAGAGCCCCAGCCGAACCGAAGACGAGGCGAACCTGGTTGCCCGGCTCGAATCGGGAACAGAGAGCTCCTCGGACTCCCAAAATAGCCAAGACTCTGGCGATGGCTCCGATTCCGCTGCAACCGACACCGGTGACGACGCCTCCGCGGACAGTGCCACCACCCCTATCGACGAGGTCGAAAACCCCGACCTCAACCGCGCCCGCGGCGTATACCTCAGCAGCATTCCCGACTACGCCGGCAACCCCTACGTTGCCCTTCGCGCCGACAGCACGCACCCGCTCGGCACGCCGTCGTTCACGCTTGACGAGTATGAGCGTGCCACCGAAGAAGACTGCTTTAAGAAATTCTCCAAGCTCGACAGCCTGGGCCGCACTCGCAAGGCGCTCGCCTGCGTAGGCCCCGAGTCGCTCGGACAGGGAAAACGCGGCGATATCTCGCGCATCCATCCTGCCGGTTGGCACCAGCAGCGCTACGACTTTATTCCGGGCCAGAGCCTCTACAATCGCTGTCACCTTATCGCCTGGTCGCTCTGCGGCGAAAACGCCAACCGCAAAAATCTCCTCACCGGAACGCGTTATCTCAACGAGACGGGCATGCTACCGTTTGAAGAGCAGATTCTTAACTACATCCGCGACACAGGCAACCATGTTCTCTATCGCGTCACACCCATGTACAACGAAGAGGAACTCGTCTGTCGTGGCGTTCGTCTGGAAGCACAATCGATCGAGGACCACGGCAAGACCCTCTGTTTCCACGTATATTGCTACAACCTGCAACCGCATGTGCAGATCGACTACGCCACCGGCCGCAATCAGGCCTCGGGAGACTAGGCCGACCAAGCTGCCCCAAAACCTAAAATGATCCGTTTTCCTCCATCCCCCAGGGATCAAAAAGGGCCGCCCTGGATTGCCCAGAGCGGCCCTTGTATCGGCATGCATGTTGCAGACAAAGCCCCACGCTACTTGGCGCGACCCTCCTCATAGCGCTCGACCAGCTTGGCCTGAACGTCATAGGGAACCTGCTCGTAGCCGGCGGGCTTCATGGTAAAGTCGCCCGTGCCGCGCGTGATAGAGCGCAGACGCGTCGAGTAATCCGTCAGCTCGGCCAGCGGCGCCTGGGCGATGACCACGGTGTCGCCGCGCTCATCGGTCTCCATGCCCGTCACGCGACCACGTGAGGCCGAGATGTCGCCCATCACGGCGCCGGCGTAGCTCTCGGGGATAGTCACCGTGATTTCCTCGATGGGCTCCAGCACCACCGGGTCGGCATCGGCGCATGCCTTGCGCAGGCCGATGCGGGCCGCCGCGCGGAACGCCATCTCGTTGGAGTCGACGCTGTGATACGAACCGTCGTACACAGCCACGCGAATGCCCGTGAGCGGATAGCCGGCAATGATGCCGTCCTTCATGGTCTCCTGGACACCCTTGTCCACGGCGGGGATCAACGAACGTGGAATACGGCCGCCTACGACCTCGTCCACAAACTCATAGCCATCGCTCGTGCCGTCGGGCCCAATGAGCGGCTCAACGCGCAGCCAGCAGTCGCCATACTGACCGGCACCGCCAGTCTGCTTCTTGTGGCGGCCCTGGGCACTCGCCGTGCGGCGGATGGTCTCGCGATACGGAATGCGGATCGGCACGCTTTTGGCCACGACCTTGGTGCGATCCTCCAAACGGTTGAGCAGCACCGAAACCTGCGCCTCGCCCACGGCGGAAATGATAGTCTGGCCCGTCTCCTCATCACGATCGATGCTCATGGTCGGATCGGCCTTGCACGCCTTCTCGATAAACGTGTAGAGCTTCTCCTCGTCACCGCGATTCTCGGCCTCAATGGCGATGCGGTACTGCGAGTTGGGGAACTTAAACGCCGCAGCCTCGACCTTGCCGGTAATCGAGAGCGTATCGCCCGTCTCGGCAGCCAGCTTGGGCGCCACGATGATGTCGCCGGCATAGGCGTGGCCGACCTCGGTCATGTCGCGGCCGCACATCACATACAGGTGAGCCAGACGATCGCTCTTGCGGGTACGCGCGTTGACCAGCTCAAGACCCGGCTCAAGCGTGCCCGTCAGCACCTTGATAAAGCTGATGCGGCCCTGCTGCGGATCGGCCAGCGTCTTAAACACAAACGCCACCGGACGGTCATCGTCACTCGAAATCTTAAGCGAATCACCGTCGATGAGCGGCATCTCGCCGTAGTCGGTCGGCGCCGGGAAGTACGTGGCGATGTCGTCCATCAGCGAGTTGACGCCCTGCTCCTTAATGCAATCGCCCGCAAAGACCGGCACAAAGATGCGCTCGGCGATCGCCTTAGACAGCAGGCCTTCAAGCTCCTCCTGCGTCAGCGTCTCCTCGCCTTCCAAGTATTTCATCATCAGCTCGTCGTCAGCCTCGGCCACCAGCTCGCACAGATGGTCATGGGCTTCCTCGGCCTGGGCACGATACTCCTCGGGAATCTCCGACTCAACGGCTTCGGTGCCGTTGCAATGGCGCGCCTTCATGCGCACCAGGTCGATAATGCCGTCAAAGTCCTCGCCCTCGCCCCAGGGAAGGGTCACGGCGCCCAGGCGCGTGCCAAAGCGCTCCTGCAGCATGTCCATTGTGGTCGCAAAGCTGGCCTCGGAGCGCGACAGGCGGTTTACGAACACCGCGCGCGCCAGGCGCAAGTCCTCCGCCGCATACCAAAGCTTGACGGTCGTAGGCTGCGGGCCGGCCTCGGCGTCGACCACAAACAGAGCCGTCTCGCAGACGCTCATCGCGGCAAAGGCGTCGCCGATAAAATCGGGATAGCACGGGGCATCGAGCACGTTGATGCGGGCGCCCTTCCAGTCGATCGGCGCGATGGTCGTCGAGATGGAGAACGAACGCTTGACCTCTTCGGGGTCATAGTCGAGCGTGGGCTTGGTGCCGTCGTGGCCGCCCAGGCGGGCGGTCTTGCCGGAAAGGTGGAGCATGGCCTCGGCGAGTGAAGTCTTGCCCACCCCGCCTTGGCCTACGAGCACCACGTTCCTTACATTGCCGGTCTTGGGAGCACCCATGATGACCTCCTTGCAGGGCCGCGCGCAATGCGCGACGCCAACGGGGAGAGTTCGCGGTCGGTGCCGTCCCGGGAGCAGCATGGTCGGCAGCCGAGCCGACTCACCCTCCAAATGTCCTATGCCACCACCCTACCCTCACAGGTGACTGTCCATGCATACCTTTCGGCGCACGTATGGATACAGGCGGCGAGAGGAAGAGACAAGCTTGTGAGGCAATTATTGAACCCCGTCGATGTAAACAAAAAGCCGCCACAGACCGTAAGACCTGTGGCGGCTTCGCCTCAATTAATAGTTGAGTAAATACCTGAGCCTATCCCTCGATACGGCTTAAGAACTCACGCGTGCGCCGCTCGCGCGGATGGTCGATGACCTGCTCGGCAGGACCCTCCTCGACAATACGACCGCCATCCATAAAGACCACGCGGTCGGCAACATCGCGCGCAAACTGCATTGCGTGGGTCACGATCACCATCGTCATGTTCTGCGCAGCGAGGTCCTTAATGACACGCAGCACCTCGGCCGTCAGCTCGGGATCGAGCGCCGAGGTCGGCTCGTCAAAGAACAGGATCTCCGGGTCGAGCGCCAGGGCGCGGGCAATACTCACGCGCTGCTGCTGACCGCCCGAAAGCTCACACGGAACCTTATTCTCGTTGCCCACAAGCCCCATCTGAGCAATCAATTCATACGCACGAGCTTCCGCCTGCTCGCGCGGACGCTTAAGCACGCGGATCGGCGCGTCGGTGATGTTTCTCATCACGGTATAGTGCGGGAACAGATTGTAGTTCTGGAACACCAGACCAAAACGCGAACGCGCCTGTTTAGGTACATCGCCCTTTGCGTACACCGCGCCCGAACCCGCATCCGTCGCGACGGCAAGGTCGCCAAACGAGAGCGAGCCACCGTCGAGCGTCTCGAGCAGCGTGGCACAGCGCAGCAGCGTGGACTTACCGCCGCCCGAGGGTCCGATAATCGCCACGACCTCGCCACGCTTTACCTCGAGTGAGATATCCTTGAGCACCTCATTGCCGCCAAACGCCTTACGCGCGCTTTCGATTTTCATCACTGAGTTAGTCATGATAATAGTCCAGCTTCTTTTCGGCAGCGCCCAGCAGCATCTCGACCACAAAGTTAAAGACCCAGTAGATCAACGCCGCAATCGCAAACGGCACCATGCTCACCTGCGAGGCGACCAGCGCCTTGGCGGTCGAGAACATCTCACCCACGCCAATGGCAAACGCCAGCGACGTGTCCTTGACCAGTGTGATGATCTCGTTGCCCATCGCCGGCAGAATACGCTTGGCGACCTGCGGCATCACGATATACAGAAACGTCTGCAGACGCGAGTAGCCCAGCACCTCGGCGGCCTCATATTGACCGCGCGGAATCGACTGCAGGCCCGAGCGATAGATCTCGGCAAAGTAGCCGGCGTAGTTGATGATGAATGCCACGACGCACGCCGTCCATTTGGAATCGGGCGTGAGCGAGATGCCAAACACGTAGTACGGGGCAAAGTAGATCGCAAACATCTGCAGCATAAGCGGCGTGCCGCGCATCACCGAAATATAGATGCGCGCAATCCAACGCAGCGGCGCAATTTTGCTCATGCGCATGAACGCCACGGGGATTCCCAGCGGAATCGACCCGAGCAACGTCAGCACAAACAGCTGCAAGCTGACCAAGAATCCCTGGCCAAGCATCTGCATCATGACCTGAATAGACAACCCAAGCTCTCTTTCACAGTAACGGAACAGCGAACCCAATGCTAAAGCGGGTTTTCCAGGTGCCCGAGTTTGCCGTGAAAGAGGAGCGCCGCGTACTAAATGTACGCAAGCGACGGTTTGAACGGCAAAATCGGGTGCCTGGGAAAGCCGCTATTTGAGCACCCAGTTGTCGAAGGAAAGACCATAGCTTGAATACTTGTCGCACAGGTCCTTAACCGTGCCGTCCTCGTAGAGCGCCTTGAGCGACTCGGTTACAGCATCGGCCGACTTGGTGTCGTCCTTCTTAAAGCCAACGGCGTAGTGCTCGCTGGACAGCGGCTCATCAAGCTGCGTATAGGCATCGGGCTTGGCGGCAAGCTGATACTGAGCGATCGAGAGGTCACAGGCAACGGCATCGACCGCACCACTCTCGAGCTGCATAAACGCCGTGTTGTACTCACCGATGGTATCGAGCGTGGCAAACGTCGCCGCCAGATCCTTCTGGTCACCCTCGAGCACATCCTGCGCAGCGGAATCGGTCTGGGTAATCACGGTCTTGCCGGCAAGATCGTCCCAGCTCTTGATGCCCGCATCTTTCTTTACCACCAGCACCTGCTCGTTGAGCATGTACGGCTCGGAGAACGTATAGTCGTCCTCGCGGCCCTCCATGGTAAAGCCGTTCCAGATGCAGTTGATGGCGCCCGAGTTAAGCAGCGTATCCTTGGCGTCCCAGTCGATGGCCTCGTATTTGACCTCCCAGCCCTGCTTATCGGCAACAGCCTTGGCAAGGTCGAGATCAAAGCCCGTGTACTCGCCGTCATCGCCCACAAAGCCGTACGGAGGATAGGACTTATCAAAGCCCACCACGAGCTTCTTGGACTCCGCAGCGCCCTTCACATCCTTGGCCGCGGCAGAGCCAGCAGCGGAACCCTTACCGGCACCACCACCGCAGCCTACCAGGCCAAGGCCTAGAACCGTAGCGAGCGAACCGGCTAGACCAACAAACTGACGACGAGACATATCGGTATTCATGGTATTCCCCCTTGATGGCACTTTAGTTAGGTAAAGTGAATCATGTAACGTTCAGAATCATACACTTTAGTGAGATGGAGTACAAGGGAGGGTTTGCCCGGCGCGGGCGGGGAGCGGCGCGTAATTAAGTTTCCTGCTCTACAGTCCTGCGCAAGACGGAAAGCACATTAAGTGCTTTCCTTTGCGTGCGGAACTCGCGATAAACTTAATTACGCGCCGCTCCCCGCCCGCGCCGGGCAAACATCGTTGGACTTATCACTGACAGGAAATGGCCGCTTGCATATCGCCCGCTGGCTTGGCACGGTACAATGCTTGCAGCTTTTAATTCATGAATTAGTGGAGTTTTTGATGGCAGAATCTCGTGCGGAGCGTAAGGCTCGTCGTGCTTTGATCGAGGCGGCTGAGGGGTCGGGGGAGAAAAAATCTTCTAAGAAATCCAAGTCGTCTCTGAATGCGAAGGGTAAGTCGGCTAAGGCCAAGCGTCCCGGCTCTCGTCGGAACGACGATAAGGCATCTCAGAATCGCTCCAAGCGCCCGTATAAGAATCCGGTTCCGTCTGCGCGTAAGGCCGTTGATCCCAAGTCTCCTTGTTCCATCATGAAAGCTTGCGGTGGGTGTACGGCGCTCAATCGTCCTTATAAGAAGCAGCTCGCCGCCAAGCAGGCTGCTATGGAGGAGCTTTTTGCTTCGCTTTGTGAGCGTGAGGGCATTGCTGTAGATCCTATTCGTGGCATGGGTGTCACCCTGGGCGACCCGGGCAAATATCCTGCGCCGCGCGGTTTTCGCCATAAGGCCGCCACTCCCTTTGCTCCCGGTAAGGAGGGTGCTGTCCGTTGCGGTTTCTTTGAGCGCGGCACGCACAAGATCGTTGCCGTACCCGAGTGTCCTGTCGAGGCACCGGGTGCCCGTCAGATTCTCAACGGCATCGCACGCGAAGCTGAGCGGCTGCATATTCCCGCCTTTAATGAGGACAAGCATCTTGGTTTACTTCGCTATGCCGTCGTCCGCTGCGGTTGGCGTACCGACCAGGTCGTGGTCACGCTCGTGACCGCTCAGCGCGACTTGCCGCATGCGCAGGAGTTCTTTGAGGCTGTCGCCGCACTCAATCCGCACATCGTCACCGTCGCCCAAAACATCAACGGACGTCCCGGCAACGCCATCCTCGGCGAGGAAACCCGCATTGTATATGGCGCCGAGTGCATGCGCGACCAGCTGCTCGGCTGCGAGTTCGATATCTCCCCCACCGCGTTCTACCAGACCAACCCGCAGCAGACCGAGCTGCTCTATCAGCTCGCGATTGACGGCATGGACCTGCAGCAGGGCGACGTACTCATGGATGCCTATTGCGGTAGCGGAACTATCGGCCTGTGCGCAGCTAAAGATGCCCAGAACAAGGGTATCGGCATTATGCTGCTCGGCGTTGAGCGCAACCCGGCGGGCATTGCCGACGCACGTCGCAATGCCGAGCTCAACGGCCTCACCCGCAGCGCTTGGTTTATGGCCGACGACGCCACCGACTACATCCTGGATGCCGCCGACAACAACGAACGCGTCGACGTTCTTTCCATCGACCCGCCGCGCGCCGGCTCCACGCCCGAGTTCCTCGAAGCTGCCTGCGCACTTAAGCCGCGCCGCATCACCTATATCAGCTGCAACCCCGTAACTCAAGAGCGCGACCTGCATCAGCTCCTCGACGGAGGCTATTGCCTGCTCAAGATCACGCCCGTCGACATGTTCCCTCACACCGACCACACCGAAACCGTAGCGGTCCTCGAACGCCGCTAACCGACCTCAGTAGATTTTTGGGACAAGAAAGGGGGCGACCCGCTTGGGCCGCCCCCTTCGCTTGGTTTATAAACTCCGCTACATCTCATTGCGCAGATCGCACACGCCGGCTGCCGCCATCTCGCGCAGCAGCGTCTCGCGGTCGCGCGTCACGATCAAATCCAGCGGGAAGTGAATCTCGTCGAGCATCTTGCGCGCGTGATCGAGCTTGCCAATGGCCATGCCAATGTGGGCATCGGTTGACACGCCAATGCCCACGCCCAGCTCGGCGCAGCGCTCGGCGATCTTGCGGCATACGGCCCAATGCTCAGTGTCGACACCGTGTTCAAGACTATGGTTGTTGATCTCGATAATCTTGTGCTTGGCCTTAGCTGCCAACAGCACCTCGTCGATATCGAACGGCACGCCCGAACGCCCCGTGTGACCCAGCATGAACACCTTGGGGTGCTCCAGGGCATTGATATACATCTCGGTCGTCTGGGCCAGCGTCGCGCCTTCAGCAATCTGCGGATTATGCACGCTCGCAACCAAATAATCCAAATTTCGCGTAACCAAATCGAACAGCGAATGCTGACGGCTGTACGAATCGCCGGCAATATCGAGCGTGACAGGAGTGTCCTCGCCAAACAGGCTTCCGTCCAGCGAAACGATATCGGCCTCGGCACCACGCAGCACCAGCACGCCGCTCCAAATGCGCGGCCAGATATCCTGGTTGATAAAGAACTGGTAACTGCGCAGGTCATTGGGGCAAGCCGTAACCATAGAGCTCAGATGGTCGGCAGATCCGAGCACCTGCAGGCCACGCTCTGCCGCCCAGTACACATTCTCCTCAATGGTCGAATATGCATGCGCAGAGAATATCGTATGGGTATGAATGTCACAAGAAAGCAGGTAGGGCATCAGGTCTCCTTATCTGGCACGGCCGTCGCTTATATTCATTGTACGCATAGCCTTCGATAGTCGTAAAACCACTCCATCCCAAAGACACAACGTCCATGACAACGGGGTCTGGCTTAACACCAAACCCCGTTTCACGTAAAACATTGTAGGCAGAGCGCTTTACTTTTAACGATACTCGTCCGCCAACTGTTTCCAAGCGGGTAGCGAATTGATAATCGTTTCGTAACTCACGCAATAGCCCAGGCGGAACCAACCCGGCATACCAAAGCTGTCCGAGGGAACCGCAAGCAACTCATACTTCTTTGCACGCTCGCAAAACGCATTCGCATCGGGTTCCAGCGCCTTCACCCACAGGTAGAATGCACCATCCGGCTCAACATAGGTGTAGCCGTACTCCGCTAGTGCGTCGGTAAGCGCGGTGCGGTTGCGCGCATAGGCCTCGACATCGCTCGGCTCATCGATGCAATCGATGATTACGCGCTGGAAGAGTGCCGGTGCGCATACAAAACCTAGCGTACGGGCAGCACCCGCAACAGCCGGCATCAGACGGGCAGCCTGCGGATTGGTGTTGGGAACCAAGATCCACCCCACGCGCTCGCCCGGCAGCGACAGCGACTTGGAATACGAGTAGCACACGATGGTGTGCTCGTAGATCGAGGGCACCCAAGGCACCTCGGCACCGTACACAATCTCGCGGTACGGCTCATCCGAGATGAGCATAATCGGATTCTCGGGATCGCGCTGAGCGTTGGCCTCGCGCAGAACATTGGCCAGTCGCGTCAGCGTGTCGCATGTATATACGGCACCGGTCGGATTGTTGGGAGAGTCAATGATGACGGCCGCCGTCTTATCGCTGATCGCCTTGAGCACGTTGTCCACGCTCAGCTGGAACGTATCTTCATCGGCGAGCGCCTCAACACACGTACAGCCGGCCTTCTCAATCCAAACGCGATACTCCGGAAAGTACGGGGCGATAACAATAACCTCGTCGCCCGGGTTCGTAACGGCGTTGAGCGTGCAGGTGAGCGAAGCCGCGGCACCCACCGTCATAAATACGTCTTTGCCCTCATAGCTCGTGCCAAAGCGGCGGTTGAGCGATTCGGCCACAGCGGCACGACATTGCGGCAGGCCCGGTGCGGGCGTGTAGCCGTGCAGCTGGTCGCTCGGCAGCTCCAGGGCCTTCTTAATCGACTCAGCCACAGCAGCGGGCGCCGGAACGCTCGGATTGCCCAGCGAAAAATCGAATACGTTTTCCGCACCGATCTGCGCCTTGCGCTCAAGGCCATAGCTAAAAATCTCACGGATGATGGAGCTTTCCGCGCCGCGAGCATACATAGTTTCGTTGATCATCTGTTCCCCTTTCGCATAGGCGCTATTGTACGCTTTAGCCGAGCAAAGTGCCGCAGCAATGTTAATTGGGGACAGACTTAAATGCGTGAAAACGCTCATTTAAGTCTGTCCCCAATCAACAGACGGCCCCATATCGCTCAAAAGAAAAAGCCTCCGCAGGTTTCCCCGCGGAGGCTTTCGCCACAAAGACTATTTGTCGGCGTCGGTGTCGGCATCGACGACGGCATGGTCATCGTCAGCATCATCGGATGCGGCTTCGGCATCCTCCTGCATGGCCGCCTGCGCAAAGGCCGCGGCATCAGCCGCCAGCTCCTCCTCGCTCATTCGAGGCACGCGCTTCTTGGTCGGCATGCCGGCCGCCTTGGCATTGCGCTCCTCCTTGGCCGCCAGGATATCGCCCTCGCGCTCAAGGTAGGCGTCCCACTCGTTATCGAGCAGGGCATTCACGGCATCGCCCTCGACAGTCTCGCGCTCAAGCAGCACCTTCGCCATCAGATCGAGCTGATCGCGACGGGCATCCAAGATCTCGACAGCACGACGATGGGCCTCGCGCATGATACGCTGAACCTCGATATCAATGCGGCGCGCCGTCTCCTCGGAGTAATCCTGATGATCGGCATAGTCGCGGCCCAGGAATACCTGATGCTGCGCCTCGCCAAAGACCTGAGTGCCCAGCTCCTCGCTCATGCCCAGACGTGTGACCATCTCGCGCGCCATCTTGGTTGCGCGCTCCAGATCGTTGCTCGCGCCCGACGTGATGTCGTCGCACATGAGCTCCTCGGCAACGCGACCGCCCAAGAACACGGCAAGCTCGTCGAGCATCTCGTTCTTGGTCTTGAGGAAGTGGTCCTCCTGCGGAAGCTGCAGCGTGTAGCCCAGGGCCTGACCGCGGCTGACGATCGAGATCTTGTGGACCGGATCGGAGTGCTCCAGGATATGGCCCACCAAAGCGTGACCGCTCTCGTGGTAGGCAATCGTGGTGCGCTCGGCCTCGGTCATCACGCGACCCTTGCGCTGCGGTCCGGCAATCACGCGCTCCATCGATTCCTCGACCTCGTCCATCGAGATCACGGAACGATGACGGCGAGCAGCCAGCAGCGCAGACTCGTTGAGCAGGTTCGCCAAATCGGCGCCAGTGAAGCCAACGGTCATCTGGGCGAGCTTCTCAAACTTAACGTCCTCGTCCATCGGCTTGTTCTCGGCATGCACGCGCAAGATCTGCTCGCGGCCCTTCACATCCGGACGGTCGACCGTAACCTGACGGTCAAAACGGCCGGGACGCAGCAATGCCGGATCCAGGATGTCAGGACGGTTGGTCGCAGCGATCAGGATGACCGACTCGCTTTCCTCAAAGCCGTCCATCTCGACCAGCAGCTGGTTGAGCGTCTGCTCGCGCTCGTCGTGACCGCCGCCCAAGCCAGCTCCGCGCTGACGTCCCACGGCATCGATCTCATCGATGAAGATGATCGACGGGGCCTGGGACTTGGCCTCCTTAAAGAGGTCACGCACACGGCTGGCGCCGACACCTACGAACATCTCGACAAAGTCGGAACCCGAGATGCTAAAGAACGGCACGCCCGCCTCGCCGGCAACGGCCTTGGCCAGCAGCGTTTTACCGGTGCCCGGAGGGCCAACCAGCAACACGCCACGCGGGATCTTGGCGCCCAGCTTGCGATAGCGATCCGGATCGCTCAAAAAGTCACGGATCTCCTCGAGCTCCTCGACTGCCTCGTCCACTCCGGCAACGTCTTCAACCTTGACCTTGGGGCGTGTGGCCTCGTTGGTCTTGGCGTTGGTCTTGCCAAACTGCATGTTCCTGTTGTTGGCGCCCATCATCTGGCGCATAAAGTAGAACATGATGGCGATAAGGGCGATCGTCGGAAGCACACTCATCGCCAGGTCGCCCCAAAAATCGGGATCGTTGGTGTTGACGATGTACTTGGTATCGGGGTGCTCCGCCATGAGCTCGGCAAGCGAATCGGAGCCGACATAGGTCGAAGAGAAGCTCTTGAGCTCGCTCGTATCGCCCTTGTCCTTTTTTGTCTTCCAGTAATGACCCGTCACGCTTCCGTCTTGAACCGTATAGGTCAGATCTTCGACGCGATCCTGCTTGATGGCGCTGACCATCTCGCTCGTCGCGAGCTTAACGGTATTGCTGGAGCTGGCAAAGCCGGAACCCATATTAAAGAAGGCATAGCCCAGAAGCGCGCAAGCCAAAAGAAAATACAGCCAGCCCGTACGCGTGGGCTTCTTGCCTCCGGGCATCCCCGGGATCTTTGGGTCCCGGGGAATCTGGGAATTGTTATCGTTACGGTCGTCGGGCATCTTACGAATAAACCTCCGGTTTCAAAATGCCCAGATACGGCAGGTTACGATAGCGCTCGGCATAGTCGAGGCCGTAGCCCACCACAAAGGCATCGGGGCAATGGGTTCCAACATACTTGGGCGTGATGGCCGAGACGCGGTCCTCAACGTCCTTCCACAGGAAGGCGGCGACCTCCAGAGAAGCGGGCTTGCGGCTCTCGAGGTTCTTCATCAGATACTTGAGCGTCAGACCCGAGTCCAGAATGTCCTCGACGATCAGCACGTCGCGACCACGGATGTCGATATCCAGGTCCTTAATGATACGCACGATGCCGGAAGACTTCACGCCGTCGCCGTAGCTCGAAACAGCCATGAAATCGATGTTGGTCGGCAGCTCGATCTTGCGCATCAGGTCGCCCATAAAGACCACGGCGCCGCGTAGGACCGCAATCAGCACCAGATCCTTACCCGCATAGTCGCGCGTAATCTCCTCGCCCAGGCGAGAGACGATACCGTCGATATCCTCCTGCGTAAACAGAACCTTCTCGATATCCGGATGTTGAGAAGCCATGACAACCCTTTCTTGTGCTTAATCGCCCACACACCGCCGTATGGACGCGAACTTCACATTTTAGCAGCGCACGGGGAATATTTTCCAGCCCGTACGCCATCAGCGCGGGAATACCGTCAACGTCGCACAGAATAGTAGGCGTGGAACGCTATTCCGCATCGACCACACGAAGCAGATATGCCACGCGCGTTGCGGCCGTGCACTTAAAACGCTCGTCCGCGCGAACTCCGGCGACCCACACCACGGCACCCCCCGGCGCCGTCCTCACCATGGGCACGCCGGCGCGCTCGGAAACGGGAATGCGAGCCTCACCTAGCAAGTCGGATACTTTCTTGCTTCGGCCACTCATCCCTAACGGGCACATCACGTCTCCCGGTGCGGGACCGTCCACCCACAGGCGCGCCAATCGCGCCTCGGCAGGGATCTCGCCACGCGAGCCCGCCAGGATCCGCTCACTATCGCTGTCGGCAAAACCCAAGGCAGCCGCGTCTACCAAAGCTGTCACTTCCCCGGCAGCCGCAAGCTCACGGGCGCGGCGCACGATATCGCATCCCGGCTCAACGGCTATTGGTTCTGTGACCAGCATACGTCCCCCGCCCAACGGCAAACGACCGGGCACGGTAACCCAGTCCGCGACCAGGCCCTCGCGAGCCACCGGCGCCTTAAACGCCAGCATGCCAAACTCAATGCGTGCGTCAATCCCCGCCGGAAGCGTGACCGAGCCGGCGCCCTCGGCAACGCAGGAAAGGACTCGCTCCACATGTCGCATCTCTGGACGAGCATCCGGATCGATGCGCTTAATCGCCAGTCGCACGATGCGCCGCGCGATTACCACCTCGGCCGCAGCAAGGCGCCTGGCATCGAGTACCAGCGCGCCCGCTGCCTCTTTGCGCAAACAGCTTCGAAACGCCTGTGCCGAAAGCTGAGACAAAAACGCGTCCTCATCGCCTAAGATCTCGCAGGCGGCGCCAATCGTCTTGCAGACGCTCGCGTTGCGCTGCGCCACCACCGGCATCACTCGATGGCGCACGTAGTTTCGCAGATACGAGATGTCCTCATTGCTCTCGTCTTCACGCCACGGCTGACCATGTACCTGCAGATAGCCCACCAGCTCGCCGTGAGTCAGGTCGAGCAAGGGACGCACCACGATATTCCTCCGGCGAGGAATGCTCGATAGGCCAGCGGGCCCCGAACCCTTAATCGCGTTCATCAAAAACGTTTCCGCGCGATCCGAAGACGTGTGCGCGGTGCAGATACGAGCCGCCGTTCGCGGTGCCCCCGTCTGGGCGCAGAGCTCGCGAACATACCTTCGCGCCGCGGCATAGCGCACCTCGCGGGCAGCCGCCTCGATATTGCCCGATTCATCATCAAAATAGGCATGCTCAACACACAGCGGTAGACCATATTGCGCGCAGAGCTCACGCACGAAGGCCTCGTCGCCATCGGATGCCTCGCCGCGCAGATGATGGTTCACATGCAGCACGTGCAGTCGCTCGCGCGCGATGGGGGCCACACCACGCCCATCCAGAATATCCAACTTTGATGTGCACGCCATAAGGAGCAAAGCCGTCGAGTCCGCACCACCTGATACCATGAGCACCACGGGGGCAGCCGTCCGCCGCGTTGCCAAGGCTTTATCATCAGCCCACGATGCAGCATGGTGTCCATAATGCTGAGATACCGTTGGCATTTGCTTCCTCCTCTATTCGTTCGCACTCATTGTATCCTTTGGAATCTTATGTCTCGTCTGCACCTTCATATCCTCGGCAGTGGCTCTAAAGGCAACTGCGCACTCATCGAGGGCCCGCAGGGGCTCATTATGGTCGATGACGGACTGTCTCGCCGCGAGACATTAAAGCGCATGGCAGAACTGGGGCTCTCGACAGACAACGTCTCGGCTCTTCTCATTACTCATGAGCATAGCGATCACATCAAGGGCCTCGATGTCTGGTGCAAGCACTGGCACGGCCCCCTCTTTGCCAGCAGGGACACTCTTTCGAACAAAGAAAATCTTTCACATCTGCCTGTCGAGGAATTCGATCCCGGCGACGCCCTATCCATTGCCGGCATCCACGTGCAAACCTACTCAACATCACACGATGTCATCAATCCAGTCGGCTATCGATTCGACACCCTCGATGATTCCATCGGCTTTGCCACCGACACCGGAGAGCTATCGAGCCAAGCCATGAACACCCTCAAAGATTGTCGAGTCCTCGCGCTCGAAAGCAACCACGATGTGACCATGCTGCGCGAGGGAGAATATCCCCGCTTTCTTCAGGAGCGCATCCTGTCTGCAAGGGGACACCTCTCCAACGGCCAAGCCGCCGAAGCCGCGCGCGAACTTGTTACCGATCGCACCGAACAGCTCATTGCCATGCATATCAGCCAAGACAACAATCGTCCGAGCCTTACCGTCAAAAGCTATGCCAAAGCTCTGGCCGCAACCCTGGATGACGAGCTCGGCAGTTCCGCCACCCTTCTCCAAGGGACGCGGAAGCTCTCAATACGTCCTGCAAGTCAATATCAACCGGCAACCATTCAATAGACCACTCAAGAGAGCAAAAGGGGCCGGGAATCGCTTCCCAGCCCCTTTTGTTATCTTTTAATAGCGCAGAACACCAACGAAGCTAGTCGATGGAGATCTTCGTAACGTTCTTCTTCTCGACGATCTTGGGAACCGTAACGGTAAGAATGCCGTCGGCGTACTTAGCCGAGAGACCCTCGCTCGAAGCATCCTTGAGATACACACCACGCGTCGCGCTGTACGAGCTGAACTCCTTCTGCAGGAAGTTCTTGCCCTCGTTCTCCTCGTCTTCCTCGACATTCACGCTAATGGAGAGACGGCCCTCGTTAAGCTCGACATCGATATCGTCCTTGGCGACGCCGGTAAGATAAGCCTTGACCTCATAGCCATCGCCCTTATCCTCAACGTCAACGGGGAACGCCTTAGAGGCAATCGAGCCGTTCGCTAGGTCACTCATATCATCAAACAGATCGAACAGCGAGCTTGCAGAGGGACGAACGCCAAAAACCGAACGATAAGGAACCATGCTTGCCATGTTTACCACTCCTTTATAGGACTGCCGAGTCATCTTCTAGGTGACTGGGACTTCTTTTGACGCTCTTATATATGCCCACCCGATGCTCATATATACATCGACTATAAAGTTTTTTGAGTCCAGTACTATAAGCATATCTAAGTGTGAGGCACTAAGATTTTAGGAAGGTTAAGGTTCTTTGAACCAGAGCTTAAATACCGAGTATGTCCCCAGCTACAAATAACAAGGGGCTTACAATGAGCGCGTACACGTTGTTGGTAACGAGCAAAAGGGCATCATGGACGACCAAAACCAGAACAATATGTTTATGCCGACGCAGGGGGAAGATACTTCCACGCAGCCGCCACGGTTCCATCGCCCCCACATCTCGCAAGAGCCCATTAATGATCCAGAGCCCGAGTATGTGACGAGAAATCGATATCAAACGCTCGAGGATGCCCAAACGGGACGTAAGCATATGGGCGTCGCATCGGGCGATCCCGTATATCTAAAAGATGCACCGCTATCAAAAAACAGCGCAATAAATGACGACCCGACGAAAACGCCCATAACTCGGCAGCAAAGAGGTCCCCGACCTAAGCAGACCTTAACGCATTCGGCTCGTTATCTCGAAACGCCAAAACAGGGAAAATCAATCTTCGTTTCGTCAAAGAAACGACGCAAGCAGCATCGACTGACAATCCTGCTTTTGATCATTGTGGTCATAGCAGTTGCACTTGTGATTCGATTTATTGTCTTTAAATAAAAGCTCATTACCCATAAGCCCAACCGGGTTACAGGTGAAATGCAACGACATTGTGAAGTGTAAGCGCAAAAAGGGGGAGGCCGCGAGGCCTCCCCCTTCTCAGTTCAAGCGCACGGCTCGGT
>URCS01000010.1 GCA_900546455.1 uncultured Collinsella sp. | reverse complement strand
CGGCGGCTGCATCAGCCCCGGTCCGAAACTCTCTGCCGAGTCGCTCTCTACACGCACGGCGCAGCTGCCTGCCATCAGTCTGGAAAGCCCGAAAAAGGCCATCGGTAAAAATACCGTTGACGCCATGCGCAGCGGCGTGATGCTCGGCTCCGCCTGTATGGTCGACGGCATGATCGACCGGATGGAGGAAGAACTCGGCGGCGGCGTGACTGTCGTTGCAACAGGCGGCATTGCGCGCTTTGTCCTTCCAATGTGCCGCCGCAGAATCGAATACGACCGTGACCTTCTTCTGAAGGGTCTATCTATCCTCTATGAAAATAACCGCAGAGAGAAGTGAATTCATGTGCAGACGAATCTCAATGCGCAGTGTGTTCTTCCTTCAAAAACGCTCGCGCGGTTTTTGAAAACCGCCGTGACGGTGTGATGAAGGTCGTTATCCACGTGTAATGCAAACCACAACGCAGCATAGCTGCGCCGCTATGCACGATCCCCGGTACATAGGCTCTGACCGTTGAAGCAGAGCTTATAATAAAGAAAACAAAAACCAAAGGAGAGAACGAAAATGAAGATCAGAAGAATCCTCGCATTGATGCTCGTCCTCGCGTTTGCTGCCTGCCTCTTTGCCGGCTGCAGCAATGACAAGAACACCCCCAGTGATGATCCCTCGACCTCCGCTCCGAACAGCAGCAGCGACAGCGCGCCCGTCTCCGGCGACGTTGAAAACAAGCGTGTCGTTCTGCTTGTCAAGAAGCTCAGCAGCTCCTACTGGACCGACCTCGCCGACGCCGTGCAGAAGCAGTGCGACGAGTACGGCTGGAAGCTGGATGTTCTCTGCCCCGTTACCGCAGACAGCAACGAAGAACAGATCGAGCTGCTTCAGCAGTCTCTGCTGGATCCTCCCGACGTCTATCTGATCGCGCCTGCGGATGCAAGCGGAATTGCGCCTGCCATTGAGGAGATCAATGATGCAGGGATCCCCATTATTTGTGTTACCAATAAGATCGCCGAAGGCTGCGGGGACTATGTCACCTATGTCGGCGTGCAGTACTACGACATCGCGGCGACTGCTGCCTCTGCCCTTGTTGAGCACCTTGGCGGCAACGGCAAGATCGTGGACATACGTGGCTATATCGACCGACATGGGCGGCCCTTTCTCCTAGAAGTTTGCAACCATGGTAGCCGATTTGCGCATGGCCTCGCCCGCGGCGGTAGAATTGGTCAACCCGAAACACCGCAACGAACGGAAGACTCACATGGCCCTCATCACTTCGTACCACGTCCCCGGCCTTTACGTCGAGGACCACAGCATCGACGTCCCCCTTGACTGGCGCGGCCTGGAGCCGATGCTCCTGGCCGTCGGCAGCACCATGCGCCGCGGCGCTATGCCGGCACCAATCGCCGGCGCGCCCGAGAGCATCAAGCTCTTCTACCGCGTGGTTTGCGCGCCCGACCGCATCAACGACGATCTGCCGCTGCTCCTGTTTTTGCAGGGCGGCCCCGGCGGCGAGAGCCCACGTCCGCTGTCGCCCACAAGCGACGGCTGGATCGAGGAGGCCGTCAAGCACTTCCGCGTGGTCCTTCCCGACCAGCGCGGCACCGGACGCAGTAGCTGCGTGGACGGACGCACGATCAAGGCACTGGGTGATCGCGCAACGGCCGCCGGCGCCGATACAGCACGCTCGCAGGCGGACTTCCTCAAGCGCCACCTCGCCAGCTCCATCGTGCGCGATTTTGAGTACCTGCGCCTAGTGGGCTTTGGCGGCAAGCCGTGGGTCACGCTCGGCCAAAGCTACGGCGGTTTTTTGACGCTGAGCTACCTGTCGCTCTTCCCCAAGGGCGTGGCGGCGAGCTTTACCTGCGGCGGCATCCCCCACGTACCGGCGAGCGCAAGCGAGGTCTACGCGCACACCTTCCCGCGCATGGCCGCCAAGACGCAGCAGTATTATGACCGCTATCCCGCTGACGTCGAGCGCGTGGCAGCCCTGGCCGATGCGCTCGAGGCTCAGAAGCCCGTGCTGCCCGACGGCTCGCCGATGACGGTCGAGCGTCTACAGCTCATGGGCAGCGACTTTGGCATGAAGCCGAGCTTTGAGCGCATGCATTGGATTATCGATCACGCTTTTGTTGACGGCGACGGCACGCTGACCTGCGGCTCCTCGGTATCCGACAGCTTTTTGATGCGCGCCTTCGAGCGCACCAACACGCGCACGAATCCGCTGTACTGGACGCTGCAGGAGTTCATATACGCCGACGGCGACACTATGCCCATTGGCTGGGCCGCGGCTGAAGAGAAGGCGCACCGCGCCGAGTTCGACACGCTCGCACGCCCGCTCATGTTTACCGGCGAGGCCATGTTCCCGTGGATGTTTGAGCAGATGCCCGAGCTTAAGCCGTTTAAGCCCGCCATGGACCTGCTGATGGAAGACACCAGCTGGGACAAGATCTACGACCCGCAGCGCCTGGCCTGCAACGAAGTTCCGCTCCAGGCCGCGGTGTATTTCGACGACATGTACGTGGATTCGGGCCTGCAGCTCGATACGCTCAGCCGCGTGGGCAACTCGCATGCCTGGGTGACCAACGAGTTCGAGCACGACGGCCTGCACGGCGGCGTGGTGTTCAAGCACCTCTTCGACGAAGCACTCAACCGCGGAGACCTGCGCCGGATCTTCTAACAAAGGAGTGTCCCCACCTGCCGGCACAAAAGGAACGTCCCCAAGTGCCGGCACGAGAAAGACAGCGCTGCGGGAAACGATCCGCAGTGCTGTCTTTCTTTATGCAAATACGATCAAGTTATCCCTGTGTATCGCCGGCTTCTCGGCCAGGTCTGCCAGCAGGCGGTTGTTGGCAATCTGGTCTTGGCGGCGACCGGCAGCAAGTTCCAGCACGTCCGAATCGGCCTCGGCGATACCGCGGGCGACGACCATACCATTCGGATCGCACACATCGAGCACATCGCCCTCGGCAAACTGGCCATCGACCTCGCGAATACCCACCGCAAGCAGGGAAGAGCCACGGCTGACCAGCGCCTTCGCGGCACCGTCGTCAACCGTTACCGAGCCATGTGCCTTGTCACCCAGCGCGATCCACAACTTGCGGGGTGCGATGTCCAGACGCTCCGCCGGCGGATCGAACAGCGTGCCCACGCTCTCGCCGCGGGCTAGGCGCACGAGCGCATCGGGCTCCTCGCCCGAGCAAATCACGCTCTGAATGCCCGCCGTCATCAGGATGCGGCTCGCGCGAATCTTGGTAATCATGCCGCCCGTGCCCACCGATGTGGAAGAATCGCCCGCCGAGGCAATAATCTTGGCATCGATCTTATGCACGACAGGAACAAACTCGGCCGTGGGGTCCTCATGCGGATTGGCAGTATAGAGGCCATCGATGTCCGAGAGCGTCACGCACAGATCGGCAGAAACCAGGCAGCTCACAAGCGCCGCCAGTGTGTCGTTGTCGCCGAACTTGATCTCATCGACGGTAACGGTATCGTTCTCGTTGACGACCGGCACCACGCCAAGCTCCACGAGGCGCAGCAGGGCGTCGCGCGCGTGCAGGTAGGACGTGCGGCGGGCCGTATCGTGGCGCGTGAGCAGCACGAGCGAGGTGAGCAGGTCGCGCGCATGGAACTCCTCGTCGTAGGCCGACGAGATGATGCACTGACCAGCCGAGGCGCAAGCCTGCAGGCTCGGAAGGTCGCCGACCGGCTTGCGGTCGAAGCCCAACACGGGATAGCCACAGGCGATAGCGCCCGAGCTCACCACGACCAGACGCCAGCCGAGCTTGCGCAGCGCTGCGGCCTGATCGGCAAGTCCGCCGATAAAGGCGCGGTTGACCTTGCCATCGGCACCCACCACCGTGGACGAACCGATCTTTACCACCATCGTTTTATAAGAAGTCGTCATACGTCAAACCAATCAACTGTTCAGCGAACGGCCGAGTTGGCGGCCAAGGGAGCGTGACTCGCCCCTACCGCCCAAGGAATTAGTGAGTCCAAGGAAAGGCAGAAGCCGCGGCCATGTTCTTGCGCACGAGCTCGTCGCGCACCTGAGCCAGGCCCTGCTCCATGCCCACCACATAGGTCTGCGGGTACAGGAAGCGCTTGAAAGCTGCGTCCAGATGATCGAGCGCCCAAGCACAGCGCTCGCGCGCGTCCTGGATGCTCTCACGCGGAGCCACCGCACTGCCATCGCGCACGATCGGCACCAGCAGCTCGCGATACTCAAGTTCGGACACGTCGGTCACCAGGGCGGCATCATTCACGGCCACGAGGGTATTGCCGCGCGCGGCGCCCTCCCCCGCCAGATGGTCCTCGTCGTAGATCATGTCGCAGACCGGGCCGCCAAAGCCGTCGAAATAACGGCGCACGCGTTGCACACCCGGGATCGTGCGCTTGTAGGGCTGCTCGGAGAGCTTGACCACCGGCGTCCATGGATCTGTCTCGCTCGCACGGCGGGCGGAAAGCTTGTACACGCCACCCAGCGCCGGCTGGTCATAGCAGGTCGCGAGCTTGGTACCCACGCCAAAACTGTCGATGGGCGCGCCCTGGTCGAGCAGCGACTGAATCGTGTACTCATCCAGATCGTTAGAAACCGAGATCCCCACATAGGGCAGGCCCTCGGCATCAAAACGGCCGCGCACATACTTGGAGAGCTTGGCGAGGTCGCCGGAGTCGATGCGAATGGCCGACAGGCGCTCGCCCATCGCTTCCATCTCCTTGGCAACCGTAATGGCATGTTCACAGCCCTCGCGCACGTCATAGGTGTCGATGAGCAGCGTACAATTCTTGGGGCTCGACTTGGCAAAGGCGCGGAAGGCCTCGAGCTCGGAATCGAAGCTCATCACCCAGCTGTGCGCATGCGTGCCAAAGACGGGAATACCGTAACGGCGGCCGGCGAGTACATTGGACGTAGAGGAGCAGCCGGCAACGTAGCTCGCGCGCGCGACGGCCAGGCCGCCATCGGGACCCTGGGCTCGGCGCAGGCCAAACTCCGCCACAGGGCGACCGTCGGCGGCGAGCACCACGCGCGCCGTCTTGGTGGCGACAAGCGTCTGGAACCCGACGATGTTGAGCAGCGCCGTCTCGAGCAGCTGGCACTCCAGCGCGGGGCCGGTGACGCGCACCATGGGCTCGCGCGGAAAGACGAGCTCGCCTTCGGGAACGGCGTCGATGTTTACATGCGCACGAAAATCACGCAGGTAGTCGAGGAATCCAGGCTTGAACATCGCGCCGCCGGCAGGGGCCTGGAGCGAGGCGAGGTAGTCGATGTCCTCGGGCGTAAAGCGTAGATTCTCGACCAGCTCGGGCAGTTCGGCGGTGCCGCACATGACGGCATAGGCGCTGCCAAAGGGATGGTCGCGGTAAAACGCGGTAAAACAACCCTGCTCATTGGCCTTGCCGCTCTCCCACAGGCCCTGGGCCATAGTGAGCTCGTACAGATCGGTGAGCATTGCGATGTCGGTGGGATGAGAGATGTCGGTCAAAGCCATGGGGCGACCTTTCGGATGTGTGGTGCAGAATTTGAGGGTTGGACGAGAGCAGAGCATGCGGACATGACGCCCGATGCAAATCGGTTAGAGCAGGCCCATGCTGGTCAGGATCGTGTAGCCCATAAAGATGACAAACGCGATGAGGGCAAGGACAATGATGATTTTTTGAGCCGGCGCCATGCCAGGGATCTCGTTCTCGCCCGTAGGCTCCTTGGAGGTAACCATGCGCTGGGCAAAGGTCATCTCGTCACGACTCGGCTTAGGCTCGACGGACTTGGGACGAGCGGCCTTTTTAGGCTGAGGTTTGGGCGCGGCAGGTGCAGGCTTCGCAGCAGCGGGCTTGGGTGCGGGCGCGGGCGCCGATGCGGATGCGGCGTTCGCGGCGGTCTCCTCGGCCTTCGCACGCTCGGCACGCAGGACAGCCAGCTCCTCACGCTCGCGACGGGCCTCTTCACGAGCCTCGCGGCGGGCCTTCTCGGCGCGGAGCTCTTCCAACTCAGCGCGCTCCTCGTCGGACAATGGTTGGGACTCAAGCTCGGCCATGGTATAGCCCTTTCTTTTAAAAAAAGCCGCCGACACAATGTCAGCGGCTTATCAAATCCAAGGGTGGAGACGAAGGGAGTCGAACCCTCGGCCTCTGCCATGCGACGGCAGCGCTCTCCCAACTGAGCTACGTCCCCAGGACAAGTCGATATTTTACCTACGGCTCGCCAACTGTCAACGCCCAATAACCAGTCTTTTTGGGGCGCGGCTATTTTGGCAACTTTTCGAACAGGCGATCCTCTCGATGATTTTTTATCCCCGTCCCAGAAAAATCATCGACGAACGCACTACTTTGCGCTGGTAAGAACACCGGTGGTGTCGAAGGCCGGGGTGAAGCTCTCGTCTACCGCGCCGCCCTCTTGCCAGAACATCGTCGTAAAGCCCAGGTCGTCGGCATGGTCGAGCACCCGCTCGTACTCCTCGCGCGTCACGGCGCGCGCCAGATCGCCGCCCTGCTCTCGCATGAGCGCATTGGGCGTGTATTGGTTCATGACCGAGATCGGCACGTCGCCCACCGTCTGCCGCACTAGGTCCAGTACGCGACACGAATCGTCCGCATGCCCCGGAAGCACCAGGTGGCGCACGATGATGCCGCGCTTCATGAGCCCGTCCTCATCCACCAACTCTCCCCCGCGGCGCTCGATCTCGCGCGCCATCTGGGCCAGACCCGACACGGCCACGCGCGGGTAGTCCTTAATATGAGAAAGCGACTGCGCAAGCCCGGCATCGGCATATTTAAAGTCGGTGAGCCACACATCGACCAGGTCGCCCAGCGCCGCCACGGCACTCGCACGCTCGTAACCACTCGTGTTGTAGACGATCGGGATGACCAGCCCGCGCGCCCGCGCCGCGGCAATCGCGGCAGGCAACAGGTGCGCATAGTGCGTCGCCGTCACCAAATTGATGTTGTTGGCACCCTGGTCCTGCAGTTCCAGCATAATCTCGACCAGACGCTCAGACGAAATCTCAAGGCCAAAATTGCCGGTCGAGATCTCGTGGTTCTGGCAGTAGATACATTTGAGCGAGCAACCGCTAAAGAAGATCGTGCCCGAACCGGCCTCGCCCGAGATAGGCGGCTCCTCCCACATATGAAGCGCCGCGCGAGCGACCTTAAGCGTGTCGTCGGCACCGCATACGCCGCGCGCGCCCTCATCGCGCGCCGCACCGCAACGGCGCGGACACAAATGGCAGGCGGGCGAAAAAAATTCGGTCAACGACGTCGGCATAAAAAAATGCTCCAAAACAACGATTCAGCAGCTCAAACGTAAAGGGCCAGACCGCGTAGACGGCTCCGTCCCTAAGGCGCCGTAATCGTCCGACACGATTTTTGTAATGTCAAGACTGGAATCGATAAAGTGCCGCTTTATGATGTAGATATTCCGCCCCCCGCGGAGCAACTGGGTGAACCGTCGCGTTTATTTAGGGAGCCCACACAGTCGTACCTAGTACAGGTATCCTTCGTTGTTAAGGACGCTGGAACAGTCGATGAGGGCACCCACCTGTTTTAGGTGGGTTCATTTTCGTAACGTGGGGGGTGGTTTTCTTTTGCCGAAAATCACCATACAGTCCATATGGATCCCCGCCGGCATCCCGACAAGCCATCGACAACATTCCAATATCTGGTATGCGCGTGATAATCGCACGGTGCAAACCTCCGCACCCCCCTCGGTCGAGTATCATGGGACAGCTATGCCATTTCCGCGTAGCAACCTTTGACCTTTTCCTTCGACGCTTGGCGGTTTTTAGATTCATGGCTTCATCCCCGAGCTACATACCGTACCTATGCGTGGCAGCGGCGGCCTTTATCACGACCTTTCTCGCGGTGCCCCTGGTCAAGCGCTTGGCAATTAAGCTCGATGCCGTCGACTATCCTTCTAAGCGCCGCATCAACACCAAGCCCATCCCGCGTTTGGGCGGAACGGCGGTGTTTTTGGGCCTGGTCGTTGCCTGCATTGTGCAAATCCTAGGCACCTGGCACCTAGGCTGGCCGCCCGTCCTGGTGCCGCACCCGCGCCTTCACATTAGCTATCCCATGCTGGCGCTCTCCTTTACCGTCATCTTTGCGACCGGCGCTATCGACGACGTCTTCCAGCTCACGCCCAAGCAAAAGCTGGCCGGACAGGTCCTCGCCGCGCTTATCGCCTGCATGGGCGGCCTAAAAATCGGCGTCATCGTCAACCCGTTTGCTCCCGGCGAGATCATGCTCGGATGGCTCGCCTACCCCATTACCGTGATCTATCTGGTGGCATTCACTAACATCATTAACCTCATCGACGGCCTCGACGGCTTGGCCACGGGCATCTGCGGCATCGCGTCGTTCACCATGTTTTCGATGGCCGTTCTCTCGGGCCGCATCGACGCCGCCGCGCTCTCCATTGCGCTCTTTGGCGCCTGTCTGGCCTTTTTGCGCTACAACTTCAACCCCGCAAGCATCTTCTTGGGCGACTCGGGGTCGCTGCTTCTGGGCTTTGCGCTGGGCTCCATCTCGCTGCTCAACGTGAGCCGCACCGCCGCACTCACCTCGCTTATCATTCCGCTCATTGTTGCCGGCGTGCCCATCATCGACACGTTTAGCGCCATTGTGCGCCGCAAGCGCGCCCACATTAGTATCGGGCAGGCCGACAAGGGCCACATTCACCACCGCCTGATCCAAGAAGGCTACAACCAAAAACAGGCCGTGCTGCTCATCTATGCCTGGTGCATCATGCTTTCGGCCGGCGCCGCCGCGATTAACCAGGTCGAGGTGCCCATGCGCGTGCTCATCTTTACCGTGCTCGCCATTGGCTCGGCTGCCTTCGCCAAGCACCTGCACCTGTTTGAGCCCGTGCTGCGCCACCATTACAACAAGCGCACGCACGAGGACGAGCTGGTCACCCCCGACGACCCCGCTTTTAAGCAGGAGGAGCAGGCAGCCGAGGAACGCAAAGAAGAGCGTCACCACAAGCTCTAGGGCAAGCTGCCGAGGATGTGCTAAGGCACCGTTGGTCAAGCGCGGCCGCGCCGCACCCATCGCACAAGCCGCACCACGCGCGTCCCTCTCCCGCCCCTCGCCTACTTACGCACCACCCCTCCAATAAACGCGTTATCATCTTGACCCATGAACATACGTTAGGAGCAATCATGCCAAACGAGAACAGCTACGAAGTCGCGCTGCAAAAGAGCAACGCCATTCGCGAGGGCCTGACCAAGACGCCCGAGAAGTTCACCATGCTCACCGGCGACCGCCCCACCGGCCGTCTGCACCTGGGCCACTACTTCGGTACCCTCAAGGGCCGTGTCGAGCTGCAGAACATGGGCGTGCACACCAACGTGCTCATCGCCGACTACCAGGTCATCACCGACCGCGACACCACCGAGCACATCCAGGACAACGTGTACAACATGGTCATGGACTACCTTGCCTGCGGCATCGACCCCGACAAGACCATGATCTACGCGCACTCCGCCGTGCCCGCAGCCAACCAGCTCATGCTGCCGTTCCTGTCGCTGGTGTCCGAGGCCGAACTGGCGCGCAACCCCACGGTAAAGGCCGAGATGGAGGCCTCGGGCCACGAGCTCACCGGCCTTCTGCTCACCTACCCGGTGCACCAGGCCTGCGACATCCTGTTCTGCAAGGGCAACGTGGTGCCCGTCGGTCGCGACCAGCTGCCGCACATCGAGCTTACCCGCACCATCGCTCGCCGCTTTAACAACCGCTACGGCAAGGTGTTCCCCGAGGTCGACGCGCTGCTGTCCGAGACCCCGCTGCTGCCGGGCCTGGACGGTCGCAAGATGAGCAAGAGCTACGGCAACGCCATCAACATCTCGATGACCGCCGAGGAAACGGCCAAACGCATCAAGAAGAGCCAGACCGACTCCGAGCGCATGATCACGTTCGATCCCGAGAACCGCCCCGGCGTGTCTGGTTTGCTTTCGACGGCCGCCATCTGCACCGGTCGCTCCGAGGTCGAAATTGCCGAGGAGATTGGCATGGGCGGCTCCGGCCAGCTCAAGAAGTACGTGACCGAGGCCGTCAACGAGTACTTCGCACCTATCCGCGAGCGTCGCCAGCGCTACGAGAACGATCTGGATTACGTGAAGGACGTGCTGCACGAGGGCAACCGTCGCGCCAACGAGATCGCCGAGCAGACCCTGGCAGAGGTTCAGGACGCCATGGGTATGGTGTACTAGACCGATCTGCTGGCTTGAGCTTTCGATTGCTATAGGGCGGGCGCTACGGCGTCCGCCTTTTTTTGGAGCGGACCGCTTCGGCTCCGTCCATCACACTCTCCCGACAAACAGGAACAGGCCCGCTGGCAGATAGTTGCCAGCGGGCCTGTTCCCGAAGTACACCGTTGAATCGCACAGAGGGGAGGGATGCGAATCAAACTCAACAGGGCAGGCTTTTTCATCGCCTATTGCCTGCTCCGTTGCTGAATACAATATAGTTCACCGTGGTTTACTTTGTAGCGTCAATATCGCCCGCCATAGCTTCTCCATAAGTTAGCCCAAGTAAACTAAACCACCACAAAGGGGACAGGCACCTTTGTGGTGGTTTTCGCCACGGCAGAGCCGCTAGAGCCCCGCTGGCCAGCGACAGGCGGCCAAGTCGACGTGTACATCGTCCTTAAACGCCACACCCTCCCCTAGCAAAAGCTCACGTTGAGCATCGGGACCGCCAAAAGCGAAGCCCTCGCATATGTGCCCGTCGGCAAACACCACGCGGTGGCAGGGAATCTCGCCGGGGCGCGGATTACTATGCAGGGCATACCCCACGTACCGCGCGCTTCGTGGACGACCGGCAAGCAGCGCCACCTGACCATACGTGGCGACCATCCCCTCGGGAATCTGCTCGACCACCTCGTACACCCGTTCAAAAAAGCCCTCAGACGCCATTGCTCGCTCCCTTCCACCCGGAAAAGCATAAACCACCACAAAGGTGCCTGTCCCCTTTGTGGTGGTTTATGGCAGGTCGGTTAGTTGGCGGGTTGGAAGAAGGCTACGGCTACGGCGCCGGGGCCCACGTGGGTGCCGATGGTGGCACCGATGGTGTGAACGGGCAGATCGCCCTCGGAGTGACCGGCCCAGAGCGCTGCGCTGTCCTCGATATACTTCTTGAGCACCGCGTCCGAAAGGCCCGTGTAGCCGAGCGCCAGCGGCATAGAAAAGTCGACGCCGCCCGCCTGCTCAACCTTCTGGTTCAACAGGTTGCGGCCGTTCTTGGAGCCGCGTGCCTTGCCCAGCTGCACGATCAGACCGTCCTCCGCTGCCACCACGGGCTTCACGTTGAGCAGCGTACCCACAGCACCAGCCGCAGCAGACAGGCGACCGCCGCGAACGAGGTACTCAAGCGTCTCGAGCAGGCCGATAACCACCACACGGTCGCGCACGGCCTCGACAGCCGCCGCGATCTGAGATGCACTGCGGCCCTCGTCCACCAAGCGCAGCGCATACTCGACCAGGACGCGCTCGCCCAGGGTGACGTTGTTGCTGTCTACCACGAACACGTCGCCACCTGGCGCCTCGGCAAGTGCGGTACGGGCACTCTGATTGGTGCCTGATAGCTTAGCGCCCACGGTAATAATCACGGCCTCGTCGCCGGCCTCACGCGCCTCGGCGATGGCCTGCGAAAACGCGTACGGGTTGACCTGGCCGGTCTTGGGCAGCTCATCGCGCTCCACGAGCATCTCGTAAAAGCGCTGGTGATCGATGTCGACGCCATCCATGTACACATCGATGCCAAAGGTGACGGACAGCGGCAGAACACGCAGAGCGGGGTGCTCAGTCGGCGACATATCGCTCGCGGAATCGGTAATAATACGAATGGACATAGCGAATCCTTTCTTGCGCGGACCTCTCGCAGGGAATTTTGACAGCAATGCCCCGGCACGGCATACGCGCTCAAACGGGACTATGCAGTTGTTAATTAGAAGCAAATGCCTTGGCGGCCTTAAATCTCGCGCAGGGTGTTGAGAATCGTTCGCAGCGACGCATACATCTGCTCGCGCTGCTCCACACCCATAGCCTTACCGGTGGTATCGAGCACCTCGCGAATGATGCGGTCCGCCTCGTTCATGCTCTCGCCACCCAGCGTGGTCAGGCGAACCGGTGCGCGGTACTTGACGGCAGCATCGCCCGAGTCATCGACCTCGACAAAGCCGCCCTCCTCCAGGTGCGCCAGCGTGCGCGAAACGGCAGCGCGCGTCACGCCGGCCACGCGAGCCAGATCGGCGCCGGTCATGCCGTCCTTGCTGCGCTCCAGGTAGTACAGGCACATAACGTCGGAGCCCTTGAGGCCCAGCCTTGCGCCCTCGGACGTCTTGATACGCTGAATCTCCTTGTACAGCCCGCTAATCAGTCCGACAAAATCCTCGAAACGTGTCTCGTCGTTCTGCTGCATGGGAGACGACCGCCTTTCGCTTGCATGATGCTAACGGGTAAACATCTTAGCCGTACTCAGCGACTGCCGCCTCCACGCGACCCAATTGTTAACCCATCAACATAAAAACCACCACAAAGGGGACAGGCACCTTTGTGGTGGTCTGGGGCATCAATAGGTTCTAGGCGCCGCTACAGCTCCACGCAGGGATTGTCGCGGGTCACAAGCGTCTTAACGACAACCGTCGCTCCCAGATAGCGCTCGAGCAGCTCGGCCAAGCGATCGATGGCGGCCTGGCAATCCCCCATCCGCTCGGGCTCCACGCACTCAATCGCCAGAAATGCGTCCGCCGAATCGTCGGACAGCGCCGTGCGAACGCCATCGCGCCAGTTCCAGCAACGGCACACGGCGCCCGCATCATCGATATAAGCAAGCTCACCGGGCAGCGTCGGATCATCCGCCTCCTCGCCAAGTGGCAAGAACGCGTCGCCGCCGTCGGTCACCTTCAAGCGAAGGTCTCCCTCAATCGCATGCAGATCCTCGCCTCCCACGGGCAGCGCATAGGTCAACGACACCGTGTTGTAAATATCCACCGCCGGTGTGATATGACCGACCGGCTTGCCCTTGAGCACGCGCTTGAGCAAGTTCTCGATCGAGCAGCGGGCGCCCTTTTTAGTCTTGAACAGCCGGTACGCGTCACGCCAAGCCTTCACCGGCGCGTTCTCGCTGATGGTATCGCTCGTCAGGTGACGCTCCGCATCGATATTGGCGCGGTCGAGCAACGCGGCAATGGCATCCACGTCCTCCTGGGGAATCTGAGCCGCGGGCTTCATGCCCTTTACGACCACGACGCCGACCGCCGCCTGTGGAAACAGCTCCCAAAACGAATTCTCGGCAACAAAGCCCTTCATACGCTCTCCCTTCATTGTGCGCGCCCGAGTGAGGGCGCCTAAACAAAAAGCGCCCTCACAGCGGCCACCTTCAAAGTCCTACGGTGCCGCCACAAGAGCGCTTGCGCTGCCCCCATCCGGAGAAGGGGGCGATATGTCAGGCGTATTGTAACCTGAGTCATCCGCCCAAGCAAAACCACCACAAAGGTAACTGTCCCCTTTGTGGTGGTTATGGACTTGCGGCGACGCTAGTGGCGGAGTCCCAGCAAGCCGCGGCCGCGATGACGGGCCTCGGCGGACACCTGGGCGTGCGGGCCGGCGGCCTTGACGGACTCGGGAAGGTGCGAGTACTTCTTCTCGAAGTTCTCCTCGAACATCACCGCCAGGTTGTGCGCTGCCTCGTCGTAGCGCGCGGTGCTCTGCCAGTACTGGCGCGGCACCAGGATGCCGTCGGGCACACCGTGGCACGTAGTGGGAATGTCGACATTAAAGATATCGTCGTGCACAAACTCGCTGTCCTCGATGGTACCGTCGAGGGCGCGAGCGACCAGGGCGCGCGTGTAGGCCAGCTCGATGCGATGGCCCACGCCATAACCGCCGCCAATCCAACCGGTGTTGACCAGGTAGACGCGCGTGCGGCCGTCGGCGATGCGCTCGCCGAGCATCTTAGCGTAGACCATGGGGTCGAGCGGCATAAACGGCTCGCCGAACAGCGAAGAGAACGTGGGCGTGGGCTCGATGACGCCGACTTCGGTGCCGGGAATCTTAGCCGTAAAGCCCGTCACAAAGTGGTACATGGCGGCGTCGGCCGTCAGGCGCGAGATGGGCGGCAGCACACCAAAAGCGTCGCAAGTCAGGAACAGCACGACACTCGGAGTGGTGCCCATGCCCTTAGTCCACGCGTTAGGAATGTGCTCCACGGGATAGGCCACGCGCGTGTTGTGCGTGATCGAGATGTCATCGTAGTTGGGCTTGCGGTTCTCGTCGAGCACCACGTTTTCGCAGATCGCGCCAAAGCGGACAGCGTTGAAGATCTCGGGCTCGTGGAAGGCGTCCAGGCCCTCGCATTTGGCGTAGCAGCCACCCTCGATGTTGAAGATGCCCATGTCGGACCAACCGTGCTCGTCGTCGCCGATCAGCAGGCGCGTGGGATTGGCCGAAAGCGTGGTCTTGCCGGTGCCGGACAGGCCAAAGAACACGGCGGTCTCGTGCGTGACGGGATCCATGCTGGCCGAGCAATGCATGGGCAGCACGTCGTCCTCGACAGGCAGCAGGTAGTTCATGACACTGAAGATGGACTTTTTGATTTCGCCGGAGTAGCCGGTACCCGCGACCAAAATCACGCACTCCTGGAAGTTGATGACCACGGCGGCGCTGGAGTTGAGGCCCTTGATGGCAGGGTCGCACTGGTAGCCGGGTGCCGCGAGCACGCAGAAGTCGGGCTCGCCGGTGCGCGCGATTTCACGGGCGAGCGGACGGGCGAGCATTTGCTTAATGAAGAGTGCCTGGCTGGCACGCTCGCAGGCAACAAGCAGGCGACGCGTGTGGTTGCGGTCGGCGCCCGCCATGCCGCGCGTGACGAACACGTCGCGCTCGTTGAGATAGTCGACGATGCCGGCCTTGATGGCCTCATAGCTCTCGACGGACAGCGGGCGGTTGACCGCACCCCAGGCGATCTTGTCGTGAACATCGGGGGTGTCAACGATAAAACGATCGTTGGGCGAACGACCAGTGCGCTCCCCCGTCTCGATCACCAGCGCGCCGTTGGATGCCATGCGGCCTTCTTCGCGGCGGATGGCGTGCTCGACGAGCTCCGCGGCGGGTAGATCGACCAGCAGACGGGGTTGATTCTCGGCGGGATCTTCAACGAGCGTAATACCAAAGTTGGACAAAACTTCTGCAGGGGTAACACCAGGCATGGGGCCTCCTTTAAAAACGCGACACATGGACGCGGCGCGCACTTTACTCACGTAAAGCCCGTTGTACCCGATATGCAAAAACGTTTTTGCGGCAAGGACGGCAAGCCCGCCCAACGGTCAAAAATCGCAGGCAAGCGGCCTAGTCATTGGGGACGTTTTTAAACAACTAGTCATTGGGGACACTCTTGAACAGGCAACATTCAAGGAATGTCCCCGGATGCCGGCACTTAGGGACGTTCCCAAAGTGCCGGCACATAAGGAACGTCCCTAAGTGCCGACTACAGCGGCAGGCCTTGGCCAAGCATGGCTATGGCGCTCATCAGGACCAGCATGCCGGCAGCGTAGGGCAGCACCGCGCCCAGGAGTTCGGCATCCTTACCGCGCACGTGCACGGCGGCAAGACCAATGGCGAGGGTCTGCGGCGAGATCATCTTACCGGCGGCGACGCCCAGGGCGTTCAATGCGACCATCCAGTAGTCGCTCACACCCAGCGCAGTGGCGGCCTGGCTCTGAATGGGACCAAACAGCATGCCCGAGGACGTACCCGAGCCGGTCACGAACGCACCGACTGCGCCGATCAACGGAGCCAGAATCGGGTAGAGACCGCCGGCGACCGCAATGCAAAACGCACTGATCGACGAAATCATGCCGGCATAGCCCATCACCTTGGCGCAGCCCAGTACCGAAAGCATCGTGATCACCGTCGGCGTCATCTGCTTCACAGTCGCGGCCAGCACCTCGCCCATCATGCGCGGCGAAGCGCCCTGAATGGCACCGCCGACAAACGCCGCCAGGAAAATCCAGACGCCTGGCGTGTTGATCCACGAAAACGTAAGCATACCGGGATTCTCACCGCAATACACCTGCACATGGCTCGCAAACGGCGCGAGCGCAGCATGTACAGCGGGCACCAGATTAGACGTGCCCAGCAGCAGCACAAAGATCAGGATGAAGCACGACCAGGCCGAAAGCGCCGACTTAACGGTGAGCTGTTCGCTGGCCTCGATATTCATATGGAAGCGCGCGTCCAGATGTCCCGACTTCTCGGCGCGCATGGCAAGCGCGGCGGTCAGTGCGAGCGACACGATGGAGCCCACGACTACGGCCAGCTCGGGACCCACAAACATGGCAACGACCAGGGCCGCGACAACAAACGATACGCCGGAGAGCAACGCCACGCCGGCGACGCCGTGCAGGCGCTCGGCAACGCTTGCAACATTGCCCTGGTCATCGGCGACACGGCCCGCAACCAGCACAATAAGCAGCGGCATCGCCACAAAGAAGGGCGCGAGCTGCACCAGCTGAACGGTCGCCAGGTGCAGGGAATTCAGACCCACCAGGTCGGCAACGGACACCGTGGGGATGCCAATGGAGCCGTAGGGCGTGGGCACGCCGTTGGCCAGCAGGCAAATGAGCACGGCAGGCACGGCCTCAAAACCAAGGCCCGCGAGCATGCCGGCGGGAATGGCAACGGCGGTACCAAAGCCGGCCATGCCCTCCATAAAACCGCCGAAACACCAGGCCACGAGCAGCGCCAGCAGACGACGATCGCTGCTGATGGAGGTGATCATACTGCCGATCACGTCCATGGCACCCGTGCGCACGCACAGGTTATACGTGAACACCGCGGCGATAATTACGAGCACGATGGGCCACAGGGCCATCAAAAAGCCCTCGAGCGAGGCCGTGGCTATCTGCGCCGCCGGCAAATGCCACCACGCAAAGGCGAGCACGCACGAAAGGGCGAACGAGCCAATAGCGGCCTTCCAAGCTGGCCATTTAAAGCACAGCAGCATCACGACGAGCCAGATGATCGGCACAAGAGCCAGCAAAAACGCAGCGACATCCATGGGTAGAAACTCCTTGGTACCGCGCAAGCGGCATCGGGGGGTCACAAAACTTCAACAGGATACCGCACGTTTACCGACAAATTACAGCCGCCCGCCGAAATTATTGAACAACCTGTTCAAAAACACGAATGGACACCACCGCGACTATACTAGAGCGCAGTAAGAGAAAGGAATCGCCTTGAGCATCACGCCCCTCGATAGCATCCGCCGCACCATCGCCCGCCGCAATGGCGTCGCCGACCCCACCGTATCGGGTGGGGCGCACGGACAGGGCGGACGCATCGAGAACGGCCTGTTTCCCGCATCGCACACCGCCGAGGAGCTCGCACGAATCCAAGAGCTGAGCCAGCGTAACGCCGGCGGTCCCGACAGCAGCCAGGCCACACGCCGTCGCCGCGAGCGCGATCGCCAGCCCGGCCCCATCCACCGCATGGTCAATGCCTGGTGGAACCGCCTGCTCGGAGCCGTCTACGGCGGCGGCTTCTCCACGCAAGAAGCCGAGTACGAAGATCACGCCACCCGTCGCGACTACCTTTGGAATACCCTGGGCACCGCCGTATGGGGCATGGCGTTTCCGCTGCTCACCATTGTGTCGACGCAGCTCGTGGGCGCCGAGGAAGCCGGCAAGTTCTCCATCGCATTTGTCACCGGCACGCTCATCATGATCGCGTGCAACTACGGCGTGCGCAATTTCCAGGTCTCGGATATCGACGAGAAAACCTCCTTCGCCTCCTACCAGCTCAACCGCTGGCTTTGCGGAGCGCTCGCGCTGGCATGCGGACTGGTATACAGCAGCGCCCGCGGCTATGACGCGCAGATGGCCACGATCGGCCTGGGCGTCTACCTGTATAAGGTGATCGACGGCATCGCCGACGTATACGAGGGCCGCCTGCAGCAGGCCGACAAACTCTATTTGGCCGGCATGAGCCAAACGCTGCGTTCCGTCGGCGTCATCACGGTCTTTAGCGTGGCACTGTTCCTCACGCGCAGCATGCCCATCGCGGCCATGGCCATGGGGATCGCCGCCATCGCCTCGCTCGTGCTGGTCACCGCCCCGCTCGCCCTGCTCGAAACCGAAAAATCACGCCGCATGAGTCTGCGCGAGACTGGCCACCTGTTTATCCAGTGCGCCCCGCTCTTTGGCGCGCTGTTCCTGTTCAACCTAATCGAGAGCATGCCCAAGTTCGTGATGGAGGGCACGCTGGCCTACAAGTATCAGCTGTACTTTAATGCACTGTTCTTTCCGGCGCAGGCCATTTTGCTGAGCATCGGATTTATCTATAAACCGCAGCTCCTGCGTCTGTCGAGCATTTGGGCGAATCCGCGCAAGCGTCGCCGCTTTGACCTGATTATTGTTGCCGTTATGGCACTAATCGTGGTCATTACCGGAGCGTGCGCCGCATTTATGGCAGGCCCCGGCATCCCCATCATGAGCTTTATGTACGGCCTTAACTTTAAGCGCTACCGCACGCTGGCGCTGCTAATGGTTGTCGCCGGCGGCGTCACCTCGGCAATCGACTTTATCTACGCCATCATCACGGTGTTGCGCCACGCCGGCGACGTCACCAGGATCTACCTGATCTGCTTCGCCGTAAGCGTGGTGCTGCCAGTGATCCTGATTAAGCTGCTGGGTCTGATGGGCGCCGTGGTAAGCTACCTAGCCATCATGGCTCTACTCCTGGTGCTACTGATCATCGAGTACGCCCACATCCGCCAACGCATCGAACGCGACCGCAACCCATACGGCGCCTAATTAGCTGCCCCCGGTACCGGAATTTGCGATGGAATCTCCCCGACTAGGGTCTCGTTGTGACAATATGCACCACACAAAACTAAGTGAGTAGACTTTTACCGAATCCCCGACCACACCGACAAACCACAAGTCTGTGACCTGCGGTTTTATTGAGGCAAATATGTTGGGTGCTCGGCATTTCCAAAAAAGTCTACTCACTTAGCCAGCGGGCAGCCAAATGATTATTTAATCCTCGTCCCAGAAAAATCATTTGGTGGGCAGAAGGGCAAAAGTAGTCAAAAAGCCCCGTCTCAAATTGGCTACCCTTTGTGTAATCATTCGCCAGGAAGAATGTTCGCGTAGAATTCCGCACCATCATCCAGGCGCAAGATACCCACGCGGCCAAACTCCGACCCGGTGGCGGCGGCGCAGTCGATGTCGATGCGATCGGGCACGCCGGCGGTATCCTCGCCGCCCAGGCGCACAATCTGCCCGCGCCCCGACTCCTCATCGAGTCCCGCCAGGCCGCCGACCTCGCAATAACGTCCAAGCGACACCGTGGGCGTGTGGCCGCTCACCACGACCGGACCCTTGCCGTCGGAAGAAAGCAGCCCCGTCGGCGCATCCCAGTAGCCATGGCGAATCCACAGCAAGTCATCGGACGACTGCACCGCAAGCATCTGCTGCAGCAGCTCGCGATCGGCATCCACCGCCCCCGCACCATCGGCACAATCAACCCCATGTTCAAGCAAAAACGCCCGCGCCGCCTCGGTCTGGATGCCGGCATGTACCAGCAGGTACGGACGCTCGTCAGTCTCGGCCACCGCATAGAGCGGCAGCGTCGCCATCCAACGCACGAGCTCCTCGTACGCCTCGAATTCCATGTCGTTGAGCTGCTGACGGGTAGTCCAACCGCCGTTGATATCCCAGGTCTCGGCATCGAGCGGATCCTGGCCAATGATGGCATCGAGCATAATCTGTTCGTGATTGCCCTTGAGCACGTGAGCGTTGGGTAGCGAGCGCACGAGCTTAATAACGCCAACCGGATCGGGCCCGCGATCGATCATGTCGCCCAGCACGTACAGCGTATCGTCGGACGCCAGCGAAATCTTGGACAGGGCCTCGTCAAGCGCACGCACGTGCCCGTGAGCATCGGATGTCACATAGATCGCCATGGAACGCCTTTCCCTGCATTACGGCCGAAGCCCAATGCCACGGCTAAAACTTCAAGTTGAACTTAAACGTTATCCATTGTACTCCGTTGCGATAAAGCTGGAAAGTGTCGCGAGCCGCCAACGGTCGCTGGCGGTCGCCTGCACGCCCCGAAAACACCACACCGCCAGTACCAACGCCCCAACCAGCGCCGCCCTCGTCCCCGCCTCGTGTCGAAAATGCGAATGCCCGCGGCTCGGCCCCATAAACCCACCACCTTTGGGTACAAATAACCGCAGACAACTAGCCGTGCCACGCCAACCACCCAGGAGCGGACACTATCCATGAACCAGATACTTCTTTTTATCGGCCTCGTCATTATTCTGTGCCTGACCATCAAACCCGTCGGCAAAAAGCTCCCCTTCCCCACCCTGCTCATCTTTATCGTGCTCGGCATGCTGCTGGGCGTCAATGGCCCGGCGCGCATCGACTTTAGCGACTATGCGCTCACCGAAACCGTCTGCAGCACGGCGCTGCTGTTCATCATGTTCTACGGCGGCTTTAACACCAACATCGACCGCGCCAAACCCGTCGCCGTGCCCGCGGTGCTGCTGAGCACGCTCGGCGTCGTCATCACCGCTGGCATCACGGGTGCCTTTGCACACTTTGTACTGGGCTTCGACTGGATCGGCGGCTTGCTGCTGGGATCGGTTGTGGCATCCACCGACGCGGCCAGCGTCTTTAGCGTGCTGCGCGAGCACAGCCTGTCGCTGAGAGGTGGCACCGACTCGCTGCTCGAGGTCGAATCGGGCTCCAACGACCCCGTCGCCTACATGCTCACCGCCGTGCTCGCGACCCTCGCGGCGGGCGGCAATATCGACATTCCCGTGCTGCTGACCAAGCAGATCATCCTGGGCGTGGGGTTGGGCCTTGCCATCGGCTGGACATCCAGCCGTCTGATTGAGCGCGCACACGCAACAGCCGAGGGCGCGCAGACCATCTTCTTGTTCGCCGTGGCCATCGTCGCCTACGCGCTGCCGAGCTACCTGGGCGGCAACGGCTTTTTGGCCGTGTACCTTGCCGGCATCGTGCTAGGCGCGAGTGACATCACCGGCAAGGTCGAGCTGGCGCACTTCTTCGATACCCTCACCGAGATGGCCGAAATGACCATCTTCTTTTTGCTCGGCTTGCTCGTGACGCCCGCCCGCCTGCCGCAAATGCTGCTGCCGGGCCTGGCACTCATGGCGTTTATGCTCTTCGTGAGCCGCCCCATCGCCGTCGGTTTGCTGTTGGCGCCCTTTAAGACGAACCCTCGCCAGGTCGCGCTCGTAAGCTGGGCGGGCCTGCGTGGCGCGGCTTCGGTCGTCTTTAGTCTCTTTGCCGTAGTGGCCGGTGTTCCCGGCGGTCACGACCTGTTTGACCTGGTCTTTGTGATTGCCGTGTCGAGCATAGTGGTGCAAGGTTCGCTGCTACCGTCGGTGGCAAAGAAGCTCGATATGATCGACGCGGAAGGCGATGTTCGCCGTACGTTTAACGATTACCGTGACGAGGACGGTATGTCGTTCGTCAAACTCAAGATAGGCGCTGGGCATCCGTTTGCGGGGCGCTCGCTCGCCGATATTGGCAGCGCGACGGACATGCTGGTGGTCCTGGTGCTGCGCGACGGCGCACACCCCGTGCTGCCCAACGGTGATACTGTAATTGAAGAAGGCGACCTTCTGGTTATGGCCGCGCCGACGTTTGAAGAGCGTGCCGAGGTTACGCTGCGCGAGGTCACCGTAACGGCCCACGGTCGCCTGGCCGGCCAGCGCCTGCGCGACGTGCCACAGGGCAAGCACCCGTTTATCGTCGTGATGCTCAAGCGCGACGGCCAAACGATCATCCCCGACGGCAGCACCCTCATATACGCCGGCGACAAAGCCGTCATTGCCACCCTGGCGTCGTAGCGGCCAGAGGGCAGCCGTCCCGAATTGGCTACATTTGAGCATCAATCGCCCCGGCTGGGGTCTCGTTGCGGACAATTAGCGTCTCTCAAGACTAAGTGAGTAGACTTTTGCCGAATTGCCGGCCACGTCACCAAAGCACAAGTCTGTGACCTGCGGGTTTGTTGAAGCATATTAGTCGTGTGCTCAGGATTTCCAATAAAGCCTACTCACTTAGCCAGCGTGCAGTCAAAATAGAACAGTCGCGAGGTCAGTAGACTCCATTGCGACGGCTTATCGTGCATTTTCGCGCAGCTGCGGGCGCAGACGCCCCGTCCCAAATTAGCTACCCTAGTCATCGTCGACGGCAAAGTCGCGGAGGTCGAAGCCTTCGCGTTCGGCTCGGGCTAGCAGCTCTTGGGGGGCCTCGTCCTCGATATCCACTACATCGAGCATGGCGGCCGGAAAGCCCACGCCTGCCGCACTCCCCGCACGGTCGAGCAGACTCTCGCGCAGCTGGTCCACATCAACTTCGATCTCCATGGTGCAACCTCCTATCGAGCCAAGCCCCTACTCACTAGCACCGAGCGCATCCACGGCAGCGACAAAAGCCTCAACCTGCTTGTCGTCCATCTGTGTGGTCAAACGCCCCACGGGCTCATCGTAGGCAAACTGAACCTTATCGATAAAGCAATCCCAAGCGCGCTCGTCCACACGCACGGCGGCCTCGCAATACTGGCTGAGCTTTTTGAGTCCATACCAAAACGTGTTCACATGACGCGCGGGGTCCTCATCCAGCACGCCATCATAACGGCGTCCATTGAACTCGCGCATGCGTGCCACGGCAACCTCGAGCGAGTCGCCGCCCTCGGCCGAAGCCTCATCCACAAGCTCGGGAATCGGAACCTCACGGCGAACATCATGCCTTGTAGCGCCATCGTACTCGCCCACCAGCATGTCTTCGTCAAGCCGTGAATCGTAGTCTAAATAGCTCGAGCCCCGGCAAATCCCATGCGGTGAGCCAGAGCCAAACGCACAGAACAACCCGCCGTCGGCAACAACACGACGGTAGGTCTCAAACGACTTCTTAACCTGAGCGAGCAACTCGGAAAGCTTTCCGGCATCGCACGCCGTCTCGCACGCAACGCACGCAGGCTTCGGCAGCCCCGAAGGCTCCACCGTGCTCCCTGCAACGCGGGCGGCGCGCTTGGCCCGATACGCCTGCGCCGCCAAGCGCGCTCGCTGCGCAGCGCCGCGCACGTTAGTAAGCTCACGCTCCAGCGCCACGTCACCAGCAACATCGCCAGCCAAATCACCCGTAAAACCATCAGCGTGCTGCGACCCAGTCGCACTCAGCTCGGACTCAAACGTCGCTGTGATCATGCCCGCAAGGTCCGTTGCGTCGGCGGCACAACGAAGTTGCTCCAGCTGCGTGCACAGCAGGTCGGCATCCAGGGGCACGGCATCCGCAACGCGCACGTTACTCAGGCGCGCCACGCCCCGCAACACCAAAGCCCCCGCGGCATCATACGCCGCACGGACCCTGGCCGCCGTATTCACACGTAACTTTACCTCGATAAACGCAAGCGTCTGCTCCAAACGGGCCAGCAACTCGGCCTTGTCCTCCATGCGCAAAAAGGCAGCATAGCGGCGCTCCATCTGCAGCGAGCCCACAACACCCGCCTGCTTGCGAGCGCGTGCAAGTGCAGCGCTCTCAACGCGGCGCACGTACCCGTCAACAGCCCGCACGGCAGACTCGCGCGCAGCGTGCTCGGCAGCCTCGACGCCCCTAAGCACGCCCAGCAGCTCGTGAGAGCGCGCCTTGCGCACCAACTCCCCGCGATCGTACTGCTCAAGCGCCGTCTGGCGCTTGGCTACCGATTCAAAGCCAAACAGCTCGTCGAGCAACTCGCCAACGCAACGCTCGTCCGCCATGGCAAGGCCTCCTTACCCGAACACGCCAACACGCCCGCGGGCCCACGCGTACGCAAGCCCGCTCGCCGCACTCCTACAGATCCAGAGCCTTCTTCGCGGCGTCGACCGGGTCGCCATCCATGTAGAACACCGGGCTCAGGCCCGAAATGATCTCGGACGACACGCTCTGCAAACCCGCAATAGCGCTCAGCGGCAAAATCACGCGCTTTGCGCCGGCGTTTTTGGCCACGCGCATAATGTCCTCGAGCCCGCGGATCTCGTCCATAGAGCCCGACATGCGCAAGATGCCCGGAATCGCCAGCGCGGGCATCACCGGGCGGTTGCACGCCGCGGAACACAGGCCCACAAACTCGGCGAGCGAAACTTCTTCGGACAGGCCCTTGCTCTGCAGGTCGTTGTAGAACAGCAAATAATCCTTGGAGCCAATGTGCATGCCCGGCGCCACGCGGTTCGCCAGGTTCACAAAGTTGTCGAACGCGGCCTCCAGCGTATCGCGCACCGGCTTGTTAAAGGCCACGCCCTCGTGCTTAAACTTGCACTCGCCGGCAACGGCCTTGTTCTCCAGCTTGTACACGGCAACCTCGCCGCCCTGCGACCTGCCCACGCCAAACACGTGGCCGGACAGTAGCGGCCCGTCGGGAATCAGGGTGTCCTCGCTCTGCTCGGGCACGCGCACCACGTGCACGTCCTGCGGCTTGTCGGCATCCATATAGCCCAGGTTAACGTCGATAAACTCGACGCCCGCCATAATCTTGAGCTGCTCCTTTACACGGCGACGGCCTTCGATAGCGTAGTCCAGCAGCCAGCGCACGTCGTCCTTGTCCATGGCCTCGTCGGGGAACAGCAACTTGGCCAAGCCGCTAAAGGTCTTGCGCACGGCGATCTCGTCGCGCTTGTTAAAGTCGCTGTTAAAGCGGAAATACCGGTCGATATGGTGCGTAAAATCCTTGCGGCGCATCTCCTTGCAAAACTCCGACAGACAGTCGGTGATCAGGCCGTAATGCCCGGTCAGCAGGCTCGAGCGCATCTTGGGAATCTCCCAGCCCGGCAGGTAATAGTGGATACGGTCGAAGAAGGCCGAATCGTTGTTAAACTCCGGCGGGAACGGATCAAACAGGTGTGTGGTCTTAAGGACGTTTTGCACAGTGTCGTTGATGTTGCCCTCAAAGACCATGGAGGCATCGGCGTTGATCTGGTCGCGGCCGCGCGCATAGCTGCCGCTCGCCATGTAGTCCTTCATGATCTGCACGGCGTTGGTGTCCTTAAAGCGCATGCCGGCGACCTCGTCGAACGTCACGCAGTCCCAGTGGCCCACCAAGCCCACGCGATCGGCGCGCATGGAGTTCATACGTCCGAACAGGTTGGCCGTGGTGGTCTGGCCGCCCGAAAGCAAAATGGCGTAGGGCGAGACCTCTTTATAGATATGGCTCTTACCGGTACCGCGGGGACCCAGCTCGCACAGGTTGTAGTTGCGCTCGATGAGCGGCACCATACGCTCGATAAAGTGCAGGCGCTCTTTCTCGGAAAGCTCGCTGGGCTCATAGCCAGCGGAGCGCAGCAGCATGTTGAGCCACTCGTCGCGCGTAAAGTACTGGCGCTCGTCGACCATGGCATCCAGGTCCAGATTGGGCATCTGGATGGGCGTGAGCGACGCCACGCTAAACGGAGAGTCCTCGGGTCCGCGCTTTTTGCGCTTGGCCTTGGAGCGGCGCGGTGCATCGTCGCCAAAGACCTCCATGCCAAACTCGTCTTCCTCATCCAAGGGATGACGATACTCGATGCTCATAATGCACCAAATACCACCTTGCAGAATTTTGGAATAGTCGCGCACGTACTCGGCCGGCATCACAAACGGCTCGATGGTCAGATTGGCAAACGACGCCACGTAGATATCTTTGTACTCGTCGAGCTTGGCCGTCACCTTATCGATGATGGTAAAGCGGCCCAGTTCGCGGATCTTGGACTTAATGCGCTCGGACTCGTCGGGGCGCACATAGTTATCGGTGAGGATCCTGCGAATGCGCTCCAAACCCTCTGCCACGGCATCCTCGTCGTCAGTTGAGCAGTACATGCCCAGCAGATACTCCAGTACAAAGGTGGGCACGTTTGCGCCGCGCTTCATAAGGGCCGTCAGGTCCTTGCGCACGATCTTGCCGGCAAAATGCTCGAGCAGTTTGCCATCCAGCCCATCCATGTCGTAGCCGTCGTCCTCGGGGGCCTCGGCCACAGCCTGGTCATAGCCATCGGTCGAGGACTCGTCCTCAACGGGCGCGGCGGCCTCAGCCTCCGCAGCAGGCACGGCCACCCCTGCAGGCACCGCAGCCTGCTCGGGCACATCCACATCAATCGAGGGAACTTCCCACAAATCGTCGTCATGGCTATCAAACATAGGGCACACTCCTAAAAACCAAAGTCAGCAACAGGGGCAAACGAAACAGCGATGGTATACGTCTCGCGCCAAACGATCTTGCCCGTCTCGCGCTCGCGGCAGACCAGATAGTACGGACCCTTGGCCGAGAATCCATCCGCTGCATGCAACGCAAACTTGGCATGCACCACGCGCTCCTGCGAGTTAACAGAAATCTTGTTGGCATGCGCCTTGACCGTATCGCTCACCTCGTTGCCACTTGCATCGGTAAACACCAGCTCGTACTCGCACGGCAAGACCTTACCTTGGGCAGGTTCTTCCTGGATCAAGTTGACTGAGAAGAGCGAGTTGGTCACTCGGCGTCCCTCACTTAGTACGCGCAGCGTCGCCGCGCGCGTGTCGACAAAGTCCTTGGAACCTGAGCGCGCACGCCAAAAACCGATAACGGGCACGCAGAGCTCCTGCAGGCTCATGCCGCCGTGGACGTAGTTGTTAGTGCCGCCGGGACGCTTGAAGTGCACGTTCTCGCGCGGGGCAAACCCCTCAAAACCGGCGCCCAAACGTCCCATGTTAACATTAACAAACACCTCACATGCCTCTTCCGAAAGCTTGGCCACGGCCTCGTTGGGCACCACCAGATGACGCTTGCCGTGCATGACAGGAGCGTCAAGGAAGGGAAGATCTGGCTTGCCGAGCATCTGGCACTCGTTGAGCTCACGACGCGTGTAGATGAAGCCGTGATCCGCCGTCATAACAACACGCGCGCCCGGGGCGTCGGTGCACACGCGGCGCGCCAACGCGGCAAGTTCCTCCACGGTGTCCGCGCAGGCATCGAAAACGTCATCCTGCGTAGCTGCCTTCTCGCCCGTGGCATCGATCTTGTTGTGGTAGAGATAAACGAGCCTGGAGTCTTTGAGCAGCGCTTTGCGCTCGGTTCCCGCCATGTTGAGGTATGTGCTCGAGCGCAAAGCGCGGGCCGTGGGCTCAACGTGGGTAAGTACGGCCTCGCGCTGCGGAGTCGTCGCAGTGGGCATGCCGTCAGCCAACACAAACGCGCCATCCTCTGCAAGCTCAAGCACCTGGTGCGGCAGCAGCGCGGGCATGCCCACCTCGGTAATGGAGGGAAAGACCGCCTGCATGCTAGAAACCTTGACGTTGCCGCCGCGTTCGCGCTCGAGCAGCGCCGCAACGTCGCGGGCAACCTCATAGCGCAGCGCATCGCTCACGATAACGACCGTTGTTTTGGCAGAACCCACAAAGGCGGGCAGCACATGCCAGTAAAACTCATCCTGTCGTGCGGGACCATCGATGTAGCCGCAATCGGCCCACTCCCCTTGCGCAGCAGCCGCCCAGCAGGCATTGGCATCCGCCAAGAACCAGTTGCTGTAGAGATTCTCCGCCCAGTCCGCCACGGCGCGGGCAGGTTCCTCGAGCACATCGCACTCGACGGAGCGTGCCCGCAGATACGCGGTGCACATATGGCGATAGGCAGCGTCCATGGCATACCAATCGGACGAATAGGCATCCCACACCTGCTGGGACTGCGCCAGATGGAACCCGCCCGCGTGCGTCTGCCTAAACGCGCACATATCGGCCACAGCGACAAGCAGGTCAAAGTAGCTCTCGACACGACGGTACCAGCTTAGGTCGCAGCGACGCGCCACAAAGGCACGCGCATCCTCAACACGGTCTGCACCTTGCGCAAACGAGCAGAACAGCTGCGAGAGCACAGCCTCATTGACGCACGGAAACACATCAAGCGAGGTCAGCACATCGATCGGCAAGGTCTCGAACCGTGCAAAGAGTCCGCGGGCGTCCTCAACCAAACGGCCAATCTCAAATAGGTCCTCGCTCGATGCCTGGGTATCGGCGGTCTGGTCCCACGTACGCACCGCCTCAAGGCAATAGGGCCCGTAGGCGGGAGCCACATGGCTCTCAAGCCCCTTGAGCGCTTCCTCGGGAAGCGCGGTGGATGCCGCCGTAAGGAGCACATGGGATGCAAGCATAAGCAATGAGTCACGCTCGTAAAGCGGCCCATCAAACCCATAGCAACGCACGATGAAGGCAGAGAGCACATCACGCACGCAGTACTTGTCCACCAACTCGGCCAGCGCCTCGGGACCCTCGTGCAGCAGCATGGTCATACAGCCACGCAGCACAAACGCGGGGCGCGCGTCACCAAGCTCTTTACCGCCAAAAATCACCGTAAGGATGCCGAGTTCGATATCGGATGCGCTCGAGGCATGTGGAACACACGCGGCAAACTTAGCGCAGCGGGTCTTGGCATCAAAGAACGTCTTGTGCTCGCGCAGGCTCTCGCGCACGGCGTCGATATTCTCGATGCCTAGCTGATCGGCCAAAAGCGAAAGATAGTCAGCCTGGAACTGATCGGCATACAGCTCAACATCGGCAAGCCAATCACCCTCAAGCCTGCCGCGCGGGCAACGGCGATACAGCAAGATATCGCTCACAAGGTCATCGCGGTTGACGAGCTTCTTGACGGCAAACATGCGACCCTCGCAGACCTCAACAAAGCGCACCGGGCGCTCAAAGTCACTGTGAGCAGGCATTACGCCGGCATCGGCCCCCACGCCGTCGAAACCCTCAACAGCCAATCGCTCAAACTCAGGAGCAAACTCGCCGTCCGCATCGTGCCAAACCACAACACGGCGCGGCGCGCATGAGGACAACGGCTGCAAAAATCGCAGCTTGAGCTGTTCTTCTACATCGATCTTGGGCATGAATATCCTTACCGTATCTGCAGTTACTTAATCTTCGCCAGCACATCCTGAAACTTGGCGTAGTTGACCTTGACGCCGTCATCCAGGTCGATCTTAATCATCTGGTCTGCCAAGTGGTGCAGTTTCTCCTCGTAGGCAATGGTCTCTTTGAGCTGGTCGTTGAGCTTTTTGATGCGCTTATCCAAGCGCACGCGCTCGCCGCGCTCGGCACTGACAAGGGCATCGTTGGCATACCCGATCTGGGCACGGTAGCGCTCCTGCTGCTCATGCACATAGTCGGTGCGGATGCGAGCCAACAGGTCAGGCTGGTAGCGATGCATGTAAACAAGGCACTTGAAGCCGCCCTTCTTGCCCGAATCGAACAGCCAATAAATAGGGCGCTTCTTATAGGTCTGGCAGTGGTCCTTAAAAAAGTCCTTCAAAAAGTAGGTGCGAATGACCTCACGCGAGGTGCCCTTGCCGCCGAGCGCCTCGGCGATAAAGGCCAGGTTCTGCTCGAGCGTCTCCTCGCCGTACACGGTGCGCACAAAGTCGATAAAGTAGCGCACGATGTCGTCGTCAAAGTACTCGTCATCGGTAATGGGCAGTACGTTGTCGCCATCGGGCATAAAGGTCACGTTCTCGGGATCGGGCATCTTGGCCAGATAGTTAGAGACCGTGGCACCCTGGTCGGCCAGAACCAGACCGTCCACGTCCAGCGAATAGCGGCCAAATATGCAGCCCACGGCATAGCTAATGAGCGAGGTGATCTCGTCGCGCTTGGTGCGCACGTACTTGTTGCCCTTGTAGCTCTCGGGGATCTCGTCAGCGGTATCAAAGATGCGCGCCACCGATACGTACTTATCCTCGACCTCGATGGGCACCTCGCCCTCCATGTTGTAGATCTTGGCAAAGATTCGGTTGAGCTCCTCCTCGTTAGCGCGAAGCTGCTCAAAGCGAGCATTGACCTCGGCCTTGCGAGCCTCGTATTTATCTTGAAGTAAAGTGGCCATGACAGACCGCCCTTTCTTTGTTGAAAAGTGCGGCTATGCAAATTTAAAATTTGCACTAGCCAGCTAAACAATTAACAGATTTAAATTCTTTACGGATTAAAGCGCGTCGTTTATTAATTCCCTAGTGTTTGTTGCTCTTTCTATGAATGAGCTTTTCAAATTCGCCTCTGCCAGCGTCCTTAAAATAAAAACGAGCGTCAATATCAATCGCCTTTATCCAGTCGGTAAACGCCTTTTGAGGCAGAAGCATCATGGCAGTCGTTTTTCCACTTGAACCACCAGCTTTATCCTCGAGAAGCATCATTCCATTAGGGAAGTAATACGTACACCCATGTGCAAGTGAATTGCGGATATGAGTTAGTAAAGTCATTCCTTTACCTGAGTCTTTAGGTTCGGGACCCTTGCGACCAGAGATTGTATAAGGTTGAATACAGAGGACCCTCGGACTAACGATATCAATCGGAGCTTCAATCTCTTGTTTAACTCCATCAGCCGACTTTTGATTTACAGTTGTTTTAAATCCATATTCCTCAATCACATCTCCAAGATTATCAGCCATAAGTAATTCACGCTTCCCGGAAGGCACCCCTTCATACTCAAGAAGAGTATCGAATGGCAATTGTTTCAATCCATAATCAGAGGCGGTTCTTCTTTGAGAGGCAGAGTTAGCTACAGATTTAGTCACAAAGAAATCCCAAATAGAAGAAATCTCATCCGGAGTCCAATAGCTAGATTCATGCAGAGACATATGAAATGAAGATATACAGGCTTTGTCCATAACCAGCACCTACACCAAAGGGTTATGTTTGAAATCCCAAGAGGTTTCAAACGAATCCCAATCGGTTTTTGATAGTTCGCGGCACGAGTCGACCATGTCGTTGACCAACGGCTCCTGTTCCTCGTTCTGAATGATCGGGTAGGTTGCGATTTGGCCTACCTCGAAATTAAGCGTCGGCGAGAGCATGCTTGCGACACGCATAATCACGGAGCTGTTACAAGCTCCCTGGAGATACTTGAGTGACTCCTCGTCGCTAAAAACGCTCGTGCCCGCCACATCAAAGATATGCCCAGCAGGCTTAAAACGAAACGCAATAGACCCGCTCGAGATTTTTGACCATGTAATCGAAGGCATAAAAAAACAGTCGGGATTTCGAATCACCGAACCCGCGAACTCTCGAACTAGGTGGCCATTGCTCTCCCAATTGATAACGCATTCATTATTACCGTACCATTTACGAAAATCGCCTCCCTTGTTGTAGGGGAACCATTTGCAAGCGTTTTCAATCGACTCTTGAATAGATCCACAGGAATAGACGCTCTTGCAATCATCGACTTCCCACCACTCGCGAACGAAACGAGCGTTCTCGCCAGTAGCAAGCCCTTGGCGCGGCTTGCCATACTCACTGAGCTGTTTTGCGTTTCCAAACGCATCCAGAAGAGCGTCACTGGCCCAGTAGGCTATGGGGGTGCCGGGGATTTGCTTGAAGGTGTCGGCGTCGCGGCGATAGAACCAGCCGCAGTCGGGGTTTCGGATCGCCTCGAGGGCCTTCGGGGCCTGGACAGCAGCACCAACGAAGTCCGAAAGGCGCACATAGCCGCCCTTGTAGCCCTTGACGAACGAATTGTGGAACGTGTAGGTACAGATGGGCACGGTCGCGCCAGCGAAGCCCGAGTACTCAAGCTGGATGAGAGAGGTCAGCGTTCTGTTGTCGATAATCTCGTTGCGGAGCTTCTCATAGCTTCCGATGAACATCCAGACGAAAGGCGACATGACGCCGCACTCGCCGTGGTCCTTGGCGAGATTGAACATGCGAACGACAAAGCTGGAGAACAGGTCGCTCTTCACGTCGGGGTAGTTCTTCTTGACCCACTTGGACATGAAGGGGTTAAAGCTGCTGCTGCCCATATACGGAGGATTCGCAACGGTGCAGATAAAACGACGGGACAGCTTCTCGCAGATGGCGGCAGCGCTTTCGAGCTTAGTTTTGGCCGTAGCGGCAAAAAGGTCATCGGAACAACTCGCGGCGGCAGCCTTGAGCTCGTCGATCTCGTCCTCTGAGGGATTGAGCAGCGAACCGATCTCGCCCAAATGACTCAGCTCCTCGGCGAGCTTCTTGTTACCCGGCAGCTCGTCCTCCCCTAGCGGGATGCTTGAGAGCACGGTAACGTCGGCGCGAACGCCACGCCTAAAGAAGCGACGGTCGTGCTCGCGGGCGCACATGGCAAGCGCCAGCTCCGCGATCTGTGCCGCGCGGGAATCGATTTCCATACCTGCAAGGTTTTTAGTAAGAATGAGCTCGGGAATCTCGCGCTCACGATAGCCGCGCTCCTCGTACATATGGAAGAGCAGCTCAAACGCATAGACCAAGATATGGCCCGAGCCGCATGCGGGGTCGCAGAGGGTTATCTCCTCGGGACTCGAAATGCGGATGAAGTCCTCGTGCTCAGCATCGGGCTCGATGTAATACTCCATGCGCTCGCGTAGCGAACTCCCCGGATTGTTGAGCATCCACAGACGGCCGAGCGAGTTCTCGACCATATAGCGCACGATCCACTCGGGGGTGAAGAGCTGCGTGGCGGGCGCGATGTCCTCCGCCGCTGCCTTGCGCTTGGACTTGAAGAACTCGTCTTTAACGTCAGCGTTGTAGTACTGATACATCCAACCCAGAACGGTCACGCCCTCGCGCCAGTCCTCGTCAGCGAGGACGGCGTTGAGCTTGCCCACCACGCCATCGGACATCATGAGGCCCTGGGGCAGCAGCAGTTCCATGGCTCCGCCCACGCGTTCAAAGACGCCTGGCAGGCAATCGGCAAGCTCCTCGCACTGAGCCACAAACAGGTAACGCCACAGCGGTTCATCCAAGCCCGCCATCTTGAGTTCGGCTATGCGATCGACATCGGCCGCCGCAATCTCCACGTCCAGTGCGTTCTCCACGGCCTCGCTGCCATGGCTACTGTCCGCACAACTCAGCATGCGCATGCGACTGGGGAGCCATCCGCGTGCATCCATAAAGCGAATGGCCACGATGCGGTTAAACCAGGTGTATGCCGCACGATCGCGGAGCGCCTCGTGACCCACCTCTGCCTGCATGTGCAGCAGTTCATCGCGTTGCTCGACCTCAGCCGGACTTAGGGGCAGGCCGTTGACGGTCTCGGACCCAGCGGGCGCAGGTGCAGGTTCGGTGATGCCGTAGCGCACCATCTGCGCCTCCACGCCTTTGATGAGCTCCGTGCGGGCCCAAGTGCAGAAGCTCTTAAGAGCAGAATCGTTCATGGTTGATGAGCCTTTCTAAACGCCATAAGCCACCGGTGCGCGCTTTGGCGCCAGTGGCTCTGCGGGCTAGTTGATACGAATCTCGTCGTTTGCAGCGAGTGCTTGCATAAGGCGGGAGCGCAAGTCGTCCACATAGCGCTCCACGTCCTCTGTGGACAAGAGACGACTCGGCTTGACCAGATCGGCTCGGCGCACGGTCTTGATCTTGCGCTGGGGCACGGGCGCAGGCGTGGGCGCTGACGACGCAACGCCCTTGTTGGAGATTTTCTTGACCACCTCACCCGTACTCGTGACCTCGGTGGTGCGGCGCTCGTTGTCCATACGCATGCGGGCCGCATCCACAGCGTCGTACATCCCGTTGGTTGCTGCGCTGAGCCAATTGCCCCAGTTAGTCGCGGCAACGCTCAGCTCGTTGAGGCTTTGAGCGCTGTGGACACGGTTTTTGAACGACTCGTATTTGGTGCCGGCGTCTGCTATGGCATCCTTGGCTTGTTTGACAAAGCCCTTTTGGCTCTCTGCTTGTGCCTGCAAGTCTTGCAGATCGCTCTCGATGCGATGCAAAAACTCATTGCGGCGGATGCCCAGCAGCTTTTTAATGTCGTCCTCGACGGGATCCATAAGCGGTTGAAGGTCTTTAATGCGGCCGTAGGGCTTGGGATCTTTGAGGATCTCGCGCACCTTTGCCACGTTCTCCACCGCGCTGGGAATGTCATCGGAGGCATACTCGATACCCTCGGTGCGGCTCAAGAAATCCTTGGCGTGGTCAAATGCCGTTCGTTGGTTGGACTCGAAGAACTCAACCACCTTGTCAAAATCGTCCTTGGCATCGAGCAAACGGTCCTCGTGCTTGGTAAACGTGGTCAAGAACGCCTCGGACTCGTTCTGGTCCTTAAGGACGTCGGCCACCTCCGAGCGCATCTTCTCACACTCGCTCTCGCCAGGATACGGATAGAGCGGTTTGATACCCGTATAGTAGTCGCGTGCTATGGCGAGGCACGACTCGCGCAAGTCCTCAAGGCGCTCCTTGAGCTCGACCACGAGCCTATCCTCGTTGGAGGGCACGGTCTTGAGATCAAACAGGTCACACATGAGTTCGCCCGTGGCGCGCAGCAACCGGTCGCTCATGCGCATGCGCAAGCGCACCTGGGCCTTATCGGCATCCTTGCGAAGGAGTGCCACCATGCGGCTGTCGTTAGCTTGAACCGTCTGACCGCCAAACAGCACCTGCGCGCGCTGCTCTACCACAAGCTGCGCCACCACATTTGCGATGTCGACCTCGCGCCAGCCAAAGGGCCTTTGCTGGTACTGGCGCTGGATATCGCCCATAGCGGTATCCAGGTGGCGCTGGTGCTGAACTTTGAGGTAGTCCTCGACCTCCTTGAGCGCACGCGTGTTGCCCGCGTCCATGCCAGCGAGCCCCGCTTGAACGTTGCCCGCCAGAGTGGAGCGGATATCGGAATCGCTCGTGACCGGCGCGCCGATATAGTCGGCCTTTTCAAAGACCACATCGCACAGCTGCGCCAGCACCTGCTCAAAGACCTGAGCGGGTTTGGCAGCACGGACCTCAATCATGCGCCCGTTGACGGCGCATCGTGCATGGAGCACTGCCTCAGCCAAAAGGGCGTCAGCCTCTTTCTCGTTAAAGTCCTTCTCGCGCATTTTGGCCTCGACAATCTGGCGGGTACTCGGCGGTAACTCCTGCAGATTGCGCGTCTGGGCGTACATGCGAATCTTAGCGGCGTTGACGAGTGGGGCCCAATAATCCACCTCGTCGCTCAAGGCCACGATGGCCTTATCCACGGATTTCAATGCCAGCTCGGCATCGTCCGAACGGCCCAGATCGCTGGCCATGGTCACCACGGAGAGTTCCATGCCGCCCATGCTGGTACCGTGGATTGAGCCATCCACATAGCGGTCAAACGGAAAGTCGTTGGCCCCGCGGTTGAGTTTGCGCGCAGTGTAGATGCTTTCGAACAGGCGCTTCTTGATGTACTCAATCACCTTCGCGTTGTCGATCGGGGTGCGTGCGATCTCCTGCGCTATCTCCTGCTCTTCGTCGGTGAGGAAGCTATAGGTATCGCCCTGGCGTGCCACGTAGCTCTCGCGCTCCAAGCGGGCGAGAGATTCCTTGACGCGGTCCTTAAGGGCGCGCTTGTCCACGTCCAGGCTATCGATCATAAGGATGGAGATGTTCTCGACCGTGGCCTTGACGTAGCCGATGTAGCGGATCAAGTACAGGAGCTTAAGCACCCGGACATCGTAGCTCTCAAGACCCTCTGCGTTTTCAGCCGCGCGCTCCGCACAGACGACGACCTGAATGATGCCGTGCTCCAAATCCTTGGAGATTGTGTCGAAGAAGCGCCAGAACGGCACGAGTGCACCAGTCTGGTCATGCTGGATGGCCTGAGCGCTCTCCTGAAACGCGCTCAGCATGGAGCGCTCGCCCGTGGACATGTGCTTGGCCTTAACACCGTGCTTGCGTACCTCGGTCATCACGTCGGGCAGAAGCTTAAACTGGTAGCCCACAAACGGGTAGCTGGCCACAAAATCCTTGGAGTTGGCGAAGCCGGCAAGGTCGGAGCGCGAGCCACCCTCAAAGGTAAAGTTGTTTTTGAGGACGGCGGCGTCTTGCTCGTAGACCTGTGCAAGCATATCGGCCGCCGGCGCGGTCTTCTCGAGCACACGGCGCTGGATAACCTCGTCCACGCTGGAGCTGGAGAGCGAAAGGCGGGTATTGAAGCGGCCTTGGATCTTTGAAAAGTCGTTGCCCACGGGCAGGCTCAGGTTGTCGATGGCCTCCTGGCTCGTGACCATCACCCACACGCGGCCACCGCAGGCGGCACCCAGCTCCTCGACGATGGTCTGAAGACTCAACATAAGGCTTGGATCCCGGTCGTTTGTAATAAACTGACCCACCTCGTCGACCATAAAGAGCAAACGGTAGTTGCCGCCGTGGGCCGCTGCCTGAGCGCCTACGTAGTCCTTGACCTTTTTGGCAAAGACATCGGGGGCCAAAACCTCGTCCTCAGAACCCTCAAGCCAGTTCCATGCGGCCTTTTCGCTCATGCCGAGCACGCTCTGCAGCACCTCGACTACGTCGTCCTCAAAGTAGCTGTAGGTGTCGCGGGTCTGGAGCCAGGACTCGCCGTTGACGCGCTCAAAGGCCTCGCGGAACTCCTGGGTCTTGCCCAGGGAATCGATGTGGTCCTCGAGCTTTGCAAGCTTTAGGTCCTCGCCGTAGAAGCCGCGCGCCTCGTAGAACATGCGCTCAAAGCCGCGAAGCAGCGCCGTGGGAGCCGTATCGCCCTGCTTCCACTGGCCCGCCTTGCTATCGATGTTAAAGAGGATGGCCTGCGTGGACACCGAGCAGGCGCGCTCCATGGCAGCCTCGACCATGGGGTCGACGATCTTGCCATCAAAGTAGCGGATGGCGCTCTTGCCGCCGATCTGGCGATTCTCGAGCAGGTAGCTCAGCATCTTGAGGAAGTGCGATTTACCGGAACCGAAGAAACCACTGATCCACACGCCGATCTTGTCGGTGCGCACATCGATGGCATCGCCGTAGGCCTTGAAGAACGTGGCAAAATGCCTCTGCAACTCGCGCGTCACCACGTACTCGTCAAGCTCCTGGCGGATGGACCCATCTTTTGAATCCTGGACCTTGACCACGCCGTTGATGGAGCGGTTGATGTCTTTTGCAAAGAGGTCGCGAATGATCGTGTTGTCCATGGGTGCTCCTTTGGGTTTGGGAACGTTATGGCAAAGGGTTGTTACCGGCGGCAGGGACTTGTCTGCGGGGAGCCGTGCTTACGAGATATCGATGGCGCGGTAGTAGTTGTCGGCCGGCAGACGGTTAAAGAGCTGGAAAGAAGAGCCGTTGAAACTGCCCGGATAGGCGGCGACCACAGGCACCTCATCAAAATCCGCAAGCATGCAGTGGAGAAGCGTGTGCATGCGAAAGAATGGGAAGACCTCGCCCGCGCCGGTGAGGAGAACGACGTCCCCAGGCGCGTGCGGCTCGGTCTGCTCAAGGATGTACGCGGCGACTTTCTCGGGCGAGGCGAACTTGGCCACGTCCTCGAGCACGCGCTGGGTACCGCGGCGCTCCTCTTGGCGTGGGATGGCCTTAAGGACACGGCGCTTTTCGAGAATTGCCAGCACGGCGTCGTAAAGGTTCACGACCTTGAGCGTGCACGGAAGCTTGTCGGCCTCGGCATCGCGTGAAAGGGTGTCAAATAATGCACGCGCCTCAAACTCCAGCGCGGGGTCATAGCAAAAGGTGTGGAAGCCGATCTCATTGCCTATGCCCTTGTTGGCCAAAAAGTCCTCGCTGCACAGGCACTCGCGCAGAAGCTGCGCACGGCGCTCAAATTCCTGACAGGCACGCTCGGAGCGGGCATGCGCCGCCACGACGCTCTTGCGGGAATGGATGCCGATATTGGTGGTGAGATCGGTCGCCGGGGTGATGACAGGGTCGACGGCGCTTTTGACGGGAGCCACGCTACATCACCGCCCTGCCGGTAAGGGCCGCGATAAGCGACTGCTCGCCCAGCTGAACCAAGGCTCGCTCGACATCAGAATCGAGGAAGAGTGGTGACAGGCGCTCGGACTCCGGGCCCTGGCCCTCGCCGATAAGGCCGGCATGGCGGAGCGTCTGGCGGAGCGAGCCCTTAATGCGCTTGACCGTGGCCTCAGTCCAGCGGGCCACGTCCGGATACTCCGTGGTAAAGCGTGTCATAAAGGCGTTGAGGTCAACCGCCGTAAAGGCATAATCGAAGTTTTGTAGGCGCTCCCCTACCTCGACGAGCACGAGCTCGCGCACGATATCGTAGCGGCAGATCATGCTGTAGAAGATGGCCTGGTCCGCCTGCGTGGGAGTGCCGGATGCCATGAGCCTGGTTAGGGATGACGCAGCCTCGACGGCGGTTTTGGGGTCGATGCCGCGCGCGGCGCATACGGCGTCCGTGGGCACCATGGCGTCAAGGCGGCGAAGGCACACGGTAGCGCGGTTGGCGACCATGCGCTCCGTGGGATATTGAAAGAGGTTCTCGCTCTTTACGCGTACAATGACCTGCTCGTCGCTTGCGCCCTGCATGCGAAGGGCAGCGACGATGCGCATCTCATGCGGGAGGAATTGCTCGCGGGTGAGCACCCCCCCCCCGAACGCTTTTTGTGGTTACATCCACAGTGCACGCTCCAAGGGTGTCAAAGGCTGTCACAAGTGCGCCGCAACCCGGCAGGCAGGCGCGGCGCACATGACAATAATCATACCTGTTGGTAAAAAAGTTACCACGCCCAGAGTGTCAAATGTTGAGCAACAAAATTTAATCCGGTTAACGGTCATTTTCGCAGCTTAGAAACTTTAACGAGGTCGCCCCAAATCACACTTGCCAGACAACCGCGCTTACGAATGCAGGCACGCACACGCCCAACGCCACCCTCCGCTACACTCAACATAGAGTTATACATATGATTCTATGTAAGGAGCTTCATATGCCTGCCGTAAAGCCTATTTCTAATCAGACGCGCGCTAACTACCATTCAGGAACGCGAAGATCACATTCAACGTACCATCGCTCATGGTTACGATGACCTCACCAACGGCCGCGTGCGCCCTTGGAAACAGGTAAAGGCAGAGGCAGATCGGATGCGAGCCTCCAGATAAACCCTCCCCCCATGTAACAACCCTGTAAATCATAGCGACGCACTCGAGTTTTACCGTGATGCGGTCGCGCCTGGCGCTCCACTGTGCTAAAGTAACCCGAACGTCCAAACGACTACAAGGGGGAACTAGAAGATGGCACGTGTGCACAACTTCTCAGCTGGCCCGGCAGCGCTGCCCACAAGCGTGCTCGCCGAGATCGCCGACGAGATGATGGACTACCGCGGTTGCGGCATGTCCGTGCTCGAGATGAGCCATCGATCTAGCATGTACCAGCAGATCATCGACGACGCCGAGGCAACCCTGCGTCGCCTGCTGAGCATCCCCGACAACTACCGTGTCCTGTTTTTGCAGGGCGGCGCCACGCTGCAGTTTGCGGGCATCCCCATGAACCTCATGCGCCGCGGCCGCGCCGGCTACATCGTGACCGGCAACTTTGCCAACAAGGCATACAAGGAGGCCGCCAAGTACGGCGAGGCCGTGCTGCTCGCGAGCTCCGAGGACACCAACTTCGACCGCATCCCCGACATGGCCGACATCAACGCGCGCATTGCCGCCGAGGCCGCGAGCGACGGGCTCGACTACGTTTACATCTGCCAGAACAACACCATCTTTGGCACCATGTACCACGAGCTGCCCGCTTGCGGCGACGTACCGCTGGTCGCAGATGTCTCGAGCTGCTTTCTGTCGCAGCCGCTCGATGTTGAGCGCTACGGGCTCATCTACGCCGGCGCGCAGAAAAACGCCGGCGCCGCGGGCGTGACCGTGGTTATCGTGCGCGACGACCTCATCGCCGACGGCCCCGCCTTTGCGCGGGCGCCGCAGTACATGGACCTTAAGACCCAGGCCGCCAAGGGCTCCATGCTCAACACGCCCAACACCTTTGGCATCTACGTGTGCGGCAAGGTGTTCCGGTGGGTCGAGGAGACCGGCGGACTTGCCGCCATGGCCGAGCGCAACTGGGCCAAGGCCAACCTGCTCTATGACCTGCTCGAGCACAGTGTGCTGTTCCATGGCACCACGCAGGCCGACAGCCGCTCCATCGCCAACGTCACCTTCCGCACCGGCGACGCCGAACTCGACGCGGCCTTTGTCGCAGGCGCGGCCGAGCACCAGATTCAAAACGTCAAGGGCCATCGTCTGGTAGGCGGCATGCGCGCCAGCGTCTACAACGCCGTAACCATGGAAGACGTGCAGGCACTGGCCTCGTACATGAAGGACTTCGAAACGCAGCGTAGTTTGAGCCCGCGATCTAACTAGCCCGCAACGCGCGGGCCGACCAGCCACTTCAAACCACCTGTTTAAACCAAACCTGCTAAGGAGTTTTTCATGCGCAAGATTAAGACCATCGACGACATCACCAAGGACGGCAAAGTCGAGTTTGGCGAGGGCTACGAATTTGTGAGCACCGCCGAGGAGGCCGACGCCATCCTGATGCGCTCGACTGACCTGCACGGCTACGAGCTGCCCGAGGGCATCCGCGCCATCGCCCGCTGCGGCGCCGGCGTCAACAACATCCCCGTCGAGGAGTACGCCAAGAAGGGCGTCGTCGTCTTTAACTCCCCCGGCGCCAACAGCAACGCCGTCAAGGAGCTCGTCCTGGGCATGCTGGTGCTCTCGAGCCGCGGCGTGGTACAATCGATGAACTGGGTGCGTGACAACGCCGACGACCCCGAGATTCAGGTCGATGCCGAAAAAGCCAAGAAGGCCTTTGTGGGCCGCGAGCTCAAGGGCAAGCGCATCGGCGTCATCGGCCTGGGCAACGTAGGCTCCAAGGTCGCCAACGCCTGTGTCGACCTGGGCATGGACGTTTACGGCTACGATCCGTTCATTTCCGTCGAGCACGCGTGGGTGCTGAGCCGCGAGGTGCAGCGCGTGGGCACGCTCGAGGACCTCTGCCGCGGCTGCGACTACCTCACTGTCCACGTGCCCAGCAAGGCAGACACCATCGGCATGATCAGCACCGAGCAGATTAACCTGCTGGCACCGGGCGCCGTGCTCATCAACTACGCTCGCGAGACCATCATCGACGAAGACGCCGTCGATACCGCCCTGCGCGCGGGCAAGCTCAGCTGGTTTAGCTGCGACTTTGCCACACCCAAGACCGTCAAGATGCCCAACACGTTTATCACCACGCACTCGGGCGCCGGCACCGGCGAGGCCGAGGCCAACTGCGCCGACATGGCCATCAGCGAGCTCAAGGATTACCTGGAAAACGGCAACATCGCGCACAGCGTCAACTACCCCGCCTGCAGCATGGGCAAGGCGCGCGCCGCAAGCCGCATTGCCTGCCTGCATGCCAATGTGCCCAACATGATCGGCCAGATCACGGCCATTCTCGCCAAGGACAACGCCAACGTGCAGCGCATGACCAACGAGTCCGCTGGCGAGAACGCCTACACCATGTTCGACACCGATGAGCACCTGGACGGCAGCACGATCGAGGCGCTCAAGCAGATTCCGTCGATGTATCGCGTGCGCGTGATTAAATAGCGCCGACGCCAAGCCAGTCAGACAGGCCACGAAGCCCATTCGGCCCCCGTTTTCACGAAACGGGGGCCGATTTTGTTGCTCCGGACGACTTTAAAATGATACCCAGAACAAGTTTTTTCAGATAATCGATAGTGAGGCTCAAGTCGCTAAGCACACCCGCTTTGATAAACAGCTTTATCAGGGACTTTAATAGGTAAAAATCGATCTCTATGTGCCGAATGTAAGTTGACTGTCGATTTTCCGAAACAACTTATTCTAGATAGCATTTTTAAGGCCCCCCAAGGCAAAATCGAAGCCTTTTTTGCGACCAAAACTCTAGTCCGCGCGACCGTTTTCCACCCGCGCGGCTACATTCCTGCCCAATCGATAAAAATCTCCTCACGAAGCCGCCGTTCGAGCTCCTGCTGTCGCGGCGTCTTGTCTTTCAGCGGCACATCGAGATAGGACATGATGAGCTCCATTACCACGCGGAAGGCATCGGAGTCGGCCAGCTGACCATAGGTCATCAGAACGACGGGATATCCCATGGCTTGCAAGGCCGTCGTTCGATCGGAGTCCGAGATCTTGGATTCAATGGATCCGTGAATGGCTTTGCCCTGGCATTCAACCAGACACTCTCGGCTGCCGTCCTTATTTGCCAGCAAAATATCGGCATAGCGCCTATCAAGCCCCGAAATCAGGCGGGCGCTGCGCGTCATACGAATCTCAACGTTATTGGTAAGGCGCAGCCCTTCGCCGCCGCGCAACCTCGTAAGGCCAAACAGCATCGAAGCCTGGACCTCAAGCGGCGATGCCGCCACCCCCGTAATGCATTTCGCGGCACGTGTGAACGATTTAGCACCGCGGAGCCCCGGGATCTTATCGACGTACTCTGTAAGTTCAGAGAACTCGATCAAGGGCGGTCGTTTCCACAGGTCCGTTGGATTCCCCGAGACATCCTTTACATTTTCCCAACCCAACCGTGCGTCACCCCACTGGCCCCCATATGCCTGCACAAGTGCCGACTTTACCTGAGGTGCGATCTTGCACACGGCAAAGGTGCCGCACATCTCATACATGCACATGATCAGACGCTCGTTTGAGACCGAGGAAGCCAGGGTCAACAGGGAAAAGAGTGGGGACGCAACATCGAGGCCAAACTCTGTCTGCCGCACGGAATCAAACGGCCTCTCCCCGTTCCAAACATGCCTGACAATGCGATCGCCCTTACGCCCGCAGCCGCCCTGCGCCAAAACGTGTAACGGGGTGCCCAGGAAATGCGCGACGAGCGGATGCTCGCAAAGGCGCTCCCTGCGCGGATCGTCCGCAGAATCGGGCAGGTCCGGCATTATCGCCAAAACCTGTGGAGGTATCCGGTGATACCGAAAGGCAGATATGTCGCACAGCATGTCGTCCATAAAGGCTACGTACCCACCGCGCCGTTTGTAAACCCGCTTGGACGGCAAACGCGCTGGCTCGGCCTGCGAACGGTAAATGCTGCTGCGCGCACGTCGCGGATCTCTCAGGAGGCTTACAATCGGTTTGGAAAGCAAATTGATTGTGAGGTTGCATATGGTTGATGAGGACTCTGCCTGGCGGCTTGCGCAGGAGCTTGTGCGGATCGACAGCTCAGACCCGGGCGCGTATGAGGATGAAATTGAGCGCTTCATTAAGAGGCTCATTGAGGAGCAGCTGGCACAACTTAGTAGTTCTGCGCTCCATGCCGTGCAGGTTGAGGAACTCGAGGTGCTGCCCGGGCGCCGCAACCTTAAAGTCACCGTGCCGGGCCAAAGCGACGAGCCGCGGCTGGTCTATATCTGCCACATGGATACCGTAACCTTGGGCGATGGCTGGGACGCGGACACGCCGCCGCTCGGGGCGGTTGTGCGCAACAACAAACTCTATGGCCGCGGTGCCTGCGATATGAAGGGTGGCCTGGCCTGCGCCATTGCCGCACTGGTCCATACGCTCGAGCGCGTGGCGGCAGAAGGCGAGCTGCCCCGCCGTGGCTTCTCACTCATTTGCTCGGTCGACGAGGAGGACTTTATGCGCGGCTCAGAGGCAGCCATCGATGCCGGCTGGGTCGGCTCGCGTGAATGGGTGCTGGACACCGAGCCCACCGACGGACAGATCCAGGTGGCGCACAAGGGGCGCACGTGGTTCGAGATTGAAATGGCTGGCGTAACGGCGCATGCGAGCCAGCCGTGGAAGGGCGCGGATGCCGTCGCCGCCATGGCCGAGGTCGTGTGTTCGCTCCGTCGCGCGTTTGTGGCGCTGCCCGCGCACGATGAGCTGGGGCCTTCGACCATCACGTTTGGCCAAATCGAGGGCGGATATCGCCCCTATGTCGTGCCCGACCGCGCCAAAGTCTGGGTCGACATGCGTCTGACCCCGCCGACCGATACGGCCGCCGCAATCAATATGGTCGAGCATGCTATTGCCGCCGCCGAGGCCGCGGTTCCCGGTTGCCACGGCAGCTACGCCGTGACGGGCGACCGCCCCGCTATCGAGCGCGATCCGGTCTCTCCCCTTCTAGCTGCACTCAAGTGCGCAGCAGACGATGTAACGGGCACGGACACGACCGTCGGCTTCTTTACCGGCTACACCGACACTGCCGTCATTGCCGGCAAGACGGGTAACCGTAGCTGCATGAGCTATGGCCCAGGCTCGCTCGCACTCGCCCACAAGCCCAACGAATATGTGCCCCACGCCGACATCGTTCGCTGCCAGAGTGTGCTCATCGCGCTCGCCGACAACACGCTCTGGGGCGCGGATGGCCAAGTTGGGGCATAATAAGCCGCGAACAAACCAACTCGTGCGTTAGGACCGCCCATGAAAGCACTTCCGTTTCCCTGCATCCGCCCGGCTCAGGACCGCGTGCTCGAGGCGTTGCCCGCAATGGGCAGCATCCTGAGCGGCAACGATGCTCTGCGCGGAGCCATTGCCGATGGCCTGATGCTCAAGGACCCGGGTGCGGCGTATTACGTGTACGAATGCTCGGGGGAGCCGGGGCGCGTGACGGGCGTTGTGGCGAAGATCGGAAGAGCACACGTCTGAACTCCAG
>URCS01000009.1 GCA_900546455.1 uncultured Collinsella sp. | reverse complement strand
GTCGAGGCCGCCAACGCCGCCGTGATCGAGGCCGCCCTCAACGGCCTGGGCAAACCCGGCATGGGATGCACGGCCACCTGCGCCTACATCGAAAACGACACGCTCGCCATCGCCCACGTGGGCGACTCGCGCGCCTACCTGCTCCACGAGGGCACGCTCATCCGCGTGACCCGCGACCACTCCTACGTGGAGGAGCTCGTGGATGCCGGCGAGATTACGGCCGACGAGGCCCGCGTCCACCCCAACCGCTCGGTCATCACCCGCGCGCTGGGCTCGGATCCCGCCATGTATGCCGACCACTTTACCCTGCACATCGAGGAAGGCGACCGCCTGATTCTGTGCTCCGATGGTCTTTCGAGCATGATTCCCGATAGCGATATCGAGAACATCGCTACGCAGTCCTCGAGCGCACAGATCTGTGTCGACAACTTGGTGGACGCGGCGCTCGCCGCCGGCGGCCACGACAATGTGACCGTGGTGGTCGTCGACCTGGTCGACGACGGCGTCATGCGCGAGGCAAAACGCGTCCGACGCCGCAATGTCACCATCGCCACCGTCTTGGCCCTTGTCTTTGTGCTGGTAGCAGGCATCTGGGCATACACGGGCGTCACCGGCTCCTATTACTTGGGAACCTACCACGGCAATGTCGCCGTCTGGCGCGGCCTGCCCGGCAAGACGCTCGGGGTCGAGCTCCACTGGCTCGAGAGCGAAACCAGCATCAAGCTGTCCGACCTGCCCGAAGACACGCAAAACCGCCTGAAGGCAGGCATTCCACAAACGAGCGTCGACGATGCGCAGGACACCATTTCCAAGTACCGCCATCAGATTGACGAGGAGCAGACCCGTCAGGTGATTGACGCGCAAACGATTCGCGACAACACCGATCAGGAATCCACCTCCGAGTCAGATTCCGAGAAAACCGCCGAACAGTCAGCCGAGGCCGAAGCCTCCGATAAGAATTAGAAAGGGAGTGCCGCTTATGAGTCGCCGCAACACCGAACTGCTCTTGCTCATCGCCTCGGCGTTCCCCGTCATCCTGCTCTATGCGATGTACGTGCTCACCGCGGGTGCCACGATTTCCTTTGAGACGCTCGCCGTGCCGATCGGCCTGTTCGCCGCCTTCGCCGCGGCGCATATCGCCGTGCGCATCCTGGCGCCCGGCGCCGACCCCGCCATCCTGCCCATCGTCTTTGTGCTCTCGGGCATCGGCATCACATTCGTTACGCGCCTGGCCCCCGACCTCGCCATCTCGCAGCTCATCATCTTGTTTGTCTCGGTGGCGCTCATGGTGGGAACGCTCGCGCTGGTCAAGAACCTCGACGTGGTCATGCGCTACAAGTACACCTTTGGCATTATCGGCATCATCCTGCTGATGCTGCCGATCTTTATCGGCACCACGATCTCGGGCTCCAAGCTGTGGATTCGCATCGCGGGCTTCACCATCCAGCCCGGCGAGTTCGCCAAGGTCTTCATCGTCTTGTTCCTGGCAGGCTATCTGGCCGAGAACCGCGAGCTACTCTCCATCTCCAACCGCAAGATCCTGGGCCTCAAGATTCCGCGCTTCCGCCTGCTGCTGCCGCTGTTTGCCGTGTGGGGCGTGTGCCTGCTCATCGTCGTCTTCGAACGCGACCTGGGCTCGGCCGTCCTGTTCTACACCATCTTTTTGCTGATGCTCTATGTTGCCACGGGACGCTTTTCGTACGTCATCATCGGCCTTGCGCTGCTGGCCGTTGGAGCCGTGGGCGCCTACAAGTTCCTGTCGCACGTGCAGGTGCGCTTTCAGGTCTGGGTCGATCCGTTTAAGGACGCCCAGGGCCAGGGCTACCAGATCGTACAGTCACTTTACTCGCTGGCTGACGGCGGCCTGGTCGGCGTCGGCATTGGCAACGGCATGGCAAACAACATCCCCGTCGTCGAGTCCGACTTTATCTTCTCGGCCATCGGCGAGGAAATGGGCCTTTTGGGCGGCGGCGCCGTACTCATCCTGTTTATGCTTTTTGCCGTGCGTGGCCTCACCACGGCAGCCCGCGCCAAGTCCGACCTTGCCGCTTTTAGCGCGACCGGCCTTACGGCGGCCATCAGCTTCCAGGCATTCTTAATCGTTGGCGGCGTAACCCGCCTGATCCCGCTGACCGGCGTCACCCTGCCCTTTATGAGCCAGGGCGGCTCCTCGCTGCTGGCGAGCTTTATCATCGTCGCGCTGCTGCTGCGCGCCGGCGACGAGGCAACCGGACGCGAAGCCGAGCTCACCGGCACCGGCACCATGGCCGCCATCACCGATGACCAGGTCGCATCCGCCGCTGCCCCGACCGGTACGCGTTTTGCCAGCGCACCTTCCTACAGCCACGGCAACCACTCCGCGGGTTCTCGCATGCGTCGTCGCCTGCTCGACACGCCTGAGTCCGGCGTGCTCGGCCGCGTGGCACTTGCCAACCGTCTGACTCGTGCCGTGTTTGCCTTTACAGCGTTGTTCGCCATCCTTATCGGCAACCTCACCTACGTCCAGGTCATCAAGGCGAAGGACTATCAGGACATGCCGACCAACAACCACACCATCGCCCGCTCCAAGTACATCCAGCGTGGCTCCATCATCACGTCCGACGGTGTGACACTAGCCGAGTCGCTGCAGCAGGAGGACGGCACCTACGCCCGCTCCTACCCCAACGGCAACATGGCCGCGCACGTGGTGGGCTACGTGAGCCAGCAATACGGCACCGCCGGCATCGAGAGCGTCATGAACGATACGCTCACCGGCTCCAAGGATTACTCCAGCTGGAACAACGCCATCGCGTCGCTCGCGGGGCAGACCCAGCCGGGCAATACCGCCAAGCTCACCATCGACTCGCGCATCCAGACGGCTGCCGAGCAGGCGCTCAAGGGCTTTAAGGGCGCTGTGGTGGTCATGGATCCGCGCACCGGTGCGGTCCTTGCGTGCGCGAGCTCGCCCACCTACGACAACACCAACATCGATGCGCTGCTCCAGTCGGGCGGCGGCGAGGACGGTTCCATGTACGACCGTGCCATGGACGCGCTGTACACCCCGGGCTCGACCTTTAAGGTCGTCACGCTCTCCGCGGCGCTCGAAACCGGCACCGCCAGCCTTACCAGCACGTACCAGGCGCCCGGTTCCATGGACATCGGCAACGCGCCGGTCACCAACTCTGCCAACGAGAGCTACGGCACCATCAGCCTGCAGCAGGCCTTCGCCGTGTCGTCCAACGTCGTCTTTGGCCAGGTGGCAAACGAGGTCGGTGCCAGCTCGCTCGTCCAGTTTGCCAACGCCTTTGGCTACGGCCAAAAGCTCGGTCAGGATCTGACCACCGCGGCTTCCATCATGGCCGACCCGTCGCTTATGACCGAGTGGGAGACCGCTTGGGCAGGCGCCGGCCAGCCCGTCGGTATGGACCACACGCCTGGCCCGCAGACCACCGTTATGCAGAATTGCGTGATCGCTGCCGCTATCGCCAACAGCGGCGTGGTCATGGACCCGTTCTTTGTGTCCCAGATACTCGCCCCGGACGGAACCGTGGTTAAGACCACGCAGTCCCGCTCGCTGGGCCAGGCTGTCAGCTCTGCCACGGCCGACCAGGTCAAGCAGGCCATGCTCGCCGTCGTCCAGTCCGGTACCGGCACCGATGCCCAGATTCCGGGCGTCAAGGTTGCCGGCAAGACCGGTTCGGCCGAGACCGGCGGCACCAACGTCAACTCTATGTTTGTTGGCTTTGCACCTTACGATTCACCCACGGTTGCCGTCTCGGTAGCCCTGGAGGATTACGACAAACACGACGTCGAGGCGGCCAAGATTGCCGGCATCGTCCTGACCGCGGCGCTCGCCGCACAGGGAGCGTGATGCCCGTGATCAAAGCGGATACTTGTGGCGCGCCGCGGCCGATGAGCTAGCGGCCACGCGCCACACGGCCCCAGCGGCCACACATTTGGTACTACACACATCGTTGAGCGAATAGTTATGTTAGGAGCAGGAATGGAACAGAGGGTCCTCGGGGGAAGATACCTCCTCAAGGATAAGGTGGGAACGGGCGGCATGGCGACCGTCTTTCGTGCACAGGATCAGGTCCTCGACCGCACGGTTGCCGTCAAGATCATGCTGCCGCAGTATGCCGGCGACGCCACCTTCGCCGCCCGCTTTAAGCAGGAAGCCCAGGCAGCAGCAGGCCTGTCCTCCCCCTATATCGTGGGCGTCTACGATTGGGGCAAGGACGGCGACACCTATTACATCGTCATGGAGTACCTGCGCGGCACCGACCTTAAGAGCGGCATCAAGAGCCACGGCGCCCTCGATCCCAAGAAGGTCGCGCAGATCGGCTCGCAGATCAGCTCCGCGCTTTCAGTCGCACACAAGCACGAGATCATCCACCGCGACATTAAGCCGCAAAACATCATGGTGCTGCCCGACGGCAACATCAAGGTAATGGATTTTGGCATCGCGCGCGCCAAGAACAGCCACCTCACGCAGGACAACAACGTGCTGGGCACCGCCCACTATGTAAGCCCCGAGCAGACCCGCGGCCAGGACCTCGGCCCCACCTCGGATATCTACTCGCTGGGTGTCGTCATGTACGAGTGCGCCACCGGCCGCGTACCCTTTGACGGCGACGACGCCATCTCGGTCGCGCTCAAGCAGGTCAACGAGCTCCCCATCCCGCCGAGCCAGATCAACTCCGGCGTCGATGCCGACCTGGAGCGCATCATCCTCAAGTGCATGGAGAAGGACCCGGCAAACCGCTTCCAGACGGCCGACGAGCTGCGCCAGGTGCTCAACAGCTACCTGTCCGGCCGCGCCGTCAACGTCTCGGAGCCCACGCGCATCATCGGTGCCGCCGGCGACCTGGGTGCCACCAAGACCCGCGAGCTTTCCGACTCAACGCGCGCTATGGTTCGTCCCGTCTCGGGCGTGAGCGGTCAGAATACCGCCCGTAGCGCTGTCTCGGGCTCCACGGGCTCCTACGAGGTCGAGAAGCCTAAGTCCAACAAGAACAAGATCATCGCCGCCGTGATTGCCGCCGTCGTCGTGATTGGCGTGGTGGTGGCCTTTGCCACGGGCATGTTCAGTGGCGAACAGGTCACGGTGCCCGACGTGCTGGGCAAGGACCAGGAGACCGCTATTGAGCTGATCAAGGAAGCCGGCCTTGAGGTTGGCACCGTCGACCAGAGCTACAACGACGATGTCGACGAGGGAAAGGTCGCCGAACAGACCCCCAACGGCAACACCAAGAAGGCCAAGGGCACAAGGGTGAACCTGGTAATCTCCAAGGGCCCTAAGCCCTCCGAGAAGGTTGAGGTTCCGCAGCTCCTCGGCCTGACCAAGGACCAGGCCGAGGCCGCACTGGCAAGCGTGGGCCTGAAGGGCAGCGCTTCGGAGGAAGCCAATGAGGCCGAAGAGGGCCAGGTCTTTGAGCAGGGCACCGCCGCCGGCAAGGAGGTCGAGAAGGGCACGACCATCTCGTACAAGGTCTCTGGCGGCCCGGACACCACCTCGGTGCCCGATCTGACCGACATGACCGAGGCCCAGGCGCGCAACGCTCTCGACATGGCTGGCTTTGGCGTCGACGTGAGCTACCAGGAAAACGACTCGGTTACCGAGGGGACCGTAATTAGCTGGAACCCCAGCGGCAAGCAGAAGCCTGGTGCCACGATCACCGTCGTCATCGCCAAGAAGTCCGGCAAGGCCAGCGTCCCGGGCAACCTGTACGGCAAGAGCATTTCCGCCGCCGTTACCGCGCTCAACAACGCCGGTTTCTATAACATTGGCTTCTGTGACCAAAACGGCAATCCCGTAAGCGGTAACGAGGATGCCACCGTTACGGGCGTCTCCCCCACTGGCAAGCAGTCCACCGACAGCACGATCACGTTGACGGTTTCGCTTTCTGGCTCCGATTCGGGCGACGATTCCGGCACGACTAACTAGTCGAGGACCCATCACCCGCAGCGGCTAGGGCCGCAAACATATTCGCTCAACGGCGCCCGCTTGCTCCCCCGCAAGCGGGCGCTTTATTTATCGACAGACCATGGCCCCTTAGCAACGCAAAGAGGCCCGCAAAAGCGAGCCTCCCAGGTGACAACAGAATATGTAATGCAGTAATTACTGGCCGCAGAACTTCACCATGATCTCGACCATGGACTCTTGCCTATGGACAAAATGTCCATAGGCAAGGAGATGAAAGAGTAAGGACAACGCCCTCTAAAAGAAGGCCGTATATGAAGATTGCATATCCCTTTTGCCTTCATATACTCAAGAAGCACCCCTCGAAGCGCTCCTGAGAGGCCCCCTTGGATGCAACCCAGGGGATCCAGATTCTGGTAGACATCGGCGCAGCAAAATCCTGCCGCGCAGGCACGAACGGACATCTTGACTCCTAACGCAATGCGGGGCGCCCCAAGACACCCCGCCACGACAAAAAACTAGTTCTCGTAGACCAGCGGGTGGCCCCAACTGCCCTCGATCTTGCAGGTCTCCGCCGCAAAACCGGCAGCGAAGTCCAAGCTCTCGCGAATCGCGGCCTCGCCGCACTCGCCGGCCTTCTTCTTGGAAAGATAGGTGACCAAAAACGCCGTCAGCAGTGAATCGCCGGCCGCCATAGCGTCTTTGAGCTCCTCGGGCGCCACGGGCTTGATGCCCTGCTCGTAGAAGTTTTCGCCGTCATAGGCGACGGAGCCCTTGCTCCCGCGCGATGCGCATACGATTTGAGGGCCAAGGGCCTTCACCCACTCGAGCTTCGCCTTGATATCCTCCAGGGAAGCGTCGCCCATGGACATAAAGGCGTACGTCACAAATGGCGCAATCTGCCCGAAGTACTCGTCGGTGGAGTCATCGGAGAAGTCGAAGCTGATAGGCACGCCGGCAGCCTTGATCTTGGGGAGCTCGCGCTCGGTGAAGCAGTAGTTGCCGCTGTGCACCAAATCGAAGCCGCTGACGTACTCGGCGGCGAAGCGGTCTATCACGTAGCGCATGTCGCCACGTATGCCGCCTTCATTGGAGCCCAGGAAGATACGGTCCCCGGTCTCGTCAACGGTCACGCGAGCGGCGCCGTTGACGCCCAGGACCTGCTGGCAGCGAAGAAGCTCGACGCCCTCGTCCTCGAGCGATGCTATAACGTGCTCGGCCTCCTCATCTGATCCGAAGATTCCCATGTAGGCGCTGCGATCGACGCCGAGCTTCTTGGCGAAGACGGCGAAGTTAACTGCATTGCCGCCGGGATACATGGTCTTGATGTGCTCGTACTTATCGACAACGTTGTCTCCAAAGCCAAGCACGCTTATAGGATAGGCTGCCATGGTTATCTCCATTCAGGTAAACCGCCGTGGTTACGGCGAGCAGACGGGGCGCGAGGGATTCGCACGTCTCAACGCGCCTCGCGCCCCGTTTTAAAATCGCTAGTACTTCTCGATGCCCATGTAACGACGCACGTCCGGGTGATGGTCGAACACCTTGCCGCGAGCGGAGCGCAGCTCACAGTTCATCGCGTAGAACAGGATTGGATCAAGGAACGCGCGAACGCTCGCCGGTACTTGGTCCATGCCGTACTCCATGGCGTCGAGCACCATAAGAGTGTCGGTATGGGTCTCGAGGAATGCGAGGGCGCGCTCATCCATGGCTCGGCACTCACTAGAAGACATCTGCAGGAAGTAGAAGACTCCGGGCTCGGTCACCTCGAAGGGGCCGTGGAAGTACTCGCCGGAGTGGATATAGGCGCAGCTCTGCCACTGCATCTCCATAAGCGAGCAGATAGCGAAGCCATAGGCCTGGCTAAACACGGGACCGGACCCCAAGATATACAGGAACTTGTGGTCCTGGCACAGGGCGGCAAAACGGTCGCAGAGTTCGGCGTTGACCTTCTCGCGAGCTGCAGGCAGGATCTGGTCCATCTTGGCGATGCCTTCGTACATGTCGGCAAGGTCGGCATAACCTTCCTGCTGATCCAGGAGCTCGGAAGCGAGAGCCAAAGAGATGCCGGCGGGCACCTCCGCCTGCGGAACTCCCTCGCCCCACGGATATACCCAGCACGTCCACTCACCGTTATCGATGCCGGAACCCGCGTTGTCCGTCTGCACGATAACGGTCGCGCCCGCCGCCTTGGCGATCGAGCACGCATCGATTACCTCGGGGGTGTTGCCGGAGTGGCTGCAAGCGATGACAAGGGACTTTTCGCCCAGGCGCTTGGGACGCATGATATCGAACTCGCGGGCGGTATACGCCTCGCTGGCAAACGTAGTCGCCTCGCGCTTGAGCAGCTCGTGGGCGGGCAGCAGGTCGATGAGGGAGCCGCCGCAGGCAACCCAGAAGACGCTATCGAAACCGCCCTTTTCAGCGATTGCGTCGGCGATAAGATCATGTGCGTTCATTGTTATTCTTCCTTTCGATACGGCGGACGAATCCGCCAACGTTTACTGCGAGTCTTCTCGTCAAGCGTGTTGACTTCCCCACGCGAATGGGAGCTACGCGCTAGTCGACAAAATACCTCTCGAAGGCGTCCATGTTGTGCCGGTCCGCTGCTGCGGGATCATCGAAATACCTTCCATCGGTGATCTCCTGACCAAGATAGCCCTCGAACCCATGCGCGTTGAGGACGCGTACGAAATCGTCCATACTGTGCTTTCCATCGCCCCAAACCAGATGGCCATATGGGTCGCCATCAATGAAGCGCATGTTCCTTATGGCACCATCGCCAAACTCGGCAAACCACTCTTCAAGGCTCTCGCCGGCGACTCCCATAGCGGTAGTGTCCACCATTGGAGTAAGGTGCGGGCTGGCTACTTGGTCAAGCATGCGCCTGGCGTCCGCGAGTGTAACCACCAAGTTGCTCTCTTCCGGCCTCAGGCTCTCCATGCAGAGGGTCACGCCGTGCTCGCCGGCATAGTCCGCAAGAATCGCCAAGTGCTCGGCAGAGCGCTTCCAAGCCTCCTCGCGGTCCTCGTCCCAATCGCCCCAACCGGAGTTGATGGACATATACGGGGCGCCGAGCACCTCGGCGAGCTCGATGCCGTGCTTAAAGTAAGCGAGGCTCCGCTGCGCGTGGAGGGGCTTTCTGGCAGCGTACTGCCACGGATACACCACGTTCTCCGGACACAGGGAGCTCACGGAGAGTCCGCGGGACTCGATCTTGCGGCGAAGCTCGTCGGCCTCGAAATACCCCGTGTGGTCCAGCGTCACGTGCGGCTCGGCCGCCCAAAGCTCGATGGTTTTGAAGCCAAGGCGCTGCTGAGCATCAAGGAAGTAATCGAGCGACCACATGATGTAGTGAATGTTCATGCCGGCGACCTGCTCGCGACGCAGACGGGGTGTGGAAGCGCTTAAATCCATGCTGGGCACCTCCTACATCGGCAGTAGGCCGGAGATCACAGTCGCGACCAATCCGAACAGAACCATGAAGATAAAGAACTTCCAGATGGTCTTCCACCATTGCCCGAAGGAGATCTTCGCCACGGCAAGACCCGCGACGGTCATGCCCGCAACGGGGCTGATGGTGTTGACGGTCTGGTTCGCGAACTGCAGAGCGGTGACGGCAGCCCCGGGATTGAGGCCCATAAGCTCGGTCAGCGGGCCCATGACGGGCATGGTGAGTGCAGCGAGGCCGGAGCTGGAAGGAACCAGCAGCGAAAGCAGGCCGAGGACGATGTACATGAAGGTGGTATAGATGAAGGACGGAGCGCCCGCAAGGAGTCCGACGAGCCAGTTAAGAATAGAGTCGATGATCATTCCGCCCTCTGCGACGACCAGGATGCCGCGGGCGATGCCGATGATGCAGGCTGCGTAGGCGAAGTCGGCGATTCCGCGGACGAACTCCTCCGCAATGGTCTTCTCGTCCAGGCCGCCGAGTATGCCGGCAAGAAGGCCCATGGCCAGGAACACCATGGAGATCTCGTCCATATACCAGCCCTGGGTAACGAGGCCCCACACGATAACGCCCATGCCGACCGCGAAATCAATGAGGACGAGCTTGTGGCGAAGCGTGAACTCCTCTTCGATAGAGGCATCGGTGACAGAGAACTCGATGCGCTTCTGCTTATCGTCCTCATAGGTGATGGAGGACTTGGGATCGAGCTTGACGCGGCGCGCGTAGCGCATGGCCCAGAAAATGCCCGCGGCGGTGAAGATGACCCACAGGATGGCGCGGAGCCAAAGCTGGGGATTTCCCTCGATGCCGATAACGCCCTGGGCGATCAGCACGTTGAAAGGATCAATAGTGGATGCGCAGTAACCAAGGTTGGGGCCGAGGAAGCAGATGATGAACGCGGTCATGGAGTCATACCCGATGCTCAGCATGATGGGGATGAAGATCGCGTAGAACGGCAGCGCCTCCTCGGACATGCCGAACGTGGTGCCGCAGATCGAGAGCAGGATCATGGAGATGGGGATGATCAAGATGTCCTTGTTCTTCAGCTTCTTGATCACGCGGCTCATGCCGGCGTTTAGGGCGTTGGTCTTGGTGACGATGGCGAACGATCCGCCGATCAGCAGGACGAACGCGACGACATCGGCCGCAGCCTGAATGCCCTTGGCGGGAGCCTGCAGGACGGCATCGATGCCCTGTCGCAGATCGACGGTCTCCCCCGTCTCCGAATCGGTGTAGACCTTGTCGACCTCTTGGTACGTTCCGGCTACGGCGACTTCTCGCTCGCCCGCGGCCGTCTGAATGGTCTGGCGGTCGAACTGACCCGATGGGACGATCCATGTGAGCACCGCGAAGAACACGATCAGCATGAACGCGATGGTGTACACATGGGGAAGCTGGAGATGGAATCTGCGCTTGGGCTTCTCCTGTTTGGCATCCGGCATTCTTAACCTCCTGCCAGAGCAACGATGCTTGCCAAAAATCCTTCACGTATAGGCAAACATCTTAGGTTGTTCTATGTATAACCTGCATGAAGGCGTCGGTCAAGAAACATATTAGGTTGTTCTATAAGTGGTAACTTTTACGCGCTAAACGGACCTGCCGCGGCAATACGAGAACAGCGCTGTGTGAGACAGAGCCGCTAGATATCGAAGCTGTAGCGCGAACCCACGTAGTACTGTCTGCCATAGCAGAAGCGCTCTCCGTTGGAATCGAGAAAGCCCGCGTTCATGAAGAACAGCGGCTCCCCTACTGGGACCTTGAGCTCGCGGGCGGCATCAATTCCCGCACGGGCGATCTCCAGCCTGCAGGGATCGGACGAGCAGGGATACCTACCCGTACGCTCCCCCACGGCCTCGAATATCGAACAATTGGAGAGACCGATATCTTTGAGAAATTCGAATCCATCGACAGGATAGTAGTTGTTCTCGAACAGGACCGGCACGCCGTCTGCGGTACGCACGCGTGAGACCAAGATGAGGTCAGAGCCTTCATCCAAGCCAAAGAAAGAAGCGAGGTCGCGATCGGCGGCAACGGTCTTGCGGGCAACGACGCGAGCGCCCGCCTTCATGCCGTTTTCAGCGCATGCTTGGGTAAAACTCTGAACATCGTCCTTCTGATGCACCTTGCGAATTATCTTTGTCGCGGTCACAAACGTACCACGCCCCTGCCGCTTGGTGAGATACCCCTCGCCCACAAGCTCCTCTATTGCGCGGCGAACCGTGACCCTTCCCACGCCGTACATCTTAGAAAGCTCAAGTTCCGTTGGAATCTGCGAGTCAACGGGATATGTCCCCTGTTCGATATCGCTCTTAAGCAAATCGAGCACCTGTTGATACAGCGGGGCGGAAGAGCCCCCATCCAGATGCGCATCCACAAAAACTCTCCCTTTAAGGCGTTCGCGATCTCAACGACTCCATTCTACCGCACACGGAAAAATGAGGTTAAACACATAGGGGCCCTGCATGTTTGAGCGTATCGGGAATCTGGTCGCTGATTTCGTCCGCATTTGCTTGCGAAAAACCAAAACGCTCCTCGCGCTTGGCGAACACGGTGAGGCCCGCCGCCTTGCACGCAGCGATCGATGATGCTCGTGTGATGTTGGCTTCCTTCCTTTGCTTGCGAGGCGCGTCACTCGTCCTGCTGAGCCGCGGGCCCATCGTTCGGCGTGGCCTGCCTGCGCGGGGCATGCCGGGAATTGATGTAGTCGTATGCGTAGGCGATCTCCGCGACGGGGACCTCCACGTGGTAATGGGCGGAAATGTCAGAGAAGCTCGTGCGGAATGCCTCGACGAAATCGTTGTGTTCATTGGCGAAGCGCTGCTCGTCTGCGTAGTTCTCGATGGGGCTTCTGGTCACGAGGCGCTCCACGAGACAACACAGGTGCACGTAGAGCCCCATGCTCACACGAGCGCCAATCACGTCTCCGGTGAGCTGCTGGAGCCGCTCTGCGGCACTCTCGATTTCGCCGAAGAGCTTGTTGGGGTTAAGGATTGTGATGGACTCGACCACGTTCCTGAGGGTCATGTTCTTGACGAGATTCTGGTGGAATGTGCGCAAGCTGTCAGCGTCGAGCAAGCGTGCGAAGGCGCGGTCTATCTGGGCCGTTCCTTCGCCGGCGATGAGTTCCTCGAGCGAAATGAACGGGACTCCGTCGGCGTGCGGATTGTCCGTGCCGATGACCGAGCGCACGTTGTACTGGGAGAAGGCGGCATCCTCAGATCCGTTATTGGCGAGCTGCCGCCAGTCAACGGCGACAAGCCGCGCGGGGGACTCGCCAGGCAGGCTCTGCGCCACGAGATCGCGGATCCGCGCAGCTGCGTCAAGTCCGCCTTCGGAGCAGAAGACAATCGCGTCCGGTCGGGCGTTGCGCGCCACGATGTGATAATTACAGGTGCAAGCTGCCGCAGCATCGTCGAGAACCTCTCGCACGGAGCGACCCGCGATAAGTCCGGCGCCAACCTCCACCGCAAGGCCGGCAGAGGCGTTGTTTATGATGCCGAGCGTCATGCCGGAGGTGGATTCCAGACTCTTATAAATATCCTGGAGCGATCCCATGTCCACGAGGATGACGACCTCGTCTGCGTAGGAGAAGCGGTCGATGATTTGCTGAAGAGGAACAGCGACGTCCGTAACCTTCTGGTCGTAGGGCATGTCGATGGCCTCGAAGACCCTCGTGTCAAGAATCCGATTGGCGGCGTCGGCGATGCTCGTGGCGGTCGAGTAGCCATGACTGAGGACGATACCGACGCTCCGACGACGCTTAGACGGGTCGAGTGCGAGTGCCGCATGCGCAAGGACGAGCAGACACGTGAGATCGTCGAGTGCGATGCCGAGCGTGGCCTTGAGTTCATCAGCGATGCAGGCGCAGACAGTAACGGCAAAGCGGTTGCGCTGGGCCACGACGCCGCGCATGCCGGAAAGCTCGCTTGCATGGGAGCTCTTCCAACGCGAGAGGCTTGCGGGCGGCCACAGCTGGAGGCAGATGCCCTGGGCGATTAGATGCGAGCTCTTTCGGGACAAATCGATCGAGTAGAGTTCGTTCACGGAAGTGACGACGCTGTCGGCGATCTGCTCGTATGCGTCGGACTTCGAGCGGCCCGGGTTTTGCCCGAACGCCAGGTAGTCCTCGAGGTCGCGGGCTCGCTCCACCAGCTGAGCGCTGCACGCGCCCCCATCAAGCGTGCCTTCGCGATAGCTCTCGTATGGCTCCAGCATGGCGTCGAGTACATGCCGTGCGCGGTCGTCCGCCTGGCTTTGGATGCTCCGGGTGGTGTCGATGAGCTGCATGTCGTTCTCGCTGCGCTCGAGTGCGGAGCCGGCAAGGATTGCGGAGGGAAGCTGGTAGGTGCGAATCTCCAGGCTGTCACCCTTCGTGTCTAGATAGGCCTCGGCGCAACAGTTGGTGATGCAGTCGCGCAGGCCGCGTACGTTCTCCTCGAAGTTGGTGCCGGCGAGGGCTCGGAAGGCTCCGCGACTTATGAGGATGTCGCGTCCTATGCGTCGGCCCTCCTCCTTGAGGAAGTGGAGAGTCAGTTCCTCACGCTCCTCCTGGGTGCGCTCGCGCAGAGACGGCACCTGGGCGGACATGGGGATGCGACGCGTGAGGCTGCGGCACTCGGTACTGTCTGCCTCGTTTGAGGTGGCAAAGATAAGGCGCACAGCAGGGGCTGGCACAATGGCGCCCGCCTGTGCGGAGGCCCACTCCAAGAGCGCGTCCTGGGCAGCGGGTGAGAGGGCGTCGACGTCCTTGAGATAAACGATGCCGCCGCTCGCCCGATCTGCAGGCCCGCCATCTGCGCACAGGTCGTGAGTGAGCGCGCGGGCATCGTCTGCGTAATGCGAGCAGTCGATGCTCACAAGCTTGGCTTCCTGCTGCAGGACGCCGACGTTCTTGCCGTATTCGAGGGCAAGTTCGGCGAGTAGACCCTTGCCGGTTCCCGAGGCGCCACAGAGCAGGATGGGCAGGCCAGCTGGCGGGTACTTGAGCGCGGCGCAGAGCTGGCTGATGCAGGGCGCAAGGCTCAGCTCGTGACCGATTGCGCGGTCGAAGTCGAGTCGCTCGCCGTTTCCGAGCGTGGCGAAGAGCTGCTCGACCGAAGGGTAGGTGCTACGCTCAATGCGAGACTGGAAGAAGCGTTCGAGGGAGCGGCGGTGGAAGTAGCACACCGGTCGTGCCCCTGCTTTCACCACGAGGCCAGCGCGCACGAGCTCGTTGAGATACTGACTTGCCAGGCTGCGCGAGATGGCGAGCGAGTCGGTTATAGATGCCGTGGTGAAGTGGTCGAGACGGTTCTGGATGCGCCCGCCCCGCGTGCTGCCAAGCTCGCGCGTGATGCGATCGAGGTAGGCAAGCAGGTCTTTCTGTGTCTCGGGGATGTTCATGCGGCTGGTCCTCCTTTCGTCCCACACCTTACGGGCGGGGTGGTGCTCGGGACGGGTTGGCGCCCGCGTTTTGTCACGGGCACGTGAACTTCGGCACTCCATGATACATCTGTATTGGCATATGGCGACTTCTCGACACCTGCGCTCGACACAGCGAGCGGCAACAGCGCTGTCCGCCGAGCGCCTCACGGGCGTATCCCAACCGTAGGAGTGCGCTTTGCCACCTTTGACTGCCTCCCTGTCGGCAAGCGGCTCGCCGTTCGCTCCGTCTCTGACCACATCGCTCGAATCGACTCTGCCGCCGGCGCTGTGGTGGCCGTCGTGCCCGCAAAGGTCATCAAGCAGGCCGACGAGGTCACCGCGGGCAAGGTCTCCCTCGTCGACGCACTCAGGAATCTGTAGGCGAGGCCCCTAAGGCCGCCTCGCTGTCGGCAGCCCGGGGCCATGTGCCATCAGGGCACAGGACGAGTCCGGTCGCCGGAATGCGGCCGGACCCGTTGTTCGCGTGTTTTGCTGGGGGAGTCGCTGTGGCGACGAGGTTCACTGGCTTACTTTTCCTGTTCGCGCAGCCCCTTCGCCAAGGCTATGTTGGACAGTTTGAGTTCGCCATTCGTTACCGTAACAGCAAGCGAGTGGCCGAACTTCTCGCAGACGCGTGTCGTGAGTGCGGTACCGTCGAGGTAGAGGACGAGGATGTTGTCGTCAACGATGAGCTGCAGGTGGTAAGAACGCCCGGACTCGAGCCAGACTGGCCTCCAAAGCCCCTTATCCATTACGCGGAACCACTTGTAACAGGGGCTCTTGTCGAACGAGAGCCGATTCGCGTCGAGGTCGAAGCGGTATTCGTACGACTCGTCGGTCTCGAGATTCTTGTAGGCTCGAATTGAGAAGTCGCAAGCGTCCCTGAACGTCACGTCTGCCTCGAAGCAGAAGATCTCGCCTGCGTTTTCGGTGATTACGCACTCCGTTCGTTCGTGGTCTCCGCGAAGCTCGATATCCGGGACGGCATCAGGGCACTCGAACGCATCCTTTATGCTTTGGGGAGGGCGAACGCCGAGGGTGCCATTGGGGCGCTGGTACACCTCATGGGGCATAAACGAGCCACCCCAAAGCCAGTTGGCCCGGTCATCGTCGTTCTCGCGCGTGGGGACCCAGCCGGACAGAATCCTGCGCGATCCGTCGAAGGCGGTCCGTCCGGCGTAATACGCCCTCCCGTCGAAGGCGTCATCTCTCGGCTTCTCCCACGGACCGTAGAGATCGCGGCTCATGCGGTAGACGATCTTGTTCTCGTCGCTGTACTCAGAGTAGACCAGGTACCACCAATCGCCAATTTTAAAAATGTCTGGCATTTCGAACATGGTGTAGAGGCCGGGGGCCCAGAAGTCGCCCTTGAACTGCCAGTGCTCGAGGTCCTTCGACGTAAAGTGAACGAGCCTGCCAGTTTGGAGGGTTTTGGAGGGGTCGTCTCCCTTACGCGTGCCCAGTACGAGGAGGTATTCCTTCCGGTCGTCATCCCATATTACGAAAGGGTCGCGCCAGTTGCGCCCATCGTATCCTGGCTGAGGCGTGAGCTCTACTGCAACGCCCGTCTTTTTCCACGTCGCATAATCATCCGAGCAGGCCTTCGCCTGCATGAGCACCTGGGACGTTTTGCCTTCTCGCAGGTAGTTGCGGTTGAACCCGGTATAGAAAGCGCGTACCTCCCCTTTTGCCTCGTAAACGGTTCCGGCGTAGATGAACTGGTCTTGGTCGTCTTCTCCGCCGTGGGGGATCGCCGTTCCGTGTTCCTGGTACGTCACGAAGTCCTGGGTGGTCGCGAGCGACCACCCAAAGGGCTGTCCTTCGGCAAGCGGAGCGGGGTCGCGCGTGTCACGCTGGTGGTATAGATAGAACGTGCCGTCCTTGCCGAAGGGCATGACGTCTCCCACCCACACGTCCTTCGGTTGGTAGAACAGGTGCTGGTTATTGGTCGGGACTTTGCGCATGTCTCGTCCTCCTTACTGTCGCGTCTTTCCTATTCGTCTTCTTCGTCAACGTCCGGAGTAAGATCTCCGAGGTAGACGAGCTGCTCTTTGGCTTGGGTGACGACATGCCTCACCACATCGGGAGTAAGCTGTCCGGCGTGGAGCGAGAGCTCGAGGGCCACGGGAAGGTTTACGCCGGTCACTATGAACGCGCCTCGCGGAGCCGAGCAGGCTACGAGCTGGTTTACGCTGCCCTGAAGGATGTCGGTGAGAACGAGGGTCTCGTCATCTTCGGCGATGCCCTCGAATGCGCTGGCGAGCTTCTCCTCGAGCGGGGTTTCGTCTGTAAACGCGCAGACAACCCTGATGTCGTGCCCCGGTCCTATGATGGCCTTGAGCGTGTCTCCGAGTCCGGCTGCCAGGCCGTAGTGCGATGCAATGATGATGTGCCTCATAATGCGTCCTTTGTGGGTTGGTCTAGCCCTAGGCTAGGCAGCAAGAATGCCGAAAGCCGCGCACACCCACGAGATGATGAGGATGCCGAGGACAATCTTGTTGATGCTGACCTTGCGCTTGACGAGGGCGTAGACGATGGCTGTGGCTATTACGGGCAGCATGCCGACCATGATTTGGTCGAGGATGCCCGTCTGGACGTCGAGCGTGACGTCACCCATGGTGAACGTGAGACCACACGAGACCTTGATGACGGTGGGGATGAGCGCACCGACGACCATCATGCCAAGTGCCGACGTCGACTCGGTGAAAACGGACATCTTCTCGGCAAGGGTCGTGAAGAGCCTGTCGCCGAACTTATAGCCTATGCGCCAGTCAAAGAGCTTCCATACGAAGATGGCGATGGCGACGGCGAGCCAGAGAAGCACGCCGACGGGGTTTCCCGCCTGTCCCATGTAGGCGGCGATGGAGCCGAAGATGGTGGGAATGAGGATGGCGAAGATCGTATCGCCGACTCCTGAGAGGGAGCCCATGAGGCCAATCTTAAGGTCTTGGACCGCGTCGATGGCGTCATTGTGCCCCTTGTCCTCCAAGGCTAGGCCGGCGCCGAGGAGCAGGCCGCTTACCTGGGGAGTCGCATTGTAATAGCGATAGGTGCTCAGAAGTGACCTGCGGTAGCCCTCCTCGTCTCCTGCATAGATCTTGCGCAGGGCGGGTTCGGTTGCGAACATGACCGCCGGGGCACACTGGGACTCATAGTTATAGATGGACGCGCCGAGCATCCAGCGGCGGCCGCAACGGTCGAGATCGGAAACGGTGAGGACTGGCTGGTACGTTCCGTCTGCCAGGCGGGTTGGCGCTTCGTTTGCCTTGGTGGCGTTAACTTCGTTACTCATCTTCCAGACCTCCAGCGTCGAGGGCGTTTACGGACGGATTGCTGTGCGACTTGTAGTACTCGATGGCCGCGGCGGCACCGAGCAGGGCAATGGGGAGAATGCTTATCTGCAGGTAGGCGGCCAGAACGAAGCCAACGATGGCGTAGGCGATGAATTTCTTCATTGGCATGAAGGACAGAAGCATCGCAAGGCCGACGACGGGGAGGATACCGGCGGCGATGGAGAGGCCGGTCGTGAACCAGGAGGGCATGACGGAGAGGAAAGCGTTGACGGCATCGGCGCCAAAGAGCAGTACGGCAAACGTGGGGATGGCCGCCGTAAGGCCATAGAAGACCGGACCGAGGAAAAGTACGCTCTTCATCTGCGAGTACTTGCCCTCTTCGGCAAAGCGCTGCGAGGTACGCCCGAGGAAGCCGTTTGCCGTCTTGGCGATGACGTCGAGCTGAAGGCCGAGCATGCCGACTGCGATTCCGGCGGCAACGCCGACGCTCGCCTCCTGACCCGAGGTGATGGCAACGACGGCGCCAATGATGGCGGCAGTGGGATAGTCGGGGACGGAGGCTCCTCCCATGGCCGCCACGCCCAGGCTCATGAGTTGGACGATGGCGCCGACGGCGAGGCCGGTTACGGGGTCGCCGAGCGCAAGTCCGACGAACCATGCTGGCGTGACGGACATGTTCGTGAGAATTTGTCCCGCGTTCTTCTCGGCTCCGTAGATGAAGGCGATGAGTGTAACGACGGCTATCTGGATGATGGATGGTGTCATAAGTTCACTCCCTTGCTAAAGCGTGATGATGCTGGAGAGCTCTACGGGCTTGTCGGCCGGCACATAGCGAACGGTGATGTCGCAGCCGGTGCCAGCAATCGCTCGATATGCGGGCAGCTCGTCTTTGGTGACGTAGGCGCGACTGCTCACCTGGACGGCGTCTGACCCCTCTTCGGGAAAGACTGTGCCTCCGACCACGAGTGTGGGAACAACCTGGCCCGTCTGTATGACGTCGAGGATGGTCTGGGGGTCTCGCGCCACGATGAAGACCGTGTGGTCGTCGTACTTGCCCGCCCGATAGTTCGTGAGAGCCGTCTCCTTGTTGATAATGGAGAGGGCGACTCCCGAGGGCTTTGCCATCCGCATGGCGGCCTTCTTGGTCGGGTCGTTGGCGACGATGTCATCGATGACCATGAGACGCTGCGGACGGAACTCGGGTACCCACTGGGTTGCCACTATGCCGTGTAGCAGGCGGTTGTCGATGCGTGCTGCGATGATGCTCATGTGATGTTGGCTTCCTTCCTTTGCTTGCGTGACGCGTTTCGGCATGGCCTGTGCCGAAGCGCGTCATTCGTCCTGCCGGGCCGCGGACCCGTCGTTCAGCGTGGCCTGCCTGCGCGGGGCATGCCGGGAATTGATGTAGTCGTATGCGTAGGCGATCTCCGCGACGGGGACCTCCACGTGGTAATGGGCGGAAATGTCAGAGAAGCTCGTGCGGAATGCGATCGAGGTAGGCTCTGTGTCTCGGGGATGTTCATGCGGCTGGTCCTCCTTTCGCCACACACCTTACGGGCGGGGTGGTGCGCGGAACGGGTTGGCGCCAGTGTTTCGTCACGGGCGCGTGCACTTCGGCACTCCATGCTACATCTGAGTGGCATATGGCGACTTCTCGACACTCGCGCTCGACACAGCGAGCGGAAATGGCGCTGCCTGCCGAGCGCCTCGCGGGCGCATCCCGACCGCAGAAGTGAGCGCGAAGGCTCGTCGAAGTGCTGGGTGGGGGACCGGCGGTCTGGATACGCGGTTTCGTTCGGCGAAGGCGGCGAGGCGAATGGCATGGCGAACGTACGGGTTTGACGTGAACGGGTTGCCCGTGGCGGCGTGGTATCGGGAGGAGACGGTCGAGCAGGTGCTCGCGCCGCTGCTCGCCCGTCTCGCGCGCTCGCATCAGGAGAAGGGGTCGCAGGCCCATCTCGGCAACCCGGTGCGCATACGCTATTGCGACCGGGACGGCCACGTGTCGCGAACGGATATCGTCCGCCAGGTGGACGTCGCGCCGCGAAATGCAGACTCGCCTCAATCGTCGGTAAGGGGTGCCGCGGGCGATACGATGGAATCCACGGACCGCACCGCGCCGCCGAGATTGCGACGCGAACGCAGGCGATGCGCCCGAAAAACTCCTCCGCGCATGTAGGGCGAAACGCCAGATTGGAGCTCCATGAACGATTTCTCCTTCTACTCCCCCACCCGCTTTGTCTTTGGGCGAAAAGCGACCGACAAGGTTGGGGGACTCTGTCCGCCTCCGGCTACCGCTGAGCGCTCATTGTCTACGGCAGGGGTTCCGCAGTTCGCTGCGGAACGCTCGTCCGCGTGAGGGCATCGCTCGATGCCGCGGGCGTGGAGCACATCGGGCTTGGAGGGGTGCGTCCAAACCCCGAAATAGGCTTGGCACGAGAAGGCGTCGAGCTCGCACGGGCAAACGACGCCGACATCATCCTGCCCGTGGGCGGCGGCTCCGTCATGGACTGCGCGAAGGCCATCGCACTGGGGCGGTATACGACGGCGACGTATGGGACTTCTTCCGCAAGCGCGCCGTTCCCGCCGACCGCATCGACGTCGCCTGCGTGGTGACCATCCCCGCATCCGGTTCCGAGGCCTCTAACTCCTGCGTTATCAGCAACGACGAGGAGCACCTCAAATGCAGCATTAACACGGACCTCAACCGCCCGGCCATCGCCTTCCTCGACCCGGAGCTGACCTTCAGCCTGCCCGCCTGCCAGACCGCCGCGGGAGTGACCGACATGATCGCCCATATCATGGAGCGACTCTTCTCCGGCGAGCCCGCCGTGGGCGTAACCGACAACATCGCCTGCGGGCTAGTGCGCGCCGCGAGGGAGGCGGCGCCCAAGGTGATGGAGAACCCCGATGACTACGACGCCCGCGCCGAGATCATGTGGGTGGGTACGCTCGCCCATAACGCCCTGCGCGACGGCGATTGGACCTGCCGCGGCCTTGAGCACGAGCTGTCCGCACTGGACACCAAGATCACGCACGACGCCGGCCTCGCCGTCATCTTCCCCGCCTGGTTGCGCTACGCATGGCGAGAGCACCCCGAGCGCTTCCTGGAGTTCAGCGCCCAGGCCCTTGGCGTCGAACCCGTCGATTCGGACGCGGACGAGCTCGATGTGGAGGTAACCCCCGAGCAGGCAATCGAGTACGCGGTCGAAGCGACCATCGACGAGCTGCAGGATTTCAACGTCTCGCTGGGAATGCCGCGCACGCTATCGGAGTTCGGAGTCACCGAGGACGATATCGAAAAGATGATTCCGGACCTCAAGATCAACCGCGGAGAGCTCTTCGGCAGCTTCAAGAAGCTCACGCTGGACGACGCGAGAAAGATTTACCGCAGCACACTCTAGGAAACAGATGCCCATCCCCCACGGGCGAGCAGCACGGCGGCCCCCGCAAACCAGAAACGGCGCCGCTCCCGCGACGCCGTCATATTCCCTGGTGCCCCCGGGCGGATTCGAACCGTCGACACCCGCTTTAGGAGAGCGGTGCTCTATCCCCTGAGCTACGGAGGCATGTTGTACTAGTGTAGCAGATTTGCCCCTTTGCCATGTAGCGCATGTCCACTCATCAAGAAGGCTTTATAGCGAATTGTCGCCGTAGATAATCCTCAATATCGGAAAGAATAAAGCGAAAAAATGGGATGGAGTTTCCTCTAACCACATGAAAAGGAAATTTCCCGACTGGCGCTCAAAAGGAAAATGCATCCCGGAATGAGAATAAATTCCGGGATGCATTTTCCGCCATCTATCGCAGGCAACTAGTCACCCCTGTGGAAAAGGTTTTTGATAACGGAGGGGATGCTCTTGGCGCCCTTGGCCGTCACATCGATAAAGTCGGGCGAACGCACGAGCTTATCCTCGTCGACGTACTTGCGGACAGCACGAAGCGTCTCTTTGTCGTCGCGCGTCGAAAACGTAAAGTGACCGTTGTCCTTGGTGAAGATGGCAAAACGCGTGATCTTCTTGGTGCCGCGTAAAACCTCGGCGGCAATATAGTCGACCTCATCCCACGGGATTTGAATATAATCCTCGGGATTGCGCTCGTTGTAATACTCGAACGCCTTATTGCCCACCATCACGTTGCCGTGGCTGGTAAGCCCCATCAGGCAGGTTGCCGGCGTTGCCAGATCGACCGTGCTGTTCTGAGATTGCGCCATGCGCGCCTCGCCCTCCAAATAAAACAATCGGACCGCATCCAGTGTACCCACCGGGTGCGGTCCGTTTCAATGGCTCAAAAGCCCTTGCCTAGCAATTCTCGGTCTTAAGCCGAAACGTGCTTACATGAAGCCGCAGACGCGACCGATGATGCCGATGGCGAAGAGAGCCAGGATGATGACGATCGGGCTGACCTTCTTCTTGAGGAGCTTGCAGACCAGCAGGGTCAGGCACACGGCGGCAAGGCCGGGGATGAGCTGATCGAGGTTGGCCTGAAGCGTGGTGACCTTCACCTGATCAAGGGCGTTAGCACCGATGGAGTTATACATCGTCAGCGCTTCCTTGATACCCTCGGAACCGGAGGGCAGGCTAGCCCAGTCGATAAAGGCGCCAGCAGACTGCGTGACCCTGGAGACGACCGGGGTGAAGGAGATGGACACCCAGCGCTCGACCAGGGCGCCGATGATGAACATACCCAGGATGGAAGCACCCTCGGTGACCTTGCCCATCAGACCGCCGGAGAGGTCCTTGGCGATGGAGGAGCCGACCTTGTAGCCAAACTCCTGCGTGTACCACAGGAAGGCGTAACGGATGATGTTCCACGCGAAGAAGAACAGCAGCGGACCGGCGATGCTGCCGGACAGGGCCAAGGAAGCGCCCAGAGCACCCAGAATCGGGCGAAGGGTGAACCAGAAGGCGGGGTCGCCGACACCGGCGAGCGGGCCCATCATACCGACCTTGACGCCCTGGATGGCGACGTCATCGATCGGAGCACCGTTGGCGCGCTCCTCCTCGAGAGCGAGGGTAACGCCAATGACGGGGGCGGAAACATAGGGGTGGGTGTTATAGAACTCCAGGTGGCGCTTAAGAGCGGCAATCTGGTCATCCTTGCTGGTGTAGAGCTTCTTGATCGCAGGGATCATTGCGAAGCACCAGCCGCCGTTCTGCATACGCTCGTAGTTCCACGAGCCCTGAAGGAACTGATGACGGAAGCAAACCTTCTTGCGGTCAGCCTTGGTGAGCTGAATCTTGTTCTCTGCCATATGTATCACTCCCCTCCTACTCGTAATCGTTCAGAATGTCGCCGAGCGGGTCACCGGAGCCACCGCCCATGCCGCCACCCTGCTTGGCCAGATCCTTAAGGCCAAGGTAGATGAGGGCAAGGGAGATGCCGATGAGGCCAAGGGCGATCAGCGTGAGCTGAGGGATGGCAGCAAGGACAAAGCCGAGGATGAAGAACGGCCAGGTCTCCTTGGTGGCCATCATGTTGATGACCATGGCGTAACCGACGGAAGCGACCATGCCGCCGCCGACAGCCATACCGCCGGACAGCCAGTCGGGCATAGCGTTAAGCGCGTTGGTAACAGCCTCGGCCGGGATGATGCACAGAAGTACTGCCGGGATGGCGATACGAAGGCCCTGCATGAGGATGGCAGCGTACTGCCAGCGCTCGATGCCGGAGAAGTCGCCCTTCTCGGCGCAACCGTCCATGGCGTGAGCGATAGCGGTAGCCAGGGTACGGCAGATCATGGTCAGGAACAGACCAGCGACCGACAGCGGGACGGCGACGGCGATGGCGGCGGTAACGGCCTTGGCCGAATCGGTGGCGCCACCGTTGAGGGCGAGCACCATGATGATCGAAGAAGCGACCGAGGCCAGAGCGGCGTCAGGCGCGACAGCGGCGCCGACGTTAGCCCAGCCAAGGGCCATCATCTGGAGCGAACCGCCCAGGAGGATGCCCTCCTGAAGGTGACCGGTTACGAGACCGATAAGCGTGCATGCCACGAGCGGCTGATGGAACTGGAACTCATCCAGAATGCCTTCCATACCGGCAAGCAACGCGACAATCGCAACAAGCAGAATAGTGATTGCAGACATGTATCGGACCCTCCTTTACTATGCTTGAGCGGCCAGTTCGGCCTTAGCTTTCTTCAACATGGCGTCGAGATCCTCGGAGGAATCCGAAGGAACCTTGCGGACCTCGAACTTGACGCCCTTGGCCTTGAGGGCCTCGAGAGTCTTGACGTCGTCATCGCCCATAGCGACGGCGTTGGTGACGACGACCTTGCCCTTGGAGTGAGCCATGGAACCGATGTTGACTTCCTTGATGTCGACGCCGGCCTCGATGGCCTTGAGCAGATCCTGCGGGTTCTCAAAGAGCAGCATGGCCTTGGTGTCACCAAAGCGCGTGTCCTTGACGACCTCGGCCATCTTCTTGATGGGCACGACGTTGGCATGGACTCCCGGAGGGGCAGCCTGCTCGATCATGGTCTTGCGGAGCTCGTCGTGAGCAACGCCGTCGGAAACCACGATGATGCGGTTGGGGTTGATCTGCTTGGTCCACGTGGTGGCCACCTGACCATGAAGCAGACGGGTGTCGATACGGACGTGGGCAATCTTGATGTGCCCGTCGCCGATGACCGTTCCCGGAGGGATGGCGCCTGCAGGAGCAGCGGCGGCCGCAGCCGGCTTCTTCTCCTCGGGCTCCAGAGACTCGGGCTTGACGCGCACGCCAGCCTTAGCCTCAGTCACGAGATGTTTTGCGATCGCATGTGCAGTGTTCTTTGCGTCAAAGCGCTGCGAATATGCCTCGATGAGCATAGGCAGGTTGACACCGGTGACGATAGCCCAGGAATCGTGGCCCTCGATGAGCCCGCTGATCTGGTTGAACGGCGTGCCGCCCCACAGATCAACGAGGAAGAGCACCTGCTCCTGGTCTTCGAAGGAAGCGATTGCTTCCTCGACCTTGGCACGGAAGTCGTCGGGGCCCATGCTCGGCTCGAGCGAGACCACGGCAACAGACGGCTGATCGCCAAAGACCATCGAGCCCGTCTGCTTGATTCCAGCTGCCAAGTCCCCGTGGCTAGCAAGAACAATACTTACCATCACATAACCTCCTTTTTGTCTACGTATTTCCTACACGACATGAAAGGAGTATACCTGTTTGGATTGTGGAATTATAGCTAAATTCGCAAAAGGTTGGATTATTTGTTTAAACGTCTAAGTTTGTTACAAATTGATTACGTTGCCGGTTTACAGCTTATTGCCTGCTAAAACGTGATTTGCTGATTGTTTTCAAAGACATATAAAGGTGCACTGTTCGTTAAGACCGCTTTTAGGTGGATCCCAATGCGTCTGCGTGCCACCATTTTGTTTAAACAGACATGACTTGACTAACCGAAGCAAATATGTTTAGAACTCTAGCCCATGTAGTCATTGGATGTTAGGCGATGTGGAGTGGGTTGGCGGCGTCGACGGCGTCGGAAGGGTCATCGGGAACAGTGTCTGCCGGGTCCTCGTCGGGGGTCTCGATCTGCTTGATCATGACCTCCTGGCCCTGCAGCAGGTATGTTTCGCCGCTACCGCAATGGGGGCAGGTCTTGCCGTGCTCGACCGTCGCGTAGTCGCGACCGCATGCCGCGCAATGCGTCACGGCCTCGACGGGCTCCACAATAAGCTCCGCGCCCAGCGTGATAGGCTTTTTATCTGCCGCCCAGCGCCAAGCGTCGAGCAGCAAGTCGGGAACGACGCCCGAGACCTCGCCCAGCAGCAGCGTGACGCTCGAAACGCGACGCACGCCATTGGCGCGCGCCACGTTCTCGACATCGCGAATGATGTGATAGACGATTCCGAGCTCGTGCACTTTTAATTCCTTCCGCCGTTCTACCGACCGGCGGTCGGCTTGACGCTGCGCGAGCCCCAGACGGGCGATCTGCCTTTCAATCGTCGGGCATGGGCATAAGCCCTATGCCCTCCTCTTTCAAGGCACCTCGCCACGCCTGGGACTCGCTCGCTGTCCAACCGCTCTCTGCGCCGTTCTCCTGCTTGTTGCGTTTCTTACTTCTTCCCGAATTTAATCTTGATGGCGCGCTTGAGCGCGTACTTGCCCAGGCTTGGAAGCTTTTGCTCGTATTTGACCATCGTGGAGCACTCGGGGCGATCGCGATCCAGATGGATGGCGTCAAACGCGCACTTGGTGGTGCACAGGCCGCAGCCAATGCACTTGTTGGGGTCGACGATCGAGGCGCCGCAGCCCAGGCAGCGGGCGGTCTCGGCGCGCACCTGCTCCTCGGTAAAGGTCTCAACATACTCGCTAAACGGCGCAGCCTTCTCGCGTTCGCGGTCCACATGCGCAACCTCGCGGCTCGCGTTGTCGTAGCTCTCGAGCACAACGTCGTTGCGGTCGAGCGCGGTGTAGCGGCGCTGGTTGCGGCCGATGGTGAGCGTGGAGCCCGGCTGCACAAAGCGATGGATGGACACGGCGGCCTCGTGACCGGCGGCGATGGCATCGATGGCAAAGCTCGGACCGGTATAGACGTCGCCGCCCACAAAGATGTCGGGTTCGGCGGTCTGGTAGGTCTGGGGATCGGCAAGGGCGCCCTGACCACGGCCAAGCTCCACCTTGGAGCCAGCCAGCAGGTCGCCCCACACGATGGACTGGCCAATCGACATGACCACGCGGTCGGCATCGACGCGACGCAGGTCGTTCTCGTCGTACTCGGGCGCAAAACGGCCCTCGTCATCGTAGACGCGCGTGCAGCGCTTAAAGGTGATGCCGCACACACGGCCGGTCTCGTCCAGGTGAACCTCCTTGGGACCCCAGCCGCAGCTGATGTGGGCGCCGTCCTCAACGGCCTCGCGACGCTCCTCCTCGCTGGCGGGCATCTGGGCCTCGCTCTCCAGGCAGAACACCTCAACGTGCTCGGAACCCAGACGGCAGGCGTTGCGCGCGACGTCGATAGCCACGTTGCCGCCGCCCACCACGATGGTGCGGCCGGGCAGCGCGTCGATCTTGCCACTGTTGACCTTGCGCAAAAAGTCGACGGCCACGGCCACGTCCTCGGCATCCTCACCCGGAATACCGGCGAGGCGGCCGCCCTGGCAGCCAATGGCAACGTAGAAGGCCTTAAAGCCCTGCTCGCGCAGCTCGTCGAGTGTCACATCGCGACCGACCTCCACGCCATAGCGGAACTCGGCGCCCATCAGGCGAATGATCTCGACCTCGGCCTCGATAACATCCTTCTGCAGCTTAAAGCTGGGAATACCGTAGGTGAGCATGCCGCCCGGGCGCTCGTTCTTCTCGAATACGACGGGCTTGTAGCCCTTCTCGGCCAGGTAGAAAGCGCAGGACAGGCCGGCCGGGCCGGCACCGATAATGGCGATCTTCTGATCGAAGCCGCCGGCGCGTGTCGGCGTCACCACGGGTGGAACATAGCGGGTCGCGGCATCCAGATCGCGCTGGGCGATGAACTTCTTGACCTCGTCGATAGCCACGGCGGCGTCCACACGGCCGCGAGTGCAGGCATCCTCACAGCGGCGGTTGCACACACGGCCGCAGATGGCGGGCAGCGGGTTCTCGCGCTTAATGAGTGCTAGGGCCTCGTCATAGCGACCCTGAGCCGCGAGCTTCAAATAGCCCTGAACGGCGACATGCGCGGGGCAGGCCGTCTTGCAGGGAGCGGTGCCGGACTCATGCGTCTCGATGCGGTTGTCGTTGCGGTAGTTGGGCGACCACTTGGTGTAATCCCACTTGGTGGCATCGGGCAGCTCCTGGCGCGGATACTCGGGCACCTGTCCGCCAGTCTTTTTGCTGCAGAGCTTCTGGCCCAGCTTGGCGGCGCCGGCCGGACATACCTCAACGCAGCGACCGCAGGCCACGCACTTGTCCTTCTCGACCTTGGCGACATAGGCCGAGCGCGACAGGTTGGGCGTGTTGAACAGCTGCGAGGTGCGCAGGGCATAGCACACGTTGACGTTGCAGTTGCAGATGGCGAAGATCTTGTTCTCGCCATCGATATTGGTGATCTGGTGCACAAAGCCGTTGTCCTCGGCCTGGCGCAAGATGTCGTAAACCTCGTCGCGCGTCACGTAATGGCCACGATCGGTCTCGACCACGTAGTCGGCCATATCGCCCACGGCGATGCACCAATCGGCCGGGTCGTCGGCACAGCCCTCACCCATCACGCGACGGCTCGCACGGCAGCTGCAGGTGCTGGCAGCATACTTGCCATCGTATTTGTCGAGCCAGTGCTCGATATGCTCAATAGGCACCGAGGTGCTCGCGGCGTCAATGGCCTTTTCGACCGGAATGACGTGCATGCCGATACCGGCACCTCCGGGCGGCACCATCGGCGTGGCTTTGGACAGCGGCCCCTTGGAGGCCTGCTCAAAGAACTTGGCATAGACCGGATGCTCCTCGAGCTGGCTCACGCGCATGTTGAGGAACTCGGCGGAACCCGGTACCAGCATGGGCAGCACCCACTGCTTGGTGCGCTCGGGATTTTCCCAGTTGTACTCGAGCAGACCCGTGTAGCTCATGTCGTCGAGCATCTTCTCGATCTGGGCCTCGGGCATGCCGGTGAGCTTGACCATCTCGGGCAACGTATAGGGACGGCGCATCTTCATCTTGCAGAGCACCTCGGCCTGCTCGTCGGTTGCGGCCTCGGCAAACGACCAGTACTCGTAGCCCAGCAGCTCGTCGCGATGCAGCAGACGGTTGGTGCAGTGCTCGCACAGCTTGACGATTGCCTCGCGCGGATGCTCCGGCAGCGGCGGCACGAACTCCGAACCGATGTCGGGCTCGGCGTAGCTAATTCCCGGTCCGTTGAGAATCATGGTTGTCCCTTCTCTTGCCACAGCCCGGCGAGACCGCAGCGCCCCTCTTTTTTGCAGGCCGGGCATGCCCCCATGCCGTTCACCCGCCATTGTTGACATTGTGTCAAAAATAGTATTGACGAACCGTCAACAATATTCAAGACTGTTAGGCGAACGGTCAGGCAAAAGAGGATGAAAGGCGGCAAAACATGGGCAACAACGCAGCAGGTACCTCTGTGGTCGATGCCGTCCCCGCATCCGATAGCGCGGCAAAGCGCCTGACGGGCGACGAACGCCGTCGCGAGATCCTCGATGCCGTGCGCACCGTAAGCTCCGAGCTGGGCGTGTCCCACCTATCGGTATCGGCCGTGACCAAGCGAGCCGGCTGCACGCGTTCATTGTTCTACCACTACTTCGCCGACATGGACGCCGCCGTCACCGCCGTCATGGACGAGACAATCGACGGTTTTATCTCCGAGCTCGAGCAGTGGAATGCCAACCGCACCGTCGGTGATATCGAGGGCGCGCTCGACACCGTCGCCCCGCTCTTTAAGCGCCTGGTCGCCAGCGGCCACGAACTGCCGCACACTCTGACCTCCAACAGCGGCGCGCTCTACGGCGGCTTTTTGCACAACGTGGTCCAGCGCGTGGCGCAGTATATCTGCGACACCACCGTGGTGGATTTTGTCGCCCACCACGAGCTGCGCATCGACCATGTCTACGAGACGTTCTACACCCTCATCATGGGTCTTTTGATGTATATCCGCACGCACCCCGATGTGCCCGACGAGACGGTCAAGGAAATCATCGCCTCGACACTCCACATCGAGGGCTATACCGCCAAGTATCCGGAGCGCAAGCCCCAGAACTGACGACATTTGGCCAAACTGCCCGCGATCAGAAGAGGGGCCGCGGGCGTGTGAAAGGAGAGCAGCATGCTGTTCGATGTTTGGGGTAGCGATACCCTTATCCACTGGGCCGGATGGGCCATGGTCTTTATCGGCCTGATCGTGCTCAACGAGGTCGGCCGCCGCACCAAGCTGGGCGCGGCAATCATCTTTGGCGTGGCTCCGCTGGCCATGACCATCTACTGCGTCGCCATCGCCATCGGCGTCTCGCAGGGTGCCGAGTGGGCGCTCACCAACCCCACCCATGTGTACCAGAACAGCTGGTTCCACTACGCCAAGGTATACGCGGCGCTGGCTGGTTGCTGGGGCTTCATTGCCATTAAGTACCAGTGGGGAAAGATCGGCAAGGCGCATTGGTTCCGCGCGTGGCCGTTTGTGATCGTCGCCATCAACATCATGATCGCCGTCGTGTCCGACTTCGAGAGCGCCTATCACTTCTTTGTCCTGGGTGAGTCCACCTGGGTCACCTCCGAAGGTGCTACGCAGCTGGCCGGCTGGAACAACGTGTTCAACGGCATCGCCGGTATCATCAACATCTTCTGCATGACCGGTTGGTGGAGCGTCTACGCCTCCGAGGACAAGACCGACATGCTGTGGCCCGATATGACCTGGGTCTATATTATCGCCTACGATATCTGGAACTTCTGCTACACCTACAACTGCCTGCCCACCCACTCCTGGTTCTGCGGCTTTGCGCTGCTGCTGGCGCCCACCGTCGCCGCCTTTATCTGGAACAAGGGCGGCTGGATCCAGAACCGCGCCTTTACGCTGGCTATTTGGTGCATGTTTGCCCAGGTGTTCCCGTACTTCCAGGAGGAGTCCATCTTTGTGACCCACTCCACGCTCGACCCCGGCGCCGCTACCGCGGTCTCGATCGCCGCACTGGTCGCCAACGTCGCCGCGATCATCTACATCGCCTACCGCGCCAAGAAGCTCGGCCGCAATCCCTACAAGCAGGATGTCTTTGAGGGCACCAGCGATTGGGAGAAGGCCACCGCCCGCCGCGCCAAGGTTGATTACGCTCACGCCGAGTAACGCGCCTGACGCAAACATCGCTTGAGTACGAAGCCGTATAGCCGGCTCCGCGCAACTCAACGCATTGCAGAGCCCCCGGAATGTGATTCGTTCGCGTTCCGGGGGCTTTTTGCTGCCGCGAGGATGCGGCCGAACGATGCGCTCGAGTTAAATCGGATCTTATATTTCGCACGCGCTTTATATGGCTCCATTTTTGGGTACAGTGTTGTCCCGATATTGAGCTTGGGGGATATATGAAAGATGAGACGATGGGCCAAGAGGATGCGGCCCAAGATGCAGAAGCTTGCGCTGAGGCCTTGGAGAGCTTAGACCGGATTTCACTCGATGAGATTGCGTTTGACGATTCGGGCGTTGATGTGCAGGATGAGCCGGAAACCGAGGCGCAATCCGATGATCAGGATGCAGGCGACGTTGAGCCTGCCGAGGATGAGGCAGATCACGAAGACACCGAAAGCGAGGCCGACGACCAGCCCGGATCCGACACGAGCGAGGAAACCATCTTGCTCGACAACTTGCCGGCCGAAGATTCGCTGACCCGCGAGCTCCCTGGCTTAGGCTCTGCGCCTGCCGTGGACGAGACCATCGCCATGGGCGATATTCCCCTACCGTCCGTTCCTTCGGCACGCGAAGCCGAGGTTCGTCACCGTAAGATGTCGCCCAAGCGCCGCAACCTGATGGTGGCAGGCGTCGTAGCCGTCGCGCTTGTCGCCGGCGGCGCAGGCTATGCCGCTTGGAATGGATACCGGCAAGAGCAGGCCGCCGTGGTTGCCGCAAACGCCCATACCATGATGTCAGTGCAAATTGGCGTACATGCCGCGGGGCTCGACTGCTCAACTGGCTCCAAGATTCCCGTGCAGGTGAGCGGTCAGGATTCCGACGGTTCTTCCGTGAGCGAAACGCTCTACGTTGACGAGCACGGTCGCGGCATTAAGCTGCTGCCCGGCGATTACACGTTCTCCATCGCCGCCTCCCCCATCGCGGCCGACGGCACCATCTACACCGTCCCGACCACCAAGGCCCAGGTTACGGTCAAGAATGACGGGCAGGATCTGCGCGCTCAAGCCACCTTTAAGCTTAAGGTGCCCTCAGCCGACACGGTGACCGACGACCAGATCGATGCCGCCGCCAAGTACGCCGAGGAGGGCGGTGCGAGCTCCGCCGCGGCTGCCAAAGTGCTCCAGCAGGCAGCAACCGCGCGGCGCGACGCCGCCGTCAATGCCGTGAGCGCGCAAAAGGCACAGGCGTCCCGTGATGCTGACGCTCGCCACAAGGCAACCGACCTCTACCAGCTCGATATTCCCGTCGAGTGGTACGGCAAGGTCGCAACTTGGCAAAACGGAAGCACGCTATGCATCTATCTGGGCGACGACGCCAATACGCCGCTCGTGACGCTCGTCGCGGTGCGCGAGGGCGAGAGCTTTACGCCCGATGAAGGCGATACGGTTTTGGGTGCGGCCAATCTAGGCAACGGTTATACCGTCTACGCCAGCGGCCCCGTCTATCCGTACGTGGTGCCCCAGACCATCAACGGACGGACGCAGAACCCCGTGTCAACCTACCCCATGGACACTGCCATTGAGCTTGTCGAGCTGACGACCGGCAACCGCTATACCTATAGCCAGATCAAGAACGTGTTGGTCGGCAAAGACGGCAAGGCAGATGGTGCCACTAAGCTCGAAACCGACTACCTCGCGCAGATCCTGCTGCCGAGTATCAAAGCCCAGGACTAGCCTGGCGCAGCAAGGTGCTCCCCAACCGTGATGAGGGAGCCAGGAGGTCCTGACCCCACAGGTCCATAGGTGATTAGGCAAGGAGCCACTTCCATGCGGGCATAACGTGTACCACACCGTGCTCGCATGGAATATCGGTCTGTTCATCCATGGTAACGATTGCCGACTCGCTAAGATCGAAATGGGCCATCGAGGCATCAAGCGCGGCAATTTCGCGCTCGCGCGTTTTCTCACTTGCCATATCCGCACTCACCTGAATCAGGCTATAAGCCCGCATGAGAAGCGCGTCCCCAGCCACAAAGTCTACCTCATGGCTTTTGCTCTTCTCTTTGATTAGCAGGCGGCAGACCGAGCCGGTCCTCACCGCGGGAGTCCTTCTTCTTAGCGCATTGAACACTGCGGTCTCGAGCCTCTGGCCCTGGTCCAATGCCGATGCGGGAGAGAATGCTCCAAACATCGCAGGGTCGACAGCGTAGACCTTAGACGCAGACCGCATGTTATTTGCCAGTGAACGCGTGAACTCCGGCACAGAAAATAACAGGTAGGCGTCCTCATAATACTCAAGTAAATCGCTGAGCGAATTACGACTGACGGGTATCTGTCTGCCCTTGAACTCGTTGTACACTTTGTTCACTGACAGCTCTCGTCCCGAAGATGCCATACACCGCGTCAAGAACAGCGATGCCAGGCGAGGGTTCTTGACGTCGTAACGTTCAACGACGTCCATGGCGACCGTTCGCGAAGCATATTCCTGTAGCAGCTGAATCGCGTCTGCAGGCGTCTGCTCAAGTGTCGCGATGAATCCCCCTCGTTCAAGATACCCGATCAGATGATGCCGAAGCAGCGCCGCATCGCTCGGAGAAAAGGTCGCATCTGGCTCGGGAACGCTCCCCGTCTTATATCGAACGTATTCCGAAAAACTCAACGGAAAAAGCTCTCGCACAAGGGAACGACCCCTGAACTCGCTCTTAAGTTCTGAGGACAGCATCTTAGAAGAAGATCCCGTCACATAGACGGTCGCTTTCTCCGTATCGACTACACGCCGCAGAAACGCACCCCATTCGGAAATTTCCTGGATCTCGTCAAAGAAAATGTAAGCGCCCTCGGTTCGAGCAACAGGATACAGCGCATAGAACGTGTCGAGCACGTTCGCCAGCAGCGATGGCTCATACGGGCGCAAGCGCTCATCCTCAAAATTGAAGTAAAGCATCCGGTCAAGCTCGACGCCCCGGCTCTGAAGCCGCCGCATCTCCTGATACAGGCGATACGTCTTTCCACAACGGCGGGCCCCCACAATCACATTTACGATGTTGTCGCGCTTTGGCTCCTGTGGGTTTCCTAGATCAAGGTCTCGCTCAAAGACCTGCGGAACCCCCTGCTGTTCAAAGTCCTTTATTTTCTGGGCGATCAAGTCGTTGAATGCCATGATTCTCCAATCTTGCTCTCTAGCTAATCAAAATTATAGCGATTCTTGATTAATTAGAGAGCAAGATTGTGTGTAGCTTGATTAACACTTAAGCAAGTTTTATCACCGTTATTGCTCCGAAGGATATCGAGTGGCTAAGAGGACAACCGAGCTCGAATGCGACTCCCCGAGCAGTCAATTTGGGACGGGGCTTTTTTGACTACCCTCCCCCTGTAGAAAAATCCCTAACGCAGTTGCGGTGAAATAGGGATTGTTTTTGCTGGTAAAACCGCAAAACAGTCCCTATTTCACCGCAACTTTTTGGTGACCTTTTTGGTGGCACTCAGCGCCAGGGGTCGGCTTCGAACAGCGGCTCGCGCTCGGGGCGGCGATCGCTGTAAGGATCGTAGCCGTCATCGTCCTCGTTCTCGGCACGGATGTAGGGGTCGCACGGCTTGGGCGCCGGTTTCGGCGCGGGCCTTGGTGCAGCGGACGCTATCTCAGCCGCCGGCGCGCTTGTCTTGATCTCGTTTTTCATCTGCATAGCTCCTTGCATCGCATCCGTTCAACATCATCGATTGTCGCACGAAAAAGGGCGGCGGACCCGATTGGATCCGCCGCCCTTGGCGTTTTGCGATGAGGTGCGGTTAAAGCCGGCCCCATAATTTACTCTGCGTCGGGGACCTCGTAGGTGGCCGCCGGCGTGTTGTCGCACACGACGGTAAAGCCACCGTCCTTGTCGACATCGACCGTCACCTGATCGCCCTCGCGCACCGTGCCGTCGATGATAGCGGCGGCGATGGCATCCACGACCTCGCGCTGCACCAGACGCTTGAGCGGACGGGCGCCAAAGACCGGGTCCAGGCCGCCCACGGCGAGCATCTGCTTGGCCGCCGGGGTGATGGCAAGCGTCATGCGCTCCTTGGCCAGACGCGCGCGGACGTCGGCGAGCTGGATGTCGACGATCTTCTCGATCTGCGCCATACCGAGCGGATGGAACACCACGATATCGTCGATACGGTTGAGGAACTCGGGGCGGAAGGTCTGAGCCATGGCCGCGTCGACCTGATGGCGCATCTCCTCCTCGTCCTTGCCGGAAAGCTCGGCGATAGCCTTGGAGCCCACGTTAGACGTCATGATGATGATCGTGTTCTTGAAGGACACCTGACGACCCTGGCCATCGGTCAGACGGCCGTCGTCGAGCACCTGCAACAGCACGTTGAAGACATCAGGATGAGCCTTCTCCATCTCGTCGAGCAAGATTACGGAGTACGGGCGACGGCGCACGGCCTCGGTGAGCTGGCCGCCCTCGTCGTAGCCCACGTATCCCGGGGGCGCACCGATCAGACGCTGGACGCTGAACTTCTCCATGTATTCGGACATGTCGATACGCACGAGCGCGCGCTCGTCATCGAACAGGCACTCGGCCAGCGCCTTGGCGAGCTCGGTCTTGCCTACACCGGTGGGGCCCAGGAAGAAGAAGCTGCCGATGGGCTTGTCCGGATCGGAGAGACCCGCACGGCTGCGGCGCACGGCCGCGGCAACGGCGGAGACGGCCTCGTCCTGACCGATGACGCGCTTATGCAGCTCGCCCTCCAGGCCCTTCAACTTGTCGAGCTCGCCCTGCATCATCTTGGACACGGGCACGCCGGTCCAGGCGCTCACGACCTCGGCGATCTCGTCGGAGGTCACCTGCTCGTTGAGGCCCTCGCCGTCCTGCTGCTTTTGTGCCTCGAGCGCGGCCTCGGAATCCTGAATCTGCTGCTGCAGGCCCGGAATCACGGAGTAGCGCAGCTCGGACGCACGACCCAAATCGCCGTTGCGCGTCGCGCGCTCCTCCTCGCTCTTGGCCTCGTCAAGCTGGCTCTTAAGCTCCTGCACGTGGTCAATGGCGTTCTTCTGGTTGAGCCAGCCGGCCTTTTGCACGTTGAGTTTTTCCTGGACCTCGGCAATCTCCTGGCGCAGGGCCTCCAGACGCTCCTTGGAGGCGTCATCGGTCTCTTTCATGAGCGCCTGTTCCTCGATCTGCAGCTGAGTGAGCTGACGCGTGGTGGCATCGATCTCGACCGGCATGCTGTCGAGTTCCATGCGCAGGCGGCTTGCCGCCTCATCGACCAAATCGATGGCCTTGTCGGGCAGGAAGCGGTCGGCGATGTAGCGATCGGAGAGGTCGGCAGCTGCCACGAGCGCGCTATCGGTGATATGCACACCGTGGAAGATCTCGTACTTCTCCTTCAGACCACGCAGGATCGAAATGGTGTCCTCGACGGTAGGCTCGGAGACCATCACGGTCTGGAAACGACGGGCGAGCGCCGCGTCCTTCTCGATGTACTTGCGGTATTCGTCGAGCGTGGTCGCGCCAATCGCGTGCAGGTCGCCACGGGCGAGCGCCGGCTTGAGGATGTTGCCGGCGTCCATGGAGCCCTCGGTGGCACCCGCGCCCACGATGGTGTGGAGCTCATCGATGAACAGGATGACCTTGCCCTCGGATTTTTGCACTTCTTTGAGCACGGCCTTCAAGCGGTCCTCGAACTCGCCGCGGTACTTGGCGCCGGCGACCAGCGCGCTCATGTCGAGCTCGATGAGGTCGCGGTCGCGCAGGGTGCTCGGCACGTCGCCGGCCACGATACGCTGGGCGATACCTTCGACGATGGCTGTCTTGCCGACGCCCGGCTCGCCAATGAGCACGGGGTTGTTCTTGGTGCGGCGGGACAGGACCTGGATGGTACGGCGAATCTCGTCGGTACGACCGATGACAGGGTCGAGCTTGCCGGCGCGGGCAAGGTCGCAGATGTTGCGTCCGTACTGCTCTAGTGCCTCAAACTGAGTCTTGTCCTCGGCAGACGTCACGCGGTCATCGCCGCGCAGCTCCTCATAGACCTGCTCGATGCGCTCCTTGGTCACGCTGGCATCGCGCAGCACGCGGCCCGCCTCGCCCTTGTCCTCGGCAAGCGCCATAAGCAGGTGCTCGGTCACCACAAAGCTGTCACCCATCTTGGTGGCCTTTTTCTCGGCCTTCTCGATGACACGGACAAGCTCGTTGGACAGGCCCATCTGCTGGCCCTCGCCCGAAACCTTGGGCGCGTGGTCGATGGCATCCTGTGTGGAGCGTGCAAGCTGAGCCGGGTCGGCACCGATGCGCTCAATGATCACGGAGATATTGCGCTCGCCGGCACCGAGCAGGGCAGACAGCAGGTGAATCGGCTCCACCGCGCCGGCCTGCGCGTCAGCAGCCGTGCTCATGGCGGTCTGCAACGCCTCGCGCGACGTCATTGCTAGCTTATCGATTCTCATGGAATCACCTCTCTTGGGGCGGCCGCCCTACGGGGCGGCTTCACGTTGTTCGAGAAGTATTGTTGCCAGCTTTGCGCGATCTTATACACAAATCTAAGTCTCTATATATAAGATTTTCTGAGTGATTGATGGATAGGGGTAAAGATGTCGGCCCGCCGCCGCACAGGTGCGCTACCGTCTCAATCTGTAACATCTATCGACCGTTTCTGGCTCCAGATGTTACAAATCGAGACGAATTGTTCAGCGGCACCCGTTTGTCTCAATCTGTAACATCTACTCGGCAAATAGAGCTCTATCTGTTACAAATCGAGACGAACAGAAGACACCCGAATCGAAAACCTAAATCTGTAACACCAGGCCCACTTTTAGCGGCCCAGATGTTACAGATCGAGACAGACCAAAAACCACCACAAAGGGAACAGGCACCTTTGTGGTGGTCGCAATCTCTACTCTTTCGCCGAGCCCGTGCTTCCCGATTCGGCGGTCCAGGATATCTCATCCTCGAACAGCCATGTACGGGCAGATCCACTATCGCGTGCAGTCTGCGGGTCGGGCAAGCAGGTCTGTTCATAGGCATCCTGAATGCACTGACCCATAAACTCGTTGAGCTCGGTCTGGTCGCCCTCCATGACATAGGCCGCATCGCCGTCCATGATGTAGATGCCCGGACCCTCATTGCCCTCGTAGCCCGGATCGTACGAGACATCACATAGCCTGGCGCCGTTCGCAGTGTCCAACTCGATGGATGAGTAGCACCCACCAACCATGTCATTCGCTTTTGCTTGATAGGACGCATATCCGTACCAACGCTTAAAGGTTTTGCCCTTGAGTAGCTCGGTTGCTTTGCTGATTAGGCTCGCGTCCATGGTGTAGCGCATGGCCCCAAGCTGAATGAGCGGATAATTGCTAATACCCAGCGCAGCCGGCCGCTCATTAAAATCGACGGTAATGGTCTCGGGCTTATCGTCACCGGTCAGGAGTTCGACTGATTGAGTCACAGGCTTAACCACCGGCTCCGTCACCGCAGCAGGCAGAAATGCCATACCGACAGCGCCCGCGCCAACCACGGCGATCGCAAGCGCCAGAGCAACCAATCCGAATCGGGCAGAATGTCTCACGGCAAAACACCTCACAATGCAAACCTTCGCCACCTGCACTAATGATATCGCCAGCTAACACTATCACCAAAAGAAGCCGTCCACTCCCCACCACCACGAAGGGGACAGGCACCTTTGTGGTGGGTTTCGACGCTAACGGTCGACCATCTCACGCCATGAGATTAAACTTAATTTGTTATCTGAATTTATCTATTTCTATCTATCCTCAACAGCTTTTTGTCTCGGGGAGATCATATGAAGCCGTCTCATTCCACCGGTCGCAACGTCATCGCCATTCTCGCCGTACCCATCGTGATGCTCTTCCTTATCGTCGTCACGCCCTTTTCTTTTGGTATCGCCTCGCCCTTCGATCTCTGCGGGATGATCGACGCCGGCTCGCGTGCCGCCTCGCTCTCCTTTGTCTGCCGTGGCGTGTTCTACGAAGATGCAATTCCCACCGGAAGTTGGCAGTCAAAGTTGCCACTGCTCGGTCAGATCGACGGATGCTCCCCCTATTTCTGCCTTGAACCTCAGACGCTAAACTATCTGATCGACGACCAGCCACTCGACTCCATCACCCTCGCCTACGACTACGCACCAAACACCGATGAACGCCACATGAACCAGGTCCTCGACAAGATGCTTGAACAGTGCGGGCTCACCGAGGAGGCCGGTCGAACCATCTATAGCGACCAGAAATTAAAGCGAACAGAACTCCGCCGTGTCGGAAAAATCGAGGGGCGAAGTGGGGCCGCCTACTGGCAGGCCTGGACAATACGCGACAAGAGCGAATTCGGACACAGCACCTATATGGTCACCGTCTACACCAAAGGCGGAATTAAGGACAATGTTGACGATTTCGCGTCGTCCAAACTCGGCATCCCCAAAACAACCAAACCCGCCACCCCAGATGAAATCCTGTAGAGACGCTCATTAGAATGTCGTTCAGCGAGCACGGCGGCATCGAGCTCGCCCCCACCTCCACGAAAGGGACAGGCACCTTTGTGGCGATTTTCGGCTCCGGCACTCAACATCTCGATCTGTAACATCTAGCGGCCGTTTTTGACCTCAGATGTTACAGATTGAGATGAAATGTTCAGCAGCCCCCATTTATCTAAATCTGTAACAACTACTCGGCAAATTAGGGTCTACCTGTTACAGAACGAGATAAACAGAAGACACCCGAATCGAAAATCTAAATCTGTAACACCAAGCCCTCTTTTAACGGCCCAGATGTTACAGATCGAGACAGACCGAAAACCACCACAAAGGGGCACCTTTGTGGTGGTCGCGTTCTCTACTCTTTTGCCGAGCCCGTGCTTCCCGATTCGGCGGTCCAGGACATCTCATCCTCGAACAGCCATGTACGGGCAGACCCACTATCGCGCGCAGTCTGCGGGTCGGGCAGGCAGGTCTGGTCGTACGCGTCCATCACGCAACGATCCAAAAAATCGATCACCTGCTGCTGGTCGCCTTCAAGAATATAGGTCACGCCGCCATCTTGGATATAGACGCCGTCCCCACCTCCGGCTTTTGCGTATTCCGGATTGTAGTTAACGGTGCGCATCAGTTTGCCATCAGATGAATACAGCTTCAGCGTTGTATAGTAGCCACCGTTCACAAAACCACGTCGGCGCTCATAGGCATCCCAACCGTCCCAGCGTTTGAACGAACGCCCGTTGAGCAAGTCCAGCGCCTGTCGGGACAACTTCTCGTCCTTGGTATAGCGAGACGAGCCAAGTTCAATCATGGGGTAGTTGCTTATGCTTAGAATGCCCGGCGTTTCCTCGATATCGAGCGTTATCTCATCGGGCTTTGTAACGTCCGAAATCATTTGCCCGGGCATCGATGCAACAAGGGACGCCATCTCGACCGTCTGCTCAACCCCACTCGGCCCATAGAAGATAAGCGAGCCAAATAGGACCACGCCCGCAGCAGCGACGACGCAAGCCACCAACAGCAACAAAACAGAAGTGCAACGCTTCATCTTCAACTCCACAAACGAGAGTGTTTTGAGCTCACTTTAAAGCGCCAACTTCATACTGTCAATTCTAGATAGCATATGAACAAAGGCGCACTCCCCCATAGAGGAGAGTTGCAACCTCGATTTTAGCGTCCCTCAAGACCCAACGAGAACGCACAAACGTAGCCCGGGGCTTACCCTTTCCCGAACGCGACCCTCGCGAAGCGCGTGAGCGGGCGGGAAAGGGTAAGCCCCGGGCGGACAATTAAGTGCGTTACTCGGCAGCTGCCTTGAACTTGTTGTAGTTGATCAGGCAGCCAGCCTTGACGATGGCACGCTCCTCTGCCGTCATATCGGCAATGTAGAGCTCAATCTGCTCGACCGCACCATCGGCGCGCACCACGTAGGCGGCGATGCCCTTCAGGTCGCCATCGAGCGCGGCACGGATACCCGGCACAAAGACATAATCGCCCACCTCAAAGTTGGGCTCGGCCTCCATCTGGAAGGGCACCATGCCCCAGTTCATCACGTTGGAGCGATAGCGCTTGGTGGCGTACTCGTGGACGATGTTGGCCAGGCCGCCAATTACGCGCTGGCAGCTCGCGGCTTGCTCGCGGGCAGAACCGTCACCGGGCTTCTTGGCATAGAGCATGGAGCCGTACTCGGTCGCCTTGGCATCGGCCACAACGCCGGCGCCGGTCAGCGCCTCAAACACGCCCGCAAGCTCGGCATCGAGCGCCGCCAGGTCACCCGCGGACTCGCCGGCCACGCGACGCTTCTCCACCGCGGCGACCTCCTTGGAGCGACCCACGTAGGCCGGGTCGCGACGGCTGAGCGTAAACTCGGCCAGACCCAGCGGGTTGGAGCGGAAGGAACTCGTCTCGCCCGAGGGAATGAGCTCGTCAGTCGTGGTGACCGGGTCCATGATCTTGGAGCACACCTTGAGCAGGATATCGTCGCCGAGGGGCTCCATCGCGGGCCACGGCTTGATGTTGGGGCCCTCGACCAGCTCGTCGGCCGGCTCAGCCTTGCCAAAGCCCCAGTACACGCGCTTCTTGTACGGCGCGTCGTCAAAGGTGTACTCGCAGGCCTCGTCCCAAGTCTCCTCGGGCAGGTCGGTCGCCGGCGTCAGGACGCCGCCGTTGGCAGCCGTCGCCGCAATGGAGCGGGCGTCCATCAGGGCCACGGCGCTCAGCTGACCGTTGCCCGGCTTGGAACCCTCGCGATTGGGGAAGTTGCGCGTGGTGTGGCGGATCGAAAGGCCGTTGTTGGCAGGCGTGTCGCCGGCGCCGAAGCACGGGCCGCAGAATGCCGTGCGCACAATCGCGCCGGCCTCCATAAGGTCGTAGATGTAGCCGCGGCGTGTAAGCTCGAGTGCCACGGGCTGGCTCGTGGGATAGACCGACAGCGAAAACTCGCCGCAGCCGGTGTTAGCGCCCTTGAGCACGCGAGCAGCCTGGACCACGGAGTCGTAGTTGCCGCCCGAGCAGCCGGCGATAACGCCCTGCTGCACGTGCAGCTTGCCGTCGACGATCTTGTCGAGCAGGCTAAAGTGCGTCTTGCCCTCGCCGATCTTGGCGGCCTCGAGCTCCACCTCGTGCAGGATGTCCTCGAGGTTCTCGTTGAGCTCGTCAATCTCAAAGCCGTTGGAAGGATGGAACGGCAGCGCGATCATGGGCTTGATGCTCGACAGATCGACCTCGACGCAGCCGTCGTAGTAGGCGACATCGGCGGGCTTGAGCTCGCGGTAGTCGTCGCCGCGGCCGTGCATGGCCAAAAACGCGTGTGTGTCCTCGTCGGTGGCCCAGATGGAGGAAAGGCAGGTGGTCTCGGTGGTCATGACGTCGACGCCGTTGCGATAGTCAGTCGTCATGCTCGCGATGCCGGGGCCCACGAACTCCATAACCTTGTTCTTAACGTAACCCTTGGCAAAGACGGCACGGATGATGGCGAGCGCCACGTCGTGCGGGCCAACGCCGGGGCGCGGGGCGCCCGTGAGGTAGATGGCAACGACGCCGGGATAGGCGACATCGTAGGTGTCGCGCAGCAGCTGCTTTGCCAGCTCGCCACCGCCCTCGCCCACGGCCATGGTGCCCAGAGCGCCGTAGCGGGTGTGCGAGTCGGAGCCCAGGATCATCTTGCCACAGCCGGCGAAATTCTCACGCATAAAGGAGTGGATGACGGCGATGTGCGGCGGGACGAAGATGCCGCCGTACTTCTTGGCAGCCGAGAGACCAAAGACGTGGTCGTCCTCGTTGATGGTGCCGCCCACGGCGCACAGCGAGTTGTGGCAGTTGGTGAGCACGTAGGGCAGCGGGAACTGCTCCATGCCCGAGGCGCGCGCCGTCTGGATGATGCCGACAAAGGTGATGTCGTGGCTCGCCATGGCGTCGAAGCGAATCTTGAGCGCCTCGGGGTCGCCGGACGTATTGTGTGCCTGGAGGATCGAATACGCGATGGTGCCGCGCTTGGCATCCTCGGGCGTCTGCGTAATACCGCGCTCGGCAGCCTCGGCCTCAGGCACAACCTCGCTGCCACCGCGCAGGTAGATGCCGTCCTCGTACAGCTTAACCATACTGTCTCCCACTCTGCCCAAAAGATTTGGGCGCATAGCATACATTCGTTCAATATCGTGCCATAGAACGGTTGCGAGTGGGTTACGAATCTGCACGTTCACTTTATCTCGGTAAAGTAAGGTACGAACCCGGCGAGGGCCGGCAGATTTGGTGCAAGAGTGTCCCTTTCGACTAGTCATTTAAGAACGTCCCCAATGACTACCCTACCGCATCCGGAGCAAAGCAGCGCCGCAGGTAGAGGACGGACAGCGAGCGACGTCCAGAGCGAACAAGTTGGCATGAAAAGGGCAAGGCATAGACCTTGTGGTCATGCCTTGCCCTTTGAATGACAAATTGTCGCTCTGGGCGGCGCGCAGCGTCAACTGGTCCGCCGTTCGTCAGAACGGCGGAACCTAAGGGCGCAGCGTCGAGCCGTTACGCGGTTTGGTAAAACCGCGTAACTATAAGTCTCCGCCTGCGCCCAAAAGTTTGCGCATGACCTGTTCGGGGTTAACCGAGCCGTCGCGTGGGGCCAGAGCGGTAATCTTCTTTTGCATCTTGTATTCGTGCAGCTCGTCCTCGAGCTGGCGCACGCGAGCGCGAAGCTTCTCGTTCTCGCGCTCGCGCTCCTCGGCACGCTCCTTCATATCGAGAATGCGCACCACGCCGGCAAGGTTGATGCCCTCGTCAGTCAGCTGGTTGATGAGCTCCAGGCGCTCGATATCGGCACGCGAATACAGGCGCGTGTTACCGCCCGAGCGCTGGGGGTTCACCAGGCCCTTGGACTCGTAGACGCGCAGAGTCTGCGGATGCATGCCGGTCAGCTCGGCCGCCACGCTGATCATGTACAGCGGTTTGTTCCTATTGTCCTCGGCCATGCTACCTGACCCCTTTCCGTCTCGTGCATCCCCATCATAAGCCTGCGGCCAACCCGTGGACCGCGCGACCCAACTAATACGTCGCCTTGTAACGGTTGACCTTCTCGCGATAGTCGCGCGTGTCGGCCTCGCGCAACTTGGTCATGGCCTCGCGTTCATCGTCGGACAGGTTCGTGGGAACTTGCACCTTGATCTCGACAAGCAACGCGCCCGTGCGACCGCGATGCTTAACATCGGGCGCGCCCATTTCCTTAAAGCGGAACTTCTTGCCCGTCTGGGTACCCGCGGGCACCTTCAGGCGGACCGTCGCGCCGCCGGGCGTGGGCACATCCACCGTGCAGCCGAGCGCCGCCTCGTAGACCGAGATCGGCACCTCCATGGTCACATCGGCACCCTTGCGCTTAAACAGCGGGTGCTCCTCCACGTGCGTGGTCACGACCAGGTCGCCGCGCTCGCCTCCGGCAACGCCGTACTCGCCGCGACGTTTGTAGCGCAGCTTGCCGCCGTCGACCGCGCCCGCGGGGACCGAGACCGTAATGGTCTGCTGCTCGCCTGTCGAGGGAATGCGATAGGTGACCTTGTGCGTCACGCCGCGGAACGCGTCCTCAGCCGTCACATCGACGGTCAGCGACAGGTCGCCGCCCTT
>URCS01000008.1 GCA_900546455.1 uncultured Collinsella sp. | reverse complement strand
AGCGGTCGGCGGGGCCATTGTGGCTCTTGACAGCGGATTGGGTCATATGAGCGAACGGACACCAGGGCGAACAAATTGGCATGAAAAGAGGCCGGCATAGACCTTTTGGTCATGCCGGCCTCTTTGAATGACAAGTTGTCGCCCTGGTGCCCGTGCAGCGTCAACCAATCCGCCGTTCGTTAGAACGGCGGAACCCATGGGCGCAGCGTCGACTGGTTGCGCGGTTCGTAGAACCGCGCAACATAAGAGCGCCCCCTCCCGCGCACGGAACGGGAGGGGGCTAAAGGTAGGAGTCTACCGGTGGGTTGACCCCACCGGACAGACGATGACCAGGTGATCCTTTACAGGATCGTCAAGGTTTCCGTGGGGTACCCGTTGGGTACTTAGAGCAGCACGCAGGCGACGGTCAGGATGACGGCGCAGACGACGGAGAGCGCGACGATGAGCTTAAGGGCAAACTTGAGCCAGGTCGTCCACTCGATCTTGGCCAGGGCGAGACCGCCCATGATGGCGCCGGAGGTCGGGGTGAACAGGTTCACGACACCGATGGCGGCGGAGAAGATCATGACCATGACCTCGGGCGAGAAGCCAAGCTTAACAGCCAGCGGTCCCATGATGGGCATGGAGACGGTGGCCATACCGGAGGTCGAGGGGATCAGGAAGGACAGGCCGAAGTAGACCAGGAAGCTCATGGGAGCGAAGATCACGCCGGACAGGCCAGCCAGGGCATTGGCGGCAGCGTCGAGGACGAAGACGTCGAGGCCGGTGTTAGCCATGAGGACGGAGATACCACGGGCGAGGGCGATAACGAGAACAACGGACATCATGTCGGCAGCGCCGGTGATGAAGGTGTTGACGATCTGCTTCTCGGACAGGCCACCGATGATACCGATCAGGACGGCCATGAGGAAGAACCAGGTGGAAGCCTCGTCGAAGTACCACTGGCCAATGGGCAGGCCGGTGATCAGGGCAGACCAGCCCTGGACGACGGCGTTACCATCGGCGTCGTAGACAGCGCCAGCGTCGAAGAAGTTGGCGACGCCCTCGTTGAGATCGGCTAGCGGAATGAAGCCGACGATCATGACGACGAAGGTGAAGGCGAAGGCGATCAGAACACCCTTCTGACGACCGGTGAGCTTGACCTCCTTGTGGACCTCGGAAGCAGCCTTGCCGTGAGCCTCTTCGGCGTCCTTGAGCTCCTGCATCGACAGGATGGTGGAACCCTTGTCAGCCTTGACCTTCTTGGCATAGTTCATCACGAAAACGATGGACATAGCGGTAGTGACAATCCACAGGACGGCACCGAGGCCGATGATGATGGACTGGTTGACCTCAATGCCAACGCCGGTCAGAGCGTCGACGGCAGCGCCGACGGCAAACGGGTTAACCGTGGAGCCCAAGCAGCCGCAGCCAGCGCCGAGCAGGACGGTAGCGGCGCCGACCATGGGGTCGAAGCCAGCGGCCATCATGGTAGCGGCGAGCAGGGCGTAGAAGGGAACGGTCTCCTCGCACATACCATAGGTGGTACCACCGAGGGAGAAGATGAGCATAAGGACAGGAACGAGCATGATCTCGTTGCCCTTAAGCTTCTGCACCAGAACGGCGATGCCGTTGTCCAGAGCGCCGGTCTCGGTCATCATACCGAGGAAGCCGCCCAGGATCATAACGAAGAGGCAGACGGGCAGAGCGTCAGCGAAGCCCAGGATCGGGGCGGTGCAGAAATCGCTCAGGCGGGCTGCAGTAACCGCGCCGCCGGACGTGCCGGAGACGATAACGGTAATCACTGCAACAATTGCCAGCAGAGCTAGAAGAATGGTGAACGATGAAGGCATACCGCGCTTTTTCTTAGCGGTCTCAGTCATGGTTCTCATCCCCCCTTCATAAATCATTTAACTTTCTCGCGCTAAGCGGATCTTCCGTGCCGTGCCCACCGCCCGACGCGAGATATTTACCAGACAAAGCCGCTCGGGGTGTGCAGCAAGACACCCCGAGCGAGATGCTAGATGCTCTTACTTGAGCGTGGCGTACATGACAGCCTTGATGGTGTGCATGCGGTTCTCGGCCTCGTCGAAGACCTTGGAAGCGGGGCTCTCGAAGACCTCGTCGGTGACCTCCTGCTCGGTGATGCCGAACTGCTCGCACTTCTCGGCGCCAATCGTGGTGTTCGTGTCGTGGAAGCTGGGCAGGCAGTGCAGGAAGATGGCACCCGGGTTGGCCATAGCCATGACCTCGGAGGTAACACGATACGGGGTAAGCTGAGCGATGCGCTCGGCCCAGACCTCGTCGGGCTCGCCCATGGAGACCCACACGTCGGTGTAGATAACGTCGGCACCGGTGACGCCGTCCTTGACGTCGGTGGTCAGCTTGATGGTGCAGCCGTTGGCCTCGGCGATGGGCTTGCAGGCCTCGATGACGTCGTCGGCGGGCATGCACTCCTCGGGGCCGCAGGCCACGAAGTTCATGCCGAGCTTGGAGCAGACAACCATGAGGGAGCGAGCGACATTGTTCTTGCAGTCGCCCATGAAGACGAGGGTCTTGCCCTTGATGTCGTAGTTGAAGTTCTCCTGGACGGTCAGGATGTCGGCGAGCATCTGGGTGGGATGCCACTCGGTGGTCAGGCCGTTCCAGACAGGCACGCCGGACTTAGCAGCGAGCTCCTCGACGTCGTCCTGGGCAAAGCCACGGAACTCGATGCCGTCATACATGCGGCCGAGAACGCGGGCGGTGTCCTCGATGGACTCCTTCTTGCCCATCTGCGACGAACCGGGATCGAGGTAGGTGACGCCCATGCCCAGATCCATGCCGCCGACCTCGAAGGCGCAGCGGGTACGAGTGGAGGTCTTCTGGAAGAGCAGAACGATGTTCTTGCCCTCGAGATAGCGGTGCGGAACGCCAGCGCGCTTCATATCCTTGAAGTTCTTGGATAGCTTGAGCAGGTACTCGATCTCCTCGGTGGTGAGGTCGAGAAGCTTGAGGAAGCTACGGCCGGAGAGGTTAACACCCATGGTTCGATTCCTTTCGAAGAAATGAATTACGTAAGTATTAGTGTTGCCCGTTTAACGGGCGAAGCCGGTGCGGTTGTAGGGGGACCGCACCGGAAACGGAAAGACTTAGAGGTCCTCGCGCCAGAAGGGCATGCTCATGCAGCGCGGGCCGCCGCGGCCGCGGGAGAGCTCGGCGGAGGGCACGACGAGAAGGTCCAGGCCCTCCTTGTACAGCACGTCGTTGGTGACGGTGTTGCGGGCGTAGACGCAGATCTTGCCGGGCTCGACGCACAGGGTGTTGGAGCCGTCGTTCCACTGCTCGCGGGAGGCCGCGATCGGGTCGCCGCCGCCGCAGGGGATCAGCTTGACCTGGTCGACGCCGGTGGCGTCCTCCAGGACGTGCTCGAGGGTGTCCTCGATCAGGCGGATGTTCACGTCGCCCGGGTTCTTGCCGGCGGTCAGCTCGTAGACGCGCAGGGTGCCCATGATGGCGGGGTGGATCGTGAACTTATCGACGTCGATCTGGGTGAAGACCGTGTCGAGGTGCATGAAGGCGCGCGAGACCGGGATGTCGAAGGCCAGGATGCGCTCGACCTTGGAGTCGGAGTTCCAGAAGATGTTCTGGGCCATGACGTCGATCGCGGCGGCCTGGGTGCGCTGGGAGATGCCGACGGCGAGGGTCTTCTCGTTGATGTTCAGCACGTCGCCGCCCTCGGTGTGGAACTGGCAGTCGCGGCGGAAGTACAGCGAGACGTCCTTGTAGTCGGGGTGGTACTTGAAGACGTACTTGCCGTACAGGGTCTCGCGGTTGCGGGTGACCGAGTACATGCGGTTGAGGTTGACGCCCTCGCCGACGACCGCGAACGGGTCGCGGGTGAAGTAGAGGTTGGGCATCGGGTCGATGATCAGGTCGGACTCGGACTCGGAGTTGACCAGGGAGTCGAGGGTCGTGGACGCCGTGAGGGGCATGTCGATCTCGGACTTGGTCATGCCGGCCATGGTCTTCTTGACGAACTCGAGGTTGTCCTCGATGGAGTCCAGCTTCTCGCGGACGATCTGCGGCATGTGCTGGCCGCGGATGCCGGCCTCGGCGATGTACTGGTCGGTGAACTCGGCGCGGGCGCCGGGGACCTGGTCGAACACCTCGGCGACGAGGTTCTCGAGGTAGAGGACCTCCACGCCCTGGTCCCTCAGGATCTGGGCGAAGGTGTCGTGCTCCTGCTGCGCGACCTCCAGGAACGGGACGTCGTCGAACAGGAGTCGCTCGAGCTCGTCGGGCGGCAGGTTGAGGAGCTCGTCGCCGGGACGGTGCAGGCAGACCTTCCTGAGCTTGCCGATCTCGGAAGGCACGTGCAGACCTTTCGTCATGGCCTCCTACCTTTCTTTCGGGCCCTTGTCAGGGCCGATTCGTTAGCGCCCCTCCGTGTGAGGCGTTATTGCTGACGACATATTTATATCCAAAATCAGCTCATACTTCCACCTTGCCCCCGAACGGTTTTTTATAGGGGGTGAACGGCATACACATATACTTCACGCATGGCACACTTCATCTTAATAAAGCGTATTTACGTGCTTAAACGCGTTTTAATCCTAAAATCAAATGGAACTAAACTTTGTTAAACCATCCTCAAATTGCATATTTCCAATAAAGCTATGAATAGAATTAGCGGTTCACACCGCGTCTCAACCATTTTCATTTTTATTCAGAAAAAAGTTTGTCCTATTCATTTCTGATAAATAAATTACCGTTTACCAGACGCTTGATACCGTTCACCGGAAACTCAGTATAAGGCCCAGCGGATACCGCCTCGCTTTACGGCCCCATTTGTAACAACTTGACTTCTCGGTATAGAAAAACGGACCCGCTTCCCCTAGGGAAACGGGTCCGTTTTCGATTATCTTCGGCTAATTTGGATAAGGCCCCCGAAGACCATCGGAATCCTAGCGATCGAACTCCGCCAGTGCCTCGCCCAAAAGCCTCAGGCCCTCGCGCAGAACGTCCTCGCTCGCGCAGTAGCCCAGGCGTGCGCCGCAGGGAAGCTCAAAACGGCTGCCGGGGACCAGCAGCACTCCCCTCTCGGACAGCAGGCGCCTGCAGAACTCCTCGTCATCCTCGGGAATATCCAGCTGGATAAACGAGGTGGACACGCCCTGCGGGGCCGTCCAGGAAACGCGATGCTGCGTATCGATCCAAGCCTGCGCGATATCGCGGTTGCCAAACACGATCTTGCGATTGCGCTCGAGAATCTTATCCTTGTGCTCAAGCACATAGGTCGCCAGAGCATCGTTGAACACGCCGCCGCAGATCATGGTGTAATCGCGATAGGTACGGATGCGGTTGGACACCTCTTCGTCGGCCACGACCCAGCCCACGCGGGCCGCAGGCGTCGAATAGGTCTTCGACAACGAGTTGGTGACAATGGCCCTCTCGTACACGTCGACCATCGACATAAAGGACTCAGTGTTCTCAAGCGGCAGATACACCTCGTCGCACAGCACGTAGGCGCCCACCGAACGGGCGATCTCGGCAATCTGGCCGAGCATATCGGTATCGAGCACCGTACCGATGGGGTTCGATGCGTTGTTTATGCAGATAAGCTTGGTGTTGGGGCGCACCAAGCGCTTGAGTTCCTCGATATCGGGCTTCCAGCCGAGTTCCTCGCAAAGCTCCCAATACTCGACCTCGGCGCCCAGCGTGCGCGGAATCTCGTAGAGCGGCGCGTAGGTGGGCCACTCGGCGATAACGTGGTCGCCGGGCTCGACCACGGCCATGATGGCGTTGAGGTTCGCACCCGTGCAGCCATTGGTCTGCAGAATGTGGTCGGGATTGACCTCCCGACGATACAGCTTGGCAACCACGGCCTTAAACTCCGGCGAGCCCTCGATCCAGCCGTAGTTCATCTTCTCGCGGTCCAAGCGCTCGTAGAACGTGGCGCCGTCCTGCTCATCGAGCGCGCGCAGCTCGCCCATGGTGAGCGACGAGATCGTCGACTGGGCGATGTCCCACGTGGCACTTTTCTCCCAAACGTTGAGCCATTCCTCAACGCCAATCGTCTTGATGTCCATGGCCAAGCTCCTTACAAAAGCAGTCATCCAATCGTGTTGACGTCCCTCATACAAGATTGGGGCGGTGCGAAAACCCGCACCGCCCCAATGGGAGACATCTAATGGCAGCTAGATGTATGTATTATGACCTGTACGGGTCCTGAAAGACCTTAGAGGTCCTCGCGCCAGAAGGGCATGCTCATGCAGCGCGGGCCGCCGCGGCCGCGGGAGAGCTCGGCGGAGGGCACGACGAGAAGGTCCAGGCCCTCCTTGTACAGCACGTCGTTGGTGACGGTGTTGCGGGCGTAGACGCAGATCTTGCCGGGCTCGACGCACAGGGTGTTGGAGCCGTCGTTCCACTGCTCGCGGGAGGCCGCGATCGGGTCGCCGCCGCCGCAGGGGATCAGCTTGACCTGGTCGACGCCGGTGGCGTCCTCCAGGACGTGCTCGAGGGTGTCCTCGATCAGGCGGATGTTCACGTCGCCCGGGTTCTTGCCGGCGGTCAGCTCGTAGACGCGCAGGGTGCCCATGATGGCGGGGTGGATCGTGAACTTATCGACGTCGATCTGGGTGAAGACCGTGTCGAGGTGCATGAAGGCGCGCGAGACCGGGATGTCGAAGGCCAGGATGCGCTCGACCTTGGAGTCGGAGTTCCAGAAGATGTTCTGGGCCATGACGTCGATCGCGGCGGCCTGGGTGCGCTGGGAGATGCCGACGGCGAGGGTCTTCTCGTTGATGTTCAGCACGTCGCCGCCCTCGGTGTGGAACTGGCAGTCGCGGCGGAAGTACAGCGAGACGTCCTTGTAGTCGGGGTGGTACTTGAAGACGTACTTGCCGTACAGGGTCTCGCGGTTGCGGGTGACCGAGTACATGCGGTTGAGGTTGACGCCCTCGCCGACGACCGCGAACGGGTCGCGGGTGAAGTAGAGGTTGGGCATCGGGTCGATGATCAGGTCGGACTCGGACTCGGAGTTGACCAGGGAGTCGAGGGTCGTGGACGCCGTGAGGGGCATGTCGATCTCGGACTTGGTCATGCCGGCCATGGTCTTCTTGACGAACTCGAGGTTGTCCTCGATGGAGTCCAGCTTCTCGCGGACGATCTGCGGCATGTGCTGGCCGCGGATGCCGGCCTCGGCGATGTACTGGTCGGTGAACTCGGCGCGGGCGCCGGGGACCTGGTCGAACACCTCGGCGACGAGGTTCTCGAGGTAGAGGACCTCCACGCCCTGGTCCCTCAGGATCTGGGCGAAGGTGTCGTGCTCCTGCTGCGCGACCTCCAGGAACGGGACGTCGTCGAACAGGAGTCGCTCGAGCTCGTCGGGCGGCAGGTTGAGGAGCTCGTCGCCGGGACGGTGCAGGCAGACCTTCCTGAGCTTGCCGATCTCGGAAGGCACGTGCAGACCTTTCGTCATGGCCTCCTACCTTTCTTTCGGGCCTTACTGGCCGAATGTATCAGCGCCCCTCCGTATGGGACGCTGCTTGCTGACAGCTCTAGTTATATCCAAAAACCACCTGCAATTCCACCTCGCCCCCGAACGGTCAGCAAAGTGCGATGAACGGTATATCTCATATGATTCCCCCATGATGCACTTCGGTTCTCTAAAGCAGGTTTTCAAAGGTAAATGTTCTTTTTTCTAAGGAATTAAGCTAGATTGCACAAATATTTTCATGTTTAGGAATTGCATAGCTAAAACGGTTTTCTGCATATATATGTCGTTTGTTCATGATTCAATTTGGATTCGATTATATTCAGCTTGCAATCATTCTTATTCATACTTTCTCACCAGTTGAGTATGGATATAGATTGTTTTCAAAACGAGTTGGGCAGTTAGTTGCATGCTTGACAGCGTAAGAAGTAGGTAAAGATACCGTTCGCACAATACGTCCGTGCCGCAAGTCGACTAAATTGAGACAATAGTGAATAGTGTTAGGCTACCGTCCCCTGCGGGGACTGAACGGACAGATGCATATGCCGAGCAAAATCGAAAAGAAGCAAAAGGCCGCTAAGCTGCGCAAGCCGCCGCGCGACTTCTCGTACACGCAAAATCGAGAGCTCAGCTGGCTGCGCTTTGACAACCGCGTGCTCGACGAGGCTTTTGATGAGTCCGTGCCGCTGTTCGAGCGCCTTAAGTTCGTCTCGATCTTCGAGTCAAACCTCGATGAGTTCCTTATGGTGCGCGTGGGTGGCCTGTCCGACCTTGCCGAGCTCAAAAAGCAGCCTGTCGACAACAAGAGCAATATGACCGCCTCCGAACAGGTCGACGCTGTCATGGCGGAGCTGCCCGGGCTCCTTACCCGTTGGGAGTCCATCTTTAAGAGCATCGAGGGCAAGCTCGACACCCTGGGCGTTCACCGCGCCCGCATCGATTCGCTTACGCCCGAGGAGCGCACCTTTGTAACCCGCTACTTCCAGGCCTACGTGTCGCCGGTCATCTCACCGCTGGTGATCGACCCGCGCCACCCCTTCCCCAACCTGCGCAACGGCGCACTTTACCTGGCGTGCGGCCTGGACGGCGTCACCGACGAGGAAAGTCTGCTGGGCCTGATCGAGATTCCCGCCTCGATGAACCGCGTGGTCGAGATCCCCTCGCCCACCGGCACCTACTCCTACATTCTGCTCGAGGACGTCATCCTCGCCTGCCTGGACAGCTGCTTTGGCTCCTATAAGCCGCTGGATCGCGCGCTCATCCGCGTCACCCGCAATGCCGATATCGACCCGGACGGCGAGGGCGTCGAGGAGGAAGAGGATTACCGCCAGCACATGAAGCGCATTCTCAAGAAGCGCCTGCGCCTGCAGCCGGTAGTGCTCGCCGTCTCGGGCTCACTCGAGAAGCAGACGCTCAAGACTATCCGCAAGGCGCTCGAGCTCTCGCGTCGCTCGGTCTTTACCTGCGATATCCCGCTCAACCTGGGCTATGTCTTTGGCATTGAGGGCAAGATTCCCGAGCACCTGCACAACGAGCTGCTCTTTACGCCGTTTAAACCGCAGCCCAGCCCCACCATCGATATGACCCGCTCCATCCGCGAGCAGGTACTTCAGCACGACAAGCTGCTCTTTTATCCCTATGAGGCCATGAACCCCTTCCTGGATCTGGTACACGAGGCCGCCTACGACCCCGAGTGCATCTCACTGCGCATCACGCTCTACCGCGTGGCCAAGCAGAGCCGCCTGTGCGAGTCGCTGATCGATGCCGCCGAGAACGGCAAAGAGGTCACGGTGCTCATGGAGCTCCGCGCCCGCTTCGACGAGCAGAACAACATCGAGTGGGCCGAGCGTCTGGAAGAGGCAGGCTGCACCGTCATCTACGGCTCCGAAGGCTTTAAGTGCCACTCCAAGATCTGCCAGCTCACCTATCGCGAGGGCATGGCGCTTACACGCCTGACGCTGTTGGGCACCGGCAACTTTAACGAGAAGACGGCCAAGCTCTACAGCGACTTTATGCTCATGACCGCCCATCCCGGCATCGGCGAGGACGCCAACTTGTTCTTCCGCAACCTGTCGCTGGGCAACCTGCGCGGCGATTACCGCTTCCTGGGCGTGGCGCCGGTCGGCCTGAAGCCACTCATTATGCGCGGCCTGGATCGCGAGATCCAGCGTGCCCTCGCTGGCGAGCCCGCCCGTGTGTTCTTTAAGCTCAACTCGCTCACCGACCGCGAGGTCATCGACAAGATCGCCGAGGCATCGTGCGCAGGAGTCCGCGTAGACATGATCATCCGCGGCATCTCGTGCCTCAAGCCGGGCGTTCCGGGCAAGACCGAGAACGTGCATGTCCGCTCCATCGTCGGACGCTTTTTGGAGCACGCGCGCGTCTATGCTTTCGGCGTGGACTCGGACATGATTTACCTGAGCTCGGCAGACATGATGACGCGCAACACCGAGCACCGCGTGGAGATTGCCTTCCCCGTGCTCGACCCCACCTGCCGCGCTCTGGTGCACGAGTACATGGGCATGCAGCTGCGCGACAACGTGAAGGCCCGCAGCCTCACGAGCGACGGCACCTGGGTCCCCGTGGAGCGTGCAGAGGGTGAGAAACCCTTCAACTCACAGGAAGCCCTGCTGGAGCGCGCCTATCGCAACGCCGAGGCCGCGCCCGAGCCCGTCATTGAGGCGGAACCTGCCTCCGAGGCCGAGCCGCAGCCAGTAGCACCCAAGGTCCAAGAGGTCCAGGCGACCGTCATTGAGCCCGAGCCTGCACCTGCACCTCAGCCCGATCCGCAGGTCACCAAGCCCGCACCCGAGACGAGCGCCCGTCGCGATAAGCCCGCTGGCAAGACCAAGGCCATCGAGCGCCATCGCCCCGGCCGCGTGCGCATGGGCCTGGGTCTGATCGGCCTGGGTCTTAAGACGCTCATTACCGGCAAGACGAAATAGTCGTTTGTAGAAGCAGTTTGTAGAAGCGCCCCGCATTTGAGGAAAGCCTCGGATACGGGGCGCTTTTCCCTGCTACCATGGTGCGAACAACAACGCGAATGACAGGCAGGAATATGAAGCTCACTATAGAATCGATGACCTACGGCGCCGACGGGCTGGCGCACGCCGACAACGGCAAGGCCGTCTTTGTGCAGGGTGCCGTGGCAGGCGACACCGTCGAGGCCGAGGTCGTACAGGACGGCAAGTCATTCATGCGCGCCCGCACCACCGAGATTCTGGAGCCAAGCCCCAATCGCATTCAGCCTCCCTGCCCCTTCGTGGGCATCTGCGGCGGCTGCTCGTGGGGCAATCTCTCACGCACGGCACAGCTCGCCGCCAAGGAGCAAAACCTGCGCTCCACGCTCGAGCGCATCGGCAAGTTCGCTCCTGAGCTGGCAGATGAGTTGGTACAGCCCATCTGCCACACCAAGGACGACTGGGGCTACCGCAATAAAATCGAGCTCGAACCGACCGTCGTCAACGGTCGCGTGCGCCTTGGCATGCACGGTGTCGACCCCAGCAAAATCGTGACCGTCGATATGTGTCCGCTGTTCGATAAGCGCTTCCCGAAGGCACTCAAATCGGTCGTCGGCGCACTCAACTATCTAAGCGGCAGCCATGACTTGGGGCTCGAACGCGTGGGCATTCGCGCATCGCGCCGCACCAAGGCACTCGAGGTCGCACTCTGGACGCCCACAGGCTCTTTTCCGCGCTCGCAGGTCTCCCGCGTGCTGGCGGACGCCGCTCATCCTACGAGCATCGTACGCGTGATGAGCAAGGGCGAAAAGAAGGCCCGCCGTGTCTCCAAGGTCGAAATGCTCGCCGGAGAGGGCTCATGGACCGAGAATATCGCCGAGGATCAGATGCGCTTGTCTGCCCCGTCTTTTTTCCAGGTCAACACCAAGGGTGCCGAGATTTTGATCGATCTTGTCATGGAAGCGCTCGACCCGCAGGAAGACGAGCTTGCCGTGGACCTGTACTGCGGTGCCGGCACCTTTACCCTGCCGCTCGCCCGCCGCTGCGACTTTGTCGCTGCCGTCGAGGCCTACGGCCCCGCCGTGCGCGATCTACGCCGTAACCTGGAAATCAACAAGCTTGATAACGTCGACGTCATTGGCGGAGACGCGGTGCGCGAGTTCCCCGACCAGGATGCCGACATCTTGGTGGTCGACCCGCCGCGCGCAGGCCTCGCCCCCGAGGCGATCGGCCTTATCGCCAGCACGAGTGCCCGCGATGTCGCCTACGTGAGCTGCGACCCGGCCACCCTGGCGCGCGATCTCAAACGCTTTGTCGAAGAAGGCACCTTCTCCCCCGTAAAGATCACGCCAGTCGACCTGTTCCCACAAACCTTCCACTGCGAAACCGTCGTCCACCTCAAGCGCAACTAGCCACTTAACCATTGCCCGGAAAATCATTCGGCGTTTGAGCGTGGCAAGTGGGCGCGTTCGGGGTATAAGACGGCTAATTGTATGCCGCCTATGAAAGGAACCCTCATGCCCAGCGTTGCCGTTCTCGCCGCCGATGGCTTTGAAACTATTGAATGCTTGACCATGGTCGATGTCATGCGTCGCGGCGGCGTGCGTGCCACGCTCGTCTCGATCATGCCCACGCGCGAGGTCGTAAGCTCGCTGCAGATCCCCGTGACCTGCGATGCGCTCTTTGATGAGATCAACTTTGACGAGTACGACTGCGTCGTGCTGCCCGGCGGCCTGCCCGGTGCCACCAACCTGCGCGCAGATCAGCGCGTCTGCGACGTGGTCTGCGAGTTCGCCGCAACCAAGCACGTCGCCGCCATCTGCGCCGCCCCGTTTATCCTGGGCGAGCTCGACCTGCTCGAGGGGCGCCATGCCACGTGCTTCCCTGGCTTTGAGAAAAGCTTCCCCGAAGGCGCCTATACCGGCGAGAAGGTCACGCAAGACGGCAACATCATCACTGCCAGCGGCATGGCACAGTCCCTCCCCTTTGCATTGGAGCTGCTGCGCACGCTCGCCGGCGACAAGGCCGTCGAGAAGGTCGCCGAGGGCATCCAACTATGATTTTGGCTTCGCAATCGCCGCGCCGCATAGAGCTGATGCGCGAGGCAGGCTACAACATTCGCGTGATTCCCGCGGATATCGACGAAACGCCCTTTGATGGCGAGGCCCCGCTCACGCTTGTCGAGCGCTTGGCACGCGCCAAGGCGGCTGCCGTTGCTGCCGAGCATGCCGAGCCCAATGAGCTAACGGTCGCGGCCGACACCATCGTCACCTTTGACGGCAAGATTCTGGGCAAGCCGGCAACCGAGGACGAGGCGCGCACTATGCTCCGTGAGCTTTCGGGCCGCACGCACCAGGTCGCAACCGGCGTCTGCATCGTTAAGGCAGGCGATACGGCCGCCCCGCATGCCGCCGAAAGCCTGTCCTTTGTCGATGTGACCGACGTGACGTTCTACGAGCTCACCGACGAGCAGATCGAGCACTACGTCGCCTCGGGTGAGCCCATGGACAAGGCCGGCGCCTACGGCATTCAGGGCACAGGAGGACGCATGCTCGTGCACGATATTTCGGGCGACTTCTATAACGTGGTGGGCCTACCCATCGCCCGCGTCGCGCGCGCGATTCAAAAACTCTCGTAATTGCATCTGGCGCTGGGTATCCCCCGGCGCCTACAATTTTGGCGTACCGTACGGATCCCGACCGGGCACAAGGCGCGGCGGAAAACCGATAGGAGTTAAACATGGATACACTGCTCGAGGCCATTGACGTCTGCGATGTCGATGGCTTTTGCTATGGCAACTATACGGACGAGGAGGCCGGCACCGGTTGCACCGTAATCGTGGCACCCGAGGGCGCCACCGGCGGCGTTGACGTTCGCGGCGGTGCTCCAGCATCGCGCGAAACCGACCTGCTGCGACCCGAGAACACCGTCGACAAGGTCCACGCCGTCTGCCTTTCGGGTGGATCGGCCTTTGGCCTCGAGGCTGCAAGCGGCGTCGCTCGCGAGCTTGAGAGCCGCGGCATCGGCCTTCCCGTCGGCCCCACGCAGGTGCCTATCGTGTGCTCGAGCTGTATCTTCGACCTCGCCTTTGGTAACCCCACCGTGCGCCCCGACATTGAGGCCGGCATCGCCGCCGTGCGCGAAGCACTCGACCACACCCCCACCAAGCTCGAACAGGGCAACGTAGGCGCCGGCACGGGCGCTACCGTGGGTAAGCTCATGGGGCCTGCCACCTGCATGAAGGCCGGCCTTGGAGCTGCCGCCGTGGCACTCGGCCCCATCAAGGTGGGCGCCGTGGTCTCGGTCAACGCCTGCGGCAACGTTGTCGACCCCTTCACCGGCGAGTGGGTCGCCGGCATGCGCGCCGCAGCCGATAGCGACCAGATCGTCGACATGGAACTCGCAGCCTTTGCCGCCGCCGGATCCATGCAGATGCCGCTCGACCGCACCAACACCACCATCAGCTGCATCGTCACCAACGTGGAACTCACTAAGGCACAAGCCACCAAGGTCTCCCAGATGGCCGCAGACGCCTACGCACACGCCATCCGCCCCACACACACCACCAACGACGGCGACACCATCTACACCCTCGCCAGCGGCAAACTGGGCGCCCAGGCAAGCGCCGCCGTTCCCCTAGACCTACTGGGCATGCTCGCCGTAAGGGCCCTACAGACCGCCATCGTAAACGGAGCCAAAACCGCCAAAACCTCCCACGGCATCCCCGGCGCCGCGAAGTAGCCTAACCTGACCGGTTGCCCGGTGGGGCTTGGCTATGTTTGCTGCTCTACAGTCCTGGCTCGCACGAAGAGCACATTAAGTGCTCTTCGGCTCGTGCGGAACTCGCGACAAACATAACCAAGCCCCACCGGGCAACCTACCAACCAGATTCTTTTCAGCCCAGGCCCCTGTGTACCGCGCGTCGAAGATCTTCAAATTCAAATAAACTGACAATCGATTCTTATAGCAGAGGCCCCTTGGCCTTTAGTTTGATACAAGTTCCGCACGAGCCGGAAAGCACTTAATGTGCTTTCCGTGCGAGCAGGACTGTTCGCAGTAGCAAACTAAAGGCCAAGGGGCCCAGTCAACCTATCAGCAGCGATTACTCAGCAGCTAGTTGAATTTGAAGATCTTTGAGGCAAGACGGTATAGGCCGAGTGTGGTTTTGTCACCGGCACGACCGCGCAGATTGGTGAAGAACCCGACCACGCCGTAGCGGGCACGACGATACATGCGCTCGTCATAGGCCTTCAAATCATTCCACAGCGTCTTTAGGCGCTCGTCGGCGCAATCTTCCTCGGAAAGCTTGGTGAGCACCGAGCAAATCGCCATCATCATGGTGAAGTACCCCATCATGTACGAACGCAAGCGCGACGACTCAACATCGCTGTACAGATGGTACGACTCCATCATGATACGTGTAACACGGAACTGCTGGTCCAGACGCTTGACCATCGTTGCCTCGTTGACGCTCTGGCCTTCGCGACCGATAAAGTAGCGGTAGAGGTCGATGTCGGCGTAGTACATGGTCTTGCAACGCGGTAGCGGCACGTAGGCGTAGATGTTGTCCACATAGAACGTGTGCGGCGGCATGGGAAGGTTGGACTCGCGCAGCACATCCGTGCGATAGCACAGGCTGTGCATGAGTAGGTTCTGGTCCAGGCGGAAATGACCGATCTGATCCCAGGAAAAGATCTTTTTGCGCGGCAGGGCAAATTTGTAGCCAATAGCGGTATGCGTGCCCTCGTAAACCTTCTCGTACACGTAGTTCGAGATAAACAGGTCAACGCGCTGGTCACGCTCTTCAAAGCCACGCAGAATCGACAGTATAGTCGAAAGAGCCGCAGCATCGAGCCAGTCATCCGAGTCGACGACCTTGTAGTAGGTGCCCTGTGCCTCGCGCAGACCCGAAAGGACGGCAATACCGTGGCCGCCGTTCTCCTGGTGCACCGCGCGAATGATACCGGGATAACGTGCCTCCCACTCGTCGGCCTTATCGGCCGTCTCGTCCTTGGAGCCGTCGTCCACTACGATAATCTCGATATCGGTGGCGTAATTGCTCCCCTCCAAGATAGAGGTGATGCAATGGTCCATGTCCTTGGCGGCGTTATACGAGGGAATACCGAATGTTATGACTTTATGCATGGCAGGCGATAATCTCATCCGAAAGATCGAGGGCGGAATTGGTCACAGCGTCCATATCGTAGTAACGATACTCGGCCAGACGACCCACCGGGTGGAAGTTCGTCAGGTTCTGGACGCGCTCAAGATAGCGCTCATAGAGCTCACGGTTCTCGGGCTCAAGAATGGCGTAGTACGGCGTCTCACCCGAGCCGGGCGTATAGGCCTTGGAGTATTCCTTCATGATGGTGGTCTTGCCGGGCAGGACCTGGCCAGTCATATTCTTGAACTCAGTGATGCGCGTGTAATCCTCGCTCGTGGTGTAGTTGACGGTGCCCACGGGCTGGAACTGATCCATATCGAGCGTCTCGAACTTCATGTCGAGCGTACGGTACGGCAGGGCGCCCAGGTCGAGATTGAACAGCTCGTCGAGCGGACCGGTGTAGACGATCTCGCCGCCATAGACCTTACCGTCGATCTTGACGGTGGTCTCGTCGATCTCGAAGAGGTCGCGGGCGTCCACGTCGCAGAACACATCAATCAGATCGTGGTCGAGCATATGCTCAAACAGCGCGGTATAGCCGTCCTGCGGCATGCCCTGGAAGGGAGCCTGCGGGAAGTAGCGGTCATCATCGCCCACAAAGACGGGAACACGGCCGGTGATCGAGGGATCAATCTGGTCGGGCGTCTGGCCCCACTGCTTCATGGTGTAATGCAAAAAGACGTTCTCGTAGACGTAATCAGCGACCTCGGCCAAGTCGGGGTCGTTCTTCTTACGCAGCTCCATAATGGGCACCTTGACATCCTTGCCAAAGGTCTCCACGAGCTTCTGATACAGCTCCTCGCCGCGCTCGTCACCAAAGGCGAGCTTGAGACTCGCGTGGTTGAAGGGCACGGGCATAAGGGTGCCGTTGATGTTGGCGAGCACCTTGTGCTGATAATCCGTCCACTTGGTAAAGCGCGACAGGAAATTGTGCACGCGCTCGTTAAAGGTGTGATAGATATGCGGACCGTACTCGTGGATCAGGATTCCGGCCTCGTCAGTGCAGTCATAGGCATTGCCCGCAATGTGGCTACGGCGCTCCAAAACGGCAACACGATAGCCGATGGTCTCGGCAAGACGGCGGGCGCAAACGGCACCGGCATATCCAGCACCGACGACAATCATGTCGTACGCGCCGGCGTTAAAGCCTTCAGGCAGGCCTGAGGTAATCTGCATCGATACTCCTTGTCAAAAGCCACGGGCTCGTTAGCTGGGCTTTTCTCGAACATTCTTCGAGACATATTTATCAGAGCGATTATAGCGCTAATGCGTCCTATAATGAGCTTGCCACACAAGGAAAGCTCAAGCACCGCGGCGTACATAATTGAAAGGTAAACCCGCTAGCAGCGGGTTTATTCGTGAACAGCCGGGCGCCTGGAGCTTAGTGAAACGCTTGTAAGGAGTAACATGAGCGATTTCCTTAACCGTATGAAGTCTGCCGCCAAGGCCGACCTTAAGACGATCGTCCTGCCCGAGGGCGAGGATCCGCGCACCATCGTCGCGGCCACCAAGATCATCGAGGAGGGCCTGGCAAAGATCGTCATCCTGGGCAACCCCGACGAGATCAACGTTCCCGGCGCCACCGTCATCGATCCGCGCAATGCCGAGAAGCACGAGGAGTACGCGCAGAAGTTTGCCGAGCTCCGCGCCAAGAAGGGCGTCACCATCGAGCAGGCTCGCGCCCAGGTGATGGACGCCACCTACTTTGGCACCATGATGGTCAAGATGGGTGACGCCGACGGCCTGGTCTCCGGCGCCTGCCACTCCACCGCCGACACCCTGCGCCCCGCGCTGCAGATCCTTAAGACCGCCCCGGGTACCAAGCTGGTCTCGGCCTTCTTCGTGATGTGCACCGACACCCCGCAGTTCGGCACCGACGGTACGCTGATCTTCGCCGACTGCGGCCTCAACATCAACCCGTCCTCCGACGAGCTCTCCGAGATCGCCATCGCCTCCGCTCACTCCTGGTCCACCTTTATGGGCAGCGTCGAGCCGCACGTGGCCATGCTCTCCTACTCCACCATGGGCTCCGCCGGCGGCGAGGTCGCCAAGAAGGTCCAGGAGGCCGTTAAGTTCTGCAAGGAGAAGGCTCCCGAGCTCGCCATCGATGGCGACCTGCAGCTCGACGCCGCCATCGTTCCCACCGTCGCCCAGCTCAAGGCCCCCGGCTCCTCCGTTGCCGGCAAGGCCAACGTGCTTGTGTTCCCCGATCTCGAGGCCGGCAACATCGGCTACAAGCTGGTCCAGCGCTTCGCCGGCGCCGACGCTTACGGCCCCATCCTGCAGGGCATCGCCAAGCCGGTCAACGACCTTTCGCGCGGCTGCTCTGCCGACGACATCGTGGGTGTCGTAGCCATCACCGCCGTCCAGGCTCAGATGGCTGAGTAGCGTACGCATCGCCCGAAGGCCGTACGGGCTAACCCCTGAAAACGTCCTCGACCAATGAAACGCCCCCGTTCTGCTCCTTCGGAGCTACGAACGGGGGCGTTTCTGGTCTGCGGAGTGTTTTCAGGGGTTAGCCCGTACGGCCTTCTACCGCCACGTAGCAATCAGGGTATCTGGGGTGGACGGCGGCTTGGCTACGAGCTGGCGCTGAAAAACTGAATGGATGAGTGCCGTTGCTGGAGGGTCAAACGATGCAGATATGGTCACTTTGGGACCGAAATGTTGGCTGCGGTCTGATGTCTGGCCCACCGGAAAGTGTGTCCCGGTTTGAAGGCGGATTGTGGGATGCAGCTTCCGCTTGGGGCCTGTTTGGGAAACCGTGGGACGGAATTATGCTTTATTGTGGGTCGCACTTTCCGCAACGTGCCTCAACCGGAAAGCGTGTCCCAGTATTTGCGCTCGAAATGGGATGGGGTTTCCGCCGTCCGCCTGCTAGTAAAAAAGGCCTCCGGAGCTGTTGCTCTGGAGGCCTTTCGTTTACTTGCAAATGCGTGCGTTAGTTGTTCTTGGTCAGACGCTCGACGTCGTGGGCGATCATGTATTCCTCGTCGGTGGGGATGACCATGACCGTGACGGCGGAACCGGCGGCGCTGATGACCTGCGGGCCGTTGCCCACGGCCTCGCGGTTCTTGTTGTTGTCGATGCGTACGCCCAGCCACTCAAAGCAGTCGCAGAAGGCCTTGCGGATCGACCAGTCGTTCTCGCCGATGCCGGCGGTAAAGGTGATGGTGTCCACGCCCGCCATGGAAGCGATCATGGAGCCGGCCTGCTGCATGGCCTTGTAGGCGAACATATCGAAGGCGAGCAGGCAGCGCTCGTCGCCCTCGGAGGCGCGTGTACGGATGTCGCGGGCGTCGTTGGAGATGCCCGAGATGGCAAGCAGACCAGACTGCTTGTTCATCATGTCATCAACTTCCTGATAGCTGTAGCCTCCCTCGCGCTGGAGGTAGCACACGGTGGCCGGGTCAATGGAACCACAGCGAGTGCCCATCATCAGGCCGTCGAGCGGCGTGAGGCCCATCGTGGTGTCGCGGCACACGCCGTCCTCGATAGCAGCGAGCGAAGCACCGTTACCCAAATGGCACGAAAGCAGACGGTGGCAGCGCGAGCCCAGGATCTCCTTGGCCATCATCCACTCGTAACGATGACTCGTTCCGTGGGCGCCATATTTGCGCACATGATACTTGTCGCACACGTCCTTGGGCAGGGCGTAAGTGTAGGCAACCTCGGGCATGGTCATGTGGAACGAGGTGTCGAAGACCGCCACGTTGGGCAGCTCCGGATACTTCTCACGGCAATACTCAATCGCTGCGGCCTCGCCGTAGTTGTGCAGCGGAGCAAGCGGTGCCACCTCAAGAATCTTGGCCATAACCTCGTCGTCGACAACTGCGGAATCATCGAAGTGCCAGCCGCCCTGAACGATACGATGCCCAATGCCATCGATCGTAAAGTCGGTCTTCTCGAGCTCCTCGAGCACGCAAGCGATAGCAGAGCGATGATCGGGGAAGGGAACCTCCTCGGTCTGCTTGGCGCCACCGTTCTCGGAATGACCAAAGATACCCATGTCCGAGCCGATACGCTCGCAGTTGCCCTTGGCGAAAACCTCGCGGGTATCGGTATCCAGAAGCTGATATTTAAGGCTTGAGCTGCCGGCGTTGACAACAAGTACGTTCATGAGACTCCTTTGCAGTGCAATACGGTCGACGCAGACCTCTTAAGGCGACCGCATTTTAATAAGAAGTTATCACATCTTAATAAATAGCTATCAGGCATATCGCCCAACGAGCGCAAAAGAGGGGCTGAACGGCACTTGGTCGTCCAGCCCCTCCCCTCTTGCAATTACTTGCCGTTGACGATGCGCTCGACGTCGGAAGCGATCATGAACTCCTCGTCCGTGGGGATGACGAAAATCTTGACCTTGGAATCCTTGGCAGACAGGCACCAAGCGCCATCGCCACGCAGGGCGTTACGGGCATGGTCCATCTTGACGCCCATAAAGGCCAGACGGTCGGCCACGCCAGCGCGGACAGCCGGAGCGTGCTCGCCGATGCCGGCGGTGAAGACGAGCGTGTCCATACCGCACATAGAAGTAGCCATCTCGGCAGCCTTGGCGGCAATCTTGTAGACGAACATATCGAAGGCGAGCTGAGCCTCGGGGTCACCAGCAGCGGCGAGCTCCTCGACGTTACGGCAGTCGTTGGTCTTGCCGCCGGTCACGGCCAAAAGGCCGGACTTCTTGTTCATCATCTCATCGACCTCATCGAAGGTGTAGCCGCCCTCGCGCTGCAGGTAGCACACGGTAGCCGGGTCGATGGAGCCACAGCGGGTGCCCATCATGACGCCGTCGAGCGGGGTGAGACCCATGGTGGTGTCCATGCACTTGCCATCCTCGATGGCGCACAGGGAAGCGCCGGAGCCGATATGGCACACGACGACCTTGCGGGCCTCGCCGTTGGTCATCTCGGCGACCTTCTTGGAGATGTAGCGGTAGCTGGTGCCGTGGGCGCCGTACTTACGGATGTGCAGCTTGTCGCAAACATCCTTGGGAAGGGCGTAGGTCTTGGCGACCTCGGGCATGTTGAAGTGGAAAGCGGTGTCGTAGACCGTAACGTTGGGCAGATCGGGATACTGCTCCAGGCAGTACTCGATAACGTTGGCCTCGGGGTTGTTGTGCAGCGGCGCCAGCGGGGCGACCTCGCGGATCTTGGCGAGGACGTCCTCGTCGACGAGGGAGGAATCACCAAAGTACCAGCCACCCTGAACGATACGGTGACCAATGCCCTCGATCTTGACGCCGTTGGCCTCGAGGTCCTTCAGAACGACCTCGATGGCGACCTTGTGGTCGGGGAACTCGATGTTCTCGGTCACCTTCTTGGAACCGTTGGCAGCGTGGGTGAAGGTACCGCCGGTAAAGCAGACGCGCTCGCAGGAGCCCTTTGCGGACACCTTGTGGGACTTGGTATCGATGACCTGATACTTAAGGGTCGAAGATCCTGCGTTGACGACCAGAACGTTCATGTGTCTCCCTACTAACAGGCGGTGTGGCGCCGCCAGGTTACATACGCTTCAATAATAAACCCAAACGCCCTCGCGCTCGGGTTTATTGCGTTGATATATAAGTTATCGGTGCTTGAGCTTCCGTTTCATTGCAAGGAAGAAGCGCCCTCAGATGAGGTTCTCGCCCAGGTTTTTGCCGCCGAGGACGTGCATATGGAAGTGCATGACGGTCTGGCCGGCGTTGACGCCCTTGTTGGAGATGACGCGGAAACCGTCCGCCAAGCCCTTGGCCTTAGCGACCTCCTGGATGGCGTGAGCCATTGCACCCATGGTCTCGGCCGGCACGTTATCGGCGATATCGCTGTAGTGCTTTTTGGGGATCACGAGCGTATGGACCGGCGCCTGGGGATTGAGGTCGTCGAAGGCGATGACCTGGTCGTCCTCATAGACAACGGTCGAGGGGATCTCGTGGTTGGCAATTTTGCAGAAGATGCAATCGCACATGGTTGGTTCCTTTCTCACAGACCAAGGTAATTATATTTGGTCGGGATGGTTAGAACGAGAGGTTGTCGTCGGTGTTGGCGGCTTCGCCGTCGGCGAGCACGTCGTTGCCGTCGACGTCCTTAAGAAGCACCGAGACCTTCTGCTCGGCATCGGACAGGCGGGTGCGCAGGCTCTTGAGGAGCTCGACGCCGCGGGTATAGCTCTCGAGCGACTCCTCGAGCTCCATATCGCCCGACTCCAAGCTGCGGATGATGAGCTCCAACTCCTGCGAAGCCTGCTTGTACGTAAGCTGCTCGACCGGGGTTTTCTCTGCCATATCTGTTTCCTTTCCTAAAGGTTTATCGCTATGAAACGCGGCCTACTCGACCGTATCGACCGTTGCCGTCACGTTGCCGTCTGCCATGCGCACGCGGATGGCGTCACCGGCCTTAAAGGTCTTGGCGCTCGTGGCCACCCCATCATCGCTGTACGCGATGGAATAACCACGGGCAAGCACCTTGAGCGGCGACAGGGCATCTAGCGAGGCTGCCGCACGGCCCAGGTCGGACGCGGGCTTGTTGAGCATCGTGCGCCCCTGATGCTCCAGACGGGAACTCGCAAGCGCGAGCGCATGGCGCTTGCCATCGAGCCCCGAGGTGCTTGCAACCAGACGCTCGGGCAGGCGCTCAAAGTTGGAGCGGAATGTCCCGACCGAGCGTACTATGGCGCCCGACAGGCGATCGGCCGTCAGGGCAAGCTCAGACTCGCGACGCTCGACCATAAACGTTGGGTCGTTGAGGCACGGGCGGCACGCAGCCGCATCGAGCGCATCGCCCAAGCGGGCCGTATAGGTATCCCAGGCGCGGCGACCGCGCTGGTCGAGCATCTCCAGATCAACCTGATTCGACCCAATCATCGATGCCATCGCGGCACCCAGACGCTGATGGCGCGCCTCGAGCACATCGGCCAACTCCGTCATAGCCGGCGCCACCGATTCTGCCGCCGCCGTGGGCGTGGAGGCGCGGCGGTCGCTCACCATGTCGCAAATCGAGGTATCGGGCTCATGGCCAATGCCGGTCACCACGGGCACAGGACAAGCCGCCACCGCACGGGCAAGCTCCTCGTCGTTGAAGGTCATGAGGTCCTCGAAGGAGCCGCCGCCGCGCACCAGCAAGATGCAGTCGGGCGCTGGCGTGATGGCGGCGGCACGGCGCAGGCCCTCAATAAGCTCGGCCGGCGCACCCTCGCCTTGAACCTTAGCGCCCACGCAGACGAGCTCGACGAGCGGGTTGCGACGACGCAATGTGCGCTTGACGTCGTCGATTACGGCACCCGAAAGCGAGGTAACGACCGCCACGCGGGAGCAAAACACCGGGATGCGGCGCTTACGCGCTTCGTCCATCAGGCCCTCGCGGCGTAGCTTTTCGGCCAGTTGCGCCACTTGTTGACGCAGCAGACCCTCCCCCGCCAGCGAAAACGAGCGAGCGACAAAGCTCATGCGGCCCGTGGCCTTATAGAGATTGAAGCTGCCCTTAAAGCTCACCTGCATGCCGTCGCGCAGATCGAACGTGCGCTTGAGATAGGCGCCCTTCCAGATGATGCAGTCGACGGCCGCCGAGTCGTCCTTGATCTGAAAGTAGCAGTGGCCGCTTCGGGCGTTGGGACCACGAAAACCCGTGACCTCGCCCAAAACGCTCAGCTGCGGAATGGCATCGAGCGCGCCGGCGGCGATCTCCACCGCCTGGCTCACGCTGAGCTCCTTGCGCTCCTGATCGTCCGAACCGTCGAACTCGGCGGAAACGGCATTGCCGGTTAGATTCCAGCCCGCCACGCAGCCTCCTTTCGTCATCGTGCACATGGGCTCCGGCCCTGCGCAAATTCAAGTCCAACACATAGTACAGCGCCGCGGGGACACGAATCCCCGCGGCGCCTGCCTGTCCCATTTGTTATCGGTTGGAGTTTCTGTTGTAGCGAGCCATAAGATAGAGCAGCTGAATAATCGAGGTGAGCGCCGCAGCCACATAGGTAAGCGCGGCGGCCGTCAGCACCTTCTTGGCACCGTTGACCTGCTTGGAGCTCATACCCGACTGCTCAATATACGCCACGGCACGCCGGCTGGCATCAATCTCAACCGGCAGCGTAACCAGTTGGAACAGCACGCTAAACGAGAAGAAGATCAGTGCGAGGGTCGTGAGTCCCGCGATGTTCATAAACAGGCCCAAGAGCAACACGATGGTCCAGGTGTTCTGGGTAAAGTTGACGACCGGCACGAGGGCGGTGCGAACCTTCATCATGGCGTAACCGCTTTGACGCTGGGCGGCATGGCCCGCCTCGTGGCAGGCGACGGCAACGCTTGCGACCGACCCGCCCGAACGGTTGGCATCCGAGAGATACAGGTTATTGTCCTGCGGGTTGTAATGGTCGGTGAGCTCGCCGGCGACACCCTTGATACCCACGGCGTTGCAGCCGTTGGCGTCGAGCATGCGGCGAGCGACCGTGGCGCCCGTGTCGCCGTCCGAGCGAACCTTGGACCAGGTTTTGTACGTCGAGTTGATATAGTTCTGTGCGGCAAGACCAATCACCGTGCAGACAAGAACAACCAGCAGGTACAGCGGGTCGATGCCAAAGCCGTATCCATAGTAATAAGGCATGCGAATTCCTCCGAATCGAGTTACACGTTGGAGGCATTCTACCCACTCAAGCGGCTAGGCTTCCTTACAGCAATTCAATTTTGCCATCTTTGACCGTCAACCCCATGTTGCCCGAGAGCAGATCGTCCAGGCGCGAGCCCACAAGCTCAAAGCGCCAGCCTTCGCGCAAGGGGCTCTGCTCGGGATGCTCAATGTAGTCGGCCAGGTCATCGCGCGAGGCAATGACCGAGGTCGCCACTCCCGAGCGTTCGGCAACCAGGCGGATGAGCGCGTACATGAGATCCGTCACGCTCTCCAACTCCGGAGAGATCTGGCGATGCCCGCGCACCATGAGCGGCAGGCGATCGTGCGGGCAGCTTGCGCCGCGCTTGATGGCCATGAGCGCACCGTCCACGTCGCGCTCCCCCAACTGATCGGTACCGCGAATGCTGCGGAACTCCTCAACGCGCACGGGATTGCGTTTAACGAGCGCAAGCAGCGTGTCGTCGGACATGACCCATTTGCGCGGGATGTTGCGGCGCTCGGCGCGGTCCTCGCGCCAGGCGGCGAGCTCGCGCGCGATACCCAGCTGGTGACGACTGCACGAGTTGATGCGTTTGACCTTGCGGAACGCCTCGTGGCGATCGGCGCGATAGTGCGACTCGTCAGCCAGCGGGCGCAGCTCGTCGAGCACCCAGTCCACGCGGCCCAGCTCGCGCAGGCGGCTCATCATCTCGGTATAGGCCACGATCAGATACTTGACGTCATCGATCGCGTACTCAATCTGCTTATCGGTCAGCGGGCGGCGCGACCAGTCGGTCAGCGACTCGGTCTTGGGCAGCGATACACCGCAGAACGTCTGAACAAGCGCGCCATACGAAATCTGCTGGCGCTCGCCCAAAAAGGCGGCGGCCACCTGCGTGTCAAAAATCGGACGCGGCAGCACGCCTACGGTATGGAGCATGACCTCCATATCCTGCGAGCACGCGTGAAAGACCTTGGTCACGCTCTCGTCGGCCATAAGCTCGGCCAGCGGCGATAGGTCGTCGATTACCAGGGGATCGACCGCTACGCTCTCGGCAGGGGTGGCAATCTGAACCAAACACAGACGCGGATGGAACGTGCGCTCGCGCAAAAACTCGGTATCGACGGCAATCGCGTCGAACTCACGGGCGCGCTGGCAAAAGTCGAGTAGAGCCTGATGTGTGGAAATGTACATATCAACCCATCGAATAAGGTTAGGCCCGAAAAACACGGGTAGGATATCGGCATTGCCTTACAACTATACTCGGTTAGTCACAGAACGGGAACGTAAGTATGCGCTGCCTTATCATCCACAACCCGGCATCGGGCCCCAGCTCAGATGAAATCTTCGCATTCACGCACGCCCTTGCACAGGGCGGCGACGAGGTCGTGATGCGCTTTATCGGCGATGGCATGGAACCCGAGGACGCCGTGGCAGACGTGCGCGAGTTTGACCGCGTGGTCGTTTCGGGCGGCGACGGCACTGTCTCCAACGTGCTCGACCAGATGCGCGGATGCGGTGTCCCCACGCTCGTCTTCCCCTCCGGTACGGCCTGCCTGTTCTTCAACAACATCGGTAATGCCCCCGAGGCAGCGGCGCTTGCCAAGGCTTGCCGTGCCGGTCGCACGGTCAAAGTCGACATGGGCGAGCTCTTTTGGCTCGACGAGAACGGCAACGAGAAGCGCCACGGCTTCATCATCATCGCCGGCTCGGGTTTCGACGCCGAAATCATGATGAAGGCCGCCCCCACCAAAAACGACATCGGCGAGATCGCCTACTTCCTCTCTGCGCTCGCCACGCCCAACCCTACGGTAGCGCACTTTACGATTGAGCATGACGGCATTGTCGAGGAGCTCGACGGCATCTGCTGCATGGCCGGCAACACCTCGGTCATCCAAAACGACATCAACCTGTTCCCCGACTGCCGTATGAACGATGGCATGGTCGACATTGCGGTCATCGAACCCGTAAAAACTGTGCAGCTTCTACCGACTGTGATCACCGCCGCACTCGACCCCGCCGGCAAGGTACTCGGCCGCCCGCAGTTCAAGATCATCCAGACCAAGGAAGCCAAGATCACCTGCACCCCGTCGCTGGGCATGCAGTTCGATGGCGAGATTATCTCCAGCAATTCGGGCGTCTTTGGAGCCCGCGCGCTTCCGCAATGCCTCGACCTCATCGTCGACGAATTCTCCCCGCTCGGAAAATAGGAGGACCCTATGAACGACAATCCCCTGCTCGGCTTTATCATCATCGTTTTGGCCATGCTCGTCGGCTATGCGATCAACGTGATCCACCGCCGGAAGAAGTAATTCCACATTGGTATGATATTCATCCAATTATCGTCTCCCCTGCTGTTTATGCATTTGCCAAACAGCGGGGGATTTTCTTTGCGCCCCGTGCAAGGCGCTTTATTCAGGTAATGTAATTGCAGGACGTCTTTATTAAAGTAAAGCTACAAACCGAGTATAATTAACCACTCATCGCATATTTCATTACGCTTATCGAGTAAGTTTCTTTCATAGATGAATATTGTTTCCAGTTCGTTACGCTAATGGGGTGTCTTTATTGGCTGAAGCCCTCTGGCGACAGAGGGCTTTCGCACGCTGGGAGGGAAAATGAGGAAAACTCACCCCGTCAACGCGCTCAAAAAGCTTGGCATAGGCCTCGCCTTTGGAGCTGCAACCATCATGTCCATGCCGACGTCTGCGCTCGCCTGCACGCAGATCTACATGGGCGGCAAGCTCACGGCGGACGGCAACACGTACTATGGCCGTGCCGAGGACTTTGGCAAGCGCTATCTCAAGCACTATGGCATCGAACCCGCCCACGAAGCCGGCTTTACGTACAGCTCGAATGAGTCTGCTTTCGAATACACTTCGAATAAGCCTACATATCGCTACAGCTACGTACGTGACCATCCCTCCAATTGGGAGGGCCACACCGACGCCTACTCCGAAGCCGGTATCAACGAGAAGGGTGTCTCTTGCTCCGCTACGCTGAGCACCTCCTATAACGAGGATGCCAAAGCAGCAGACCCAATCGATGAGGCTACCGGCATCGGCGAGTACAGCTACGGCAGCGTCATCCTGGGCCAGAGCGCCAATGCCCGCGAGGGCGTCGAGCTCCTCGGCAGCCTGATCGACGAGCAGGGCACTTGCACTAACGACCAGATCATTATCGCCGACAACAACGAGACCTGCTGTTCGCCACGCTTTCTGCCCATCAATGGATTGCCATGAAGCTGGCCGACGACGTCGCCTCACTCAACCCCAACATCGGCAGCCTCAACTACGATGTCGACCTGAACGATACTGAGAACTGCCTGCACTCCAAGGACATCGAGTCCATGCCCGTGGAGAAGGGTTTCGCCAAATACTCCGCTGACGGTAAATTCGATGTCGCCCAAACGTATGGCGAAAGCCTCGCCGATTCTGGCGTTAACCAATGGTCCCGCTATGTGCAAGGCCGCCATTATTTTGCTAGTCAGCTGACCGAAGGCACGGATTACGAAATTAAAACTATCACCGATAAGGATGGAAAACCCGTCCAAAAGGGAGCTATGGTCAGCGAAATCCAGCCTCTGTTCTTCAAGCCTGGCAAGTCTGGTTGGAGCACCTTTGAGCTGATTCGTGCCTTCGGCAACCGCGGAGAGAACGTCCCTGGTCTCAACGCGAACACTGATGGCGTTTATTGCATCGGCAGCGAGCGCAACACCGAGATCAATCTCTTCCAGATTCGTCGCGGGTATGATCCCGAAGTCGCTACCATCCAGTGGGAAATGCTCTCCCGTGCCGCGTACTCTGTCGCCATCCCGCTGTACTCCGCTCTGATAACTGAAGTTAGCCCCTACTTCAGCGATCAGACCGTCTCCTTCGACCACTGCAATGCGAAAGACGTCGTGTACAACGAGGAGCCCGAGAACTCCATTAACTACGTCCTCATGGACATCAGCTCGCTCTGCTTTGAGAACCCTGACACCCTTGGTACCAGTGTCCGCACCTACCTCGACGCGCTCCAGAACGAGCTCATCGAGCAGAACAAGGAAGTTGACGCCGCTATGCTGGCCGAGACGACCACCGAGGGTCGCACCGCTCTGGCCAACAAGGCAGGCAAGGCTGCCACCGAGAACACCTACAAGAAGTGCAAGGCCCTGCTCCAGGAGATGCGCGCTTATCAGAAGGCCGGAAACTTTGACGAGCGCTTCACCCCGAGCGACCTGAACACCGAGACCAAGGGCCTCAAGGAGTCCATCACCTACGCCAAGGACGTCCTTGCCACCGACCCGGTCACCCCGGATCAGCCCGGCACTCCCGAGCAGCCCGGTAAGCCCGAACAGCCCAGCACCCCCGAGCAGCCTGAGCAGCCCACTAAGCCCGAGCAGCCCGCTGTCAAGCCTGAGAAGCCTGGCAAGTCGGACAACACCACGACCACGGTAACCACCAACAAGACGAACACCAAGGGCGGCCTGCCCACCACTGGCGATCGTTTTGATGGCCGCATGGTGGCCGCATTCGCCATCGCTGGCGTTGCCGTCATCTCCGCAGGCGGTTATATCCTCTATCGCCGCAACAAGGAGTAATCCCTCACTGGTGCGGGCGGGATGGCACGGTTCGTCCCGCCTGCCTTTTTGACCAGTGGGAAACACCGCTGAAATCTTTTCAAAAAAGATTTCCCCGCAAACACTTTGCTGTGCTATAGTGCAGCGCAACAGCAATCAGGTGCTACTGCGCCACGGCATCACGAAAGGAGCCACCGATATGAAGAACACGATGAAGTCTCTCAACAACTGGTGGTGGCGTGATGCGAATACGATCGGTCGACGGTGAGTCCCTCACGCCTGTTTTTGCGCTCTAGGTGATTGGAAGGCCTCCGGTTTCGACCGGGGGCCTTTTTCTATCTCGAGCCCGATCGCATTCGCATCACGCGCCTCCGCTTTTCTCTTACACCCCCTTCCGAAAGGATTTTCACCATGTCCCAGAACACCACCGCCACCCAGCCCCGTACCGTCCAGACCGCCGACCGCGGCAAGCTCGATGTCCGCGCCCTTGTCCTGCTCGCCATCCTGCTTGCCGCCGGCTTCATCCTCAACTTCACTGTTGGCAAGGCCATCTCGGGCATCTCGGGCGGCATGATCAGCCCCGAGTTCATCATCTCGGCCTTCTGCCTCACTATCCTGGTCGTTCGCCCCAATATTGGCCAGGCGCTCGTCATCGGCCTCATCTCGGCCGCCGTGATCCAGATCACCACCACCTCGCCGTTCGTCGATTTTGCCGCCGAGGGCATCGCCGCTATGCTCATGGCCGCCATCGTCAACGCCGCTGGCAAGAACGGGCAGGTTAAGCCTGCCATCGCCATCGTCGCAACCTTCGTGACCACCTTTGTCTCGGGCGTTATCTTCATGGTTATCAAGATGGCTATGCTCGGCGTGGTGGGCGAGCTCGCTGCCGCTATGCTGCCCGTGGTCGCCATGACCGCCGTCTTTAACGCCATTCTGGTCGGTGCCCTCTACTTGCCCATCCAGAAGGCCCTTAGGCTCAACTAACCCGCTCGGCTTTACGAGCCACCCCATCTTGGCGTTCATTCGACGCTCGCGTACCCAAGTACGCTTCGCTCCTCTTTCGCGCCAACCTGGGGCCCCTCGTAAAGCCGTCTCCGTGCTTCACCACCAAAGACCGTCCCAAACAACGAGCTTTTTTGGGACGGTCTTAAACAACTGGTCATTTAAGACTGTCCCCAATGACTATGAAAGGTATCCATGGAAACGATCATCAACGTCGACGATGTCTCGTTCTCCTATGGCACGCAGACCGAGCAGGCGCTCAGCCACATCTCGCTCAGCGTGAACAAGGGAGATTTCATCGGCATCATCGGACCCTCGGGCGCCGGCAAGTCCACGCTTGCCGCCTGTCTGTCGGGCGCCGTGCCCCACCACTACACCGGCACGTTCTTTGGGTCCGTCATGGTCGACGGCCACGACACCTGCGAAGTCTCGCTCACCGATGTGTCGCAGATCGTCGGCAGTGTGCTGCAGGATATCGACACGCAGATGGTCGCTTCGGTCGTCGAGGACGAGATGCTCTTTGGCCTCGAGAACTTTGGCGTTCCCCACGACCAGATCGAGCGGCGCGTGAGCGAAACGCTCGAGACCGTCGGCATCAGCGACCTGCGCGACCGCGAGATCGCAACCCTCTCGGGCGGACAGAAGCAAAAGGTAGCCATCGCCGCCATCCTCGCCATGCGCCCGCGCGTCTTGGTTCTCGACGAGCCCACCGCGGCACTCGACCCCGCCAGCTCCACGCTGGTCTTCGAGACCCTGCGCGAGGCAAACCGCGCACTTGGAATCACCATCGTCGTCGTTGAGCAAAAAGTCGCCCTGCTCTCGGAGTATTGCAACCGCGTGCTCGTGCTCAACCATGGCGAAATCGCGCTGCAGGGCGAGCCGCACGAGGTATTCGCGCATACCGATGAACTGCGCACCATTGGCGTCGATTGCCCCCGCGTCACGCGTATCTTCAACAGTCTCGAGGCCGATGGCTTGGTAAGCGGCACCCCTTGCTTGGATGTCGATGAGGCCGAGCGTCTGATTTCGGGCATCGTCGACCCCGCGCACGCGGCCAGCGAAGCCCAGGCTCCCGCGGACTCCCCACATGCCCCGTCGTTGCGCCCTCATGCCAAGGACGCCGAACCCGTGCTCACCTTCGATCACGTTGAGTTTGCCTACCCCAACGGCGGCGCTGCCGTCCACGACCTTAGCCTTACGCTCTATCCTGGCGAGCTCGTGGGCATCGTCGGCCAAAACGGCGCCGGCAAGACCACGCTCACCAAACTGCTCACGGGCCTGCTTAAGCCTGCCTCGGGCAGCGTGCGCGTTACGGGCCTGGACACCGCCGCGGTCCCCACAAGTCGCATCGCCCGCGAGGTCGCAACGCTCTTCCAAAACCCCGACCGCCAGATCTGCAAGGATACCGTGCTCGACGAGGTCGCTTTTGGACTGGAGCTTGCCGGCATCGACCGCGCCGAGGCCCTGCGTCGTGCTCAGCTCGTCATCGACCGCTTTGGCCTGCCCGCCGACGAGGCGCCCTTCTCGCTTTCGCGCGGCCAGCGACAAATGGTGGCGCTCGCCTCTGTCGTGGTGGTAGAGCCCAAGATCGTAGTGCTCGACGAGCCCACGAGCGGCCTTGACTACCGCGAGTGCATGACCGTCATGGAAACGGTGCGCACCATGGCCGAGCGCGGCTGCGCCGTGATCATGGTCTGCCACGACATGGAAGTCGTCTCGGACTTTGCCGAGCGTATCGTAGTCATGGCCGACGGCCGCATCCTCGAGCGCGGCTGCACGCACCAACTGTTCTCGAATATCGAGCTTATGCACCGCGCCTACGTGGAGCCGCCCCAGGTCATTGAGCTCTCGCGCCGCTTGGCATCCTCCGTCTCCCCCGCTTTTGCGCAGGTGAGTGAGGTCACCGATATCGTTCGCATTACCGAGGAGATGGTCCGTCGTGGTTAACGTCATCGACTACATGCCGGGCGACACGCTGCTGCATCGCCTGAACCCCGTCGTCAAGCTGGGCCTCGCCGCCGCCATCATCATCGGCATCTTCTTGTCCGACACCTATGTGGCGCTGTTGGGCTTTTTGGCGCTCACGCTTGCGCTGGGCGCCTACGCCGGCGTCGTCGATCGCCTGCTCTCGTTGCTCAAGCTGCTGATTCCGCTCGCGCTTATCATGCTGGTGCTGCAGCTTGCCTTTATGCGCGATGGCAACGTGGTATGGGGCTTCATCACCGACACGGGCCTCGCTACCGGATCGAAGGCCTGCCTGCGCCTGCTGGGCGTGGCGCTACCGCTCATCCTGATGCTTATGGTGACCAAGCTCAACGACCTTGCCAACGCCTGCGTCGAGGTGCTGCACGTGCCCTATCGCTACGCCTTCACCTTTACCACGGCACTGCGCTTTGTGCCGGTGTTTGGCCAGGAGATGAACGCCATCATGGAGGCGCAGACCGCACGCGGCGTCGAGTACGACACCAAGAATCCCATCAAGAAGCTCAAACTCATGCTGCCGCTGTGCGTGCCGCTGCTTATCTCGAGCGTGGGCAAGACCGACGCCACAGCGCTTGCCGCCGAGCAGCGCGGCTTCTACCTGCGCACGCGTGCCAGCTCGTACAAGCGCTACCCCATCAAGGGCCTGGATATCGCTGTGCTCGTCATCAGCGCCGCCCTCATCATCCTGGGATTCCTGTTCTAGCTCATCGCCAGCACCAACCGCCTAACGCAAAAGGCCTCGACTCGCGCCAAACGAGCCGAGGCCTTTACTATTTCCCCAGATAAAACCTACCAAAATAAACCTGTCCCTTTTTGGCAGGTCGGGAGCTAGAGGCGGTAGGGGGCGCCGCTGCGAATGATGGATTCACGCACCAGGACGTCCATGGCGTCGAGAGTAATCTCGGGCATCTCGCGGTACTTCTGCAGCACCGAGAGCTCCGTGCAGGCCAGGATGACGCGGTCGCAGCCGCTGCGGGCGAACTCCCACATCACGCGGTCAAACTTGTCCATATCGGGCTCGCGTCCGGCCTTCACATCGTCGTAGATGAGCGACATCACGTCGGCCTGACGCTTCTCGCTGGGATAGACGACCTCAACGCCCGCAGCCTCGCATTCGCGCCCATAGACGCCCGCACCCACGGTGCCGTCGGTGCCCATAATGCCAATCTTGCGCACCGGCTCTGCCGGAATACTCAGGTTGGGGTCGAACTCGCACTCCCCCATCACCGCACCAGCCAGAGCATAGCGCACCGACTCACGCGGCATGTGGATAATCGGCACCTTCGTAAACGACTGGATCTGGTCGTAGAAGTAGTGTGACGTGTTGCAGGGAATGGCGATGTGCGCACAGCCCAGCGACTCGAGCGCCTGGGCGCACTCCTTCATGGTCGCCAGCAGCTCGGCATGCTCACCGGTCTTAATGGCCAGCGTGCGGTCGGGCATGGTCGACTTGGAAAGCACCACCATGTCGATATGCTCCTGATCGCACGTAGCCGCCGTATGGCGCACCACCTGGTCGTAGTAATACGACGTGGCCTCGGCACCCATGCCGCCGATAACTCCCAGCTTTTCCATCGCCGCCTCCTTGGTGACGCTTGCGCAATTGCGCGTATCATACCCGCGCCCGCCCGATGTAAACCGGACGGGCGCCTCACTCATCTACTTGTAATACGTCTTGAACAGCTTAAAGTGACGCAGCTTGGTGTGCCACATGCGCAGCCAGCGGTTAAAGACAAAGTCGCCCTTCATAAACGAAGGGTCGGCGCCCTTGCCTTCCCTATCTAGGCGATGCACCTTAGCGCGCAGCTCGGGATCCTTGACATACTTGTCGACGACACCCATGGGGACGACCATCCACAGCGCCTCGTCCTGCGCCGTCACAAACTCCGGCTCAAACGGGCGGTTGAACACATACTCGTCTACCACGTACTTGGCAACGTTAAAGCCGCTGTTGGTGACATAGTAGTTGCTGCGGCCCTGGCGGGTGTTGAAGTCGAAGAACTTAAACGAGCCATCGCGCTCGTCATACTTCACGTCAAAGTTGGAATAGCCCACAAAGTGAAGGTCCTCGAGCAGCTTGCGCACGCCATCCATAAGCTCGTCATTGGGCTCGGTGATGATACAGGCGTGGTTGCCAACGCCATGGGGCTGATGCTCCTCGAGCAGCACGTGGCCCAGGCACATCATGCGCACCTTACCGTTGCGATCGGAATAGCTGGTGAGCACGCGCATGTACTCGTCGTTGCCGGGCACGCGGTCCTGCAAGATCAGGTCGTCGGTGTAGCCGCTGGCATAGGAGTCACGGATAACCTGCTCCAGCTCGGCGCGATCGGCAATCTCATAAGCCTTCTTCTGGCCCTCGAACTCATGCTGCCACCACATGATGCCGTCGGACGGCTTCAGGATCATCGGGAACGGGAAGTCGATCTGGTCGAGCACTTCGGCCGGCGCCTCGCCTTGCGCATTGAGCATCTGCGCAGTAAAGGTAAAGGTGTGCGGATACGGCACGCCATGCTTCTCGCACAGCTCGTAGAAGATCTCCTTCTTCTGGCACTGCTCGAGCATGCTGTAGGGTGCATAGGGCGCAACGATGTTATCCGCCAGCTCATCGGCATCCTTTGCCTGGGCCACCAGGGCAACATAGTTATCGCCGCAGCCCATCAGGACGATCGTCTTATCGGCATGCGCCTGGGCAATGCCGTTGACGGTCTCGAGCATCACGGGCATGGTATCGATGTCGACATTGGGCGTGTAGTCGATAATCTGGCTTCGATACGCAGGGCCCGTCTGATACTTGCCAAAGACCAGACTCTTGACCCGATACTCTTCGTAGAAGGCGCGCGCCACCGAATAGGCGTTGATGTCGCCACCGAGCAGCACGGGAATGAACTCGCGCTCTGTAAATTGCAATGCCATGGAAACTTCCTATCATGAACTGCCCGCACAACGGGCGGTCTTAGTGCAACCGATTCATTCTAGCGTGCCAAACCGCCAGCACCCAAAGTTCCACCGTATCTATGGCAATCGGAGGATCAGACTCGAGCAAAGACGGCCCTCACCGCTGTACGACAACGGGCAATGAACCTACCGTTGTTGTAGGATTCAACATATTGTCATCCTCAAAGCGAAAGGCGCACGCGTGCCCCAAGAACATCTGACCGACAACCCCATCCTTGACGCTGCAAAACGCGAGCTAGCGGAACGTTCTCAAACGACCGCTCCCCTACGCACCGCCAGCAACGCCTACGAAGGACCCGCCCGCATCGTTTCGATCAACACGTCGGCGCACAAAGGCACACGCAAGTCACCCGTCTCCGATGGGCACGACACCGTCATTGAGCAGTTTGGCCTCGCTTCCGATGCACACGCCGGGCACTGGCACCGCCAAGTCTCGTTTTTGGCCGCAGAATCAATCCAGACTGCCCAGCATCGCGGGCTCGATGTGCACGAAGGTGACTTTGGGGAGAACTTCACCACACAAGGTATCAACCTGCTTTCGCTCCCCCTGGGCACACAGCTCAAGATCGGCAACGACGTTCTGGTCGAGATCAGCCAGATCGGCAAAGTCTGCCACACCCGCTGCGCTATCTACCATCTCGCCGGCGACTGCATCTTTCCCCACGAGGGCATTTTCGGTGTGGTGCTTCGAGGCGGAGAGGTGCATGTCGGAGACGATATCCAGACAGTCAAGCTCGGCAACGGCGCATGTTCTTTCACCCCAGCCGAGGCGCTCGAATAAATTGAGCAGGCTCGCCGCGAGGGAACCCTATAGGTGCAAAACCCCATGTTGGAGTAGCCCTTAAGGCGTGAATCTGCGATCAGACCGAGTTCCGTAACGTTAAAGTTGAACTCTATGGTTTCTCAACAATTCACTATAACTGCAGGTCAAAGCCAAAGCCTCAAGTTTAACTTGACCCTTTGGAACCTTTAAGGTTCAAGTTGAGGTCGAAAGCAGTAGTAGAATACCGTTCGAACCATAACCTACGATTGATTGCAGAGGGATTGGATGCAGCATTCGAATCATCGCGTCGCAGCGCTCATCGCGTCGAAGCCAGCTCGTATCATCACGAGCGCCGCACTCGCTGTCGCACTGACTGCCACGCCGATGCTCTCCCCCGTTGCGGCATATGCCGCCTCGCAGGCAACGCAGGATCAGCTTTCCGCCGCGCAGCAAAAAATCGAAGCCGCCACGAGCGCCTACAACGATGCCCGCACCAAACTCGACGACCTGCAAAAGCAGATCGACTCCAATGAGGCGAGCATCGAGGAAATCGAGGCCAAGCTTCCCGAGCAGCAGGCCAAGGCAAGCTCCGCCATGCGCGATCTGTACAAGTACCAGAAGGGCACCAATCCCATCGTGAGCTTCCTGGTCAACGCGCAGAGCCTGGGTGAGTTCATCACCACCTGCAAATACACCAACCAGATCACGAGCTCGAGCGTCGATGAGATCGAAGAGCTCAACAACATGCAAACCGAACTCGAGCAGAACAAGGCCGAGCTCCAGCAGGCCAAGTCCCAGCTTGAGGCAGAACAGAAAAACGCCGAGGATTCGCTGGCGCAGGCCCAGCAGCTCCGCAGCGAGGCGCAGGCAAAAGCCGAGCAGGAAAATGCCGCCGAGCTCGCCAAGCTTGAGGCCGATAAGGCCGCTGCCGCCGAGAAGCTCTCGGGCGAGGGCGTAAGCGGCAGCAATTCCAGCAGTCAGGCCACCAACACCAACACCACCATCGACACCACGGTGAACAACGCCAATACCGGTAATTCCGATTACGATTCGTTCATTAATGAGTGGACGAGCCGCATCGATAATTATCTTGCCGGCTCCCCCATGGCAGGCCAGGGCTATAACTTTGCCGTCGCCGCTTGGAATACCGGTGTCGACCCCCGTTGGTCCCCCGCCATCGCCTGCATCGAGAGCACCAAGGGCACTTATTGCGCCAATTCCTACAATGCCTGGGGCTGGAGCGCTCGTGGCGGCGGTTGGCGCAGCTTTGGCAGCTGGAGCGAGGGCATCTCCGCTCATGTTGCCTATCTGGGCGCCAACTACGGCTCCACCCTTACCCCTGCAGCGGCCAAAAAGTACTGCCCGCCCACGTGGCAGGACTGGTACAACAAGGTCGCCGCTCAGATGAACCGCATCTAAGCGCAACTGTAAAGGGCCCCGACGGGCCCTTTTCTTTTAGGCAGTGGAGGTGTCAACGACACCGGTCGCATTGGCAACCGCAACTATGACGATCATGCATAGGAGCAGCACGCCCAATGCCTTGAGCCAGAGCTTCGTTAGTTTCTTGCCGCGATAGCTGTCGAGCAGCGCGAATCGCCGACGAAGGCGGCGCTTGTCGAGCAGCGCAAAATGCATAAGCACCATAAGGCCATCGACAAAGAAAAAGTACTCGATTATAAGAAGCCACGTCGGGTAGCCTTGGTTTGCTCCCGTGGGGTGAAAGACAGCAAAGTGGCTTCCGGCAAAGAATACAAGCAACGAGAGGCAGACAAGCGTATTCCAAATGCGCCCCAGAGGTTCCGGAATGCGAGAGAGCAGGCCGAGTGCAGCGGAGGCGGCAGGTCTAGGAAGCCCTGCGGGGTTCTGGAGCCCTTGGAGCGTCAACACCGTCTCCGAGGCCGGAGTACGGACAGGCGCAGGCGTAGGAGGCCGCACGGGGCGGCTCAGATCGTATGCCGAGCGCGTCGCCCGTCCCAACGCTTCCGCACTCGCAAAACGCTTGGCCGGGTCGAGCGCCATCGACATGCAGACGGCATCGGCAAGTGGGGTGGGAATGCCACGCGCCTCGCATTGCTCGCGCATGTCGAGCCCTGGTTTAGGGTCGGCTCCCGTCAAGCAGAAGAACAACAGGGCGCCAAGTGCGTAGACGTCGCTGCGCGCACTCGTCTGCCCAAACCCATACTGCTCGGGCGGCGCATAGGGTCGCGTGCCAAACTTGACGGTGTCGGCATCGGCTCCATCGCGCCACACGCGCGCGATCCCCAAGTCGATAATCACCAGCGATGAAAACGTCAGGCCCTCATCGAGCGTACAGTTCGCACCCGTCACGATGATATTCGACGGCTTGAGGTCGCGATGGATCACCGGCGCCGACGTCTCCCCCGCCATTGCAAAACCGGCGTGGAGCTCGCCCACGGCATCGCATAGGGCAGGATACAATTCACGCGCATAATCGGGGGTGGCTCCCAGACGGTCCACCAGCACCCCGAGCGTCTCCCCTTCGATGTATTCCATAACCACGTTGAGCTCGTCGCCCACACGACGACAATCGACGATTCTGGGCAGGTGCTCAAAACGCCTGCCTGCCCGCTGGGCGGCAAACAGACGCTCGTATGCCCCGCCGATTTGAGCCGAAGCATCGATGCGTTTACGGACAAAGGGGCCGAGCGAACCACCGCCGGTTCCTTCAAAGCACACGAGCTCGGTTGTTTCAACGGACGAGCGCTTAAGTACACGCTCCACGCGATAGCTGTCGTCGCGACCGAGCGACGCCAGGTGCTCGGCAAGCGCTGCGGTCAGCTCGTCATCGGAATATGTTGTGGTCTGAGTATCCATAGCCTCCATCATAGCGCAGGGCGCAGACACCCCATGGCATCCGCGCCCCGTTCGCTTGCATCGTTGTTCGACAGCTCCGCCGGCTCAGATATCAGTCGCTAACTCACCGTCTCCTCGCCAAAGCGATACAGCTCCTCGTTGACCTTTTGGAGGCTGCACCCGCGATCGATGCAAAAGATGATAATCGCATCACGGCGATCCTTGCAGTTAAGGACGCTTACCCCGGCAGCCGTCAGTGCACGGTTGGCCTCTTTGAGCGTCAGCGCCATCGCAAAGGCAATCTGCAGCACCTTATTGCGACTCGGGTGACGCGCACCGGTAAAGATCTGATAGCCAAAGGTCTCATTGAGATCGGCCATACGAACCACGCGCGAGCGCTCCAAGCCCTTTTCCTGCAGCAGCTGCTTCAGGTAGTCTGAAAGCGACGGGGCGGCAAAGTCGTGCTCCCTGATATAGCCATCGATGTTCGGCGCATCGAGAAGCTCATTGAGCAACTCCTCGGTCAGCTTTTTATTGGGCATACGACTTCACCTCCCCCAGTGCATGCAACATGCTAGAAACCGCTTACGTCCGAACGCTCCCAGCTAGCAACCTGGTCGGGAGACACCGTACCCAGTGCCTCGAACTTCCAGGAGCCGCCCGCCTTCAGATGGTTGGTGTTTGCAAGAGCCGTTCCAACCTGGTTGCCATCGGCATCATACAGAACATACTCAATCTGAATGTAGCTCTTTTCCTTGTCCGTGTTATTGGTCAGCGTGCCCATGATCTTATAGGCAAACTGACTGGAGGTGTCTTCAGCCTCGTCAGCAATGATATACGGTTCTTGCGGTTCTTTTTGCTCCTCAGCCTGCTGTGTCGCCTCGGCAGGTTTTGCCGAATCACTCGCAGACGAATCGGTTGAATTGCCACCCATAGAACCCACGGCACCGACGATAACCAGCACCACGATGACGCCTAGGACAATCTTGCCGATCGGCTTCTTTCCCTCTTTTGCCATTATTCATCCTTCCTACGATCCGGCTACCGTGCCGGCACACAGCACATCGTAGGAAGGATTGAACTTGAATTCATTAGCTGAGAGCTAAGGTTGCGGTAAACGGCCAATGCAGCTATCCAGACGCCGAGCAAACGCACTTTGCGTGACCGTCTGCTGGCAGCGCATCAACCCACCATGACGGATTTCCCGGTAAAGGCACTGATCATCATTAGAACAAAGAACACTAGGTAGCTGATGCTCAATAGGTAGGCGACGACTAAAAAGATGGTCCATCCAACATTGGTCTTACCGTCGGCGCGGCGCTGCCCACGACTGTGATAAAGCCAAATCGTCACGCCGATGGCAGTGATAAACAGTACGAGTGCCGCCGCAGCCAGCCCAGCAAGCACAAACATCACGCCAATGCTCACAGCGATGACCGGAAGCAGCAGCAAACCGCATCCGCATCCACCCGGGCTATATACGGCAGACTGTCGGCGTCGTTCCATCGTCACTCCAAGCCAAGCAATCGTTTGTAGACATCGAGGCCCTTGAGTAGGATTTCCTCGTCGAAGAGCATACGATCGGTATGCAGAGCGCTTGTGGCATAGGCTGGACAGCCATCAGCGTCGATCGGGTTTTCTTGTCCCCCTGGCATACCCGTGCCCAGCAGGAAAAACACGCCCGGCAGATGGCGCTGATAGAACGCGAAATCCTCGGCGATTAGCAGCGGCTCGTCCACGAGCTGCAATTCGGGCAGAGCGGGCGCGATTCGGGCAAACAACTCAGGGTCGTTATCGACCGGTGGATAGCCCTCGGCAAAGTCAAGATCATACGTGCAGCCCGTTGCGGTGCACGCCTCGTCGAGCACACGGTGTACGCCTTCGCGCGCACGGTCGAACATGTCGTCCGTAAACACACGTAGGCTGCCGGCAACATGGGCCTCCCCCGCCACCGCGTTGCAGACGGTACCGGCCTGCAGCAGACCAAACTTACCGATACAGGGCTCGTCGGTGCCCAGCTCGTCCATCAGCTCGCGCTCGGCAACCAAAAACTTCGCTGCCGCCAACGCGGCATCGTGCGACTCCCCAACCGGCACACCATAGGTCTTAGCGATGTGGATGCTCGTACCGTGAATATGGATATGCGTCTCGCTCGAACGCGCCAGCAGCGGACCGGAACAACTCGCCAACGTGCCGGCAGGCAGATCGGGCCACACATGGAAGCCAAAAATGCGGTCGGCCCCATAGCGCTCGAACACACCACTCTCGCATACCGTCTTGGCACCACCGGTCGTTTCCTCGGCCGGCTGGAACACAAAGAGAACGTTGCGCCTAATGGCGCCCGGCTGTTCGCGAATCGTACGGTCGACATACGTCGCGGCGGCAAGCGCCATGGCCATATGTCCGTCATGTCCGCAAGCGTGCATCTTGCCGGGATGGGTCGAGGCAAAGGCCGCTCCCGTCGCCTCCGCGATGGGCAGCGCATCCATATCGGCGCGAATCGCCGTGGCATGCGCGGCATCAACGCCGGCGTCGAAGAAAGCACAGACGCAGTTGGGGCACGGATGGGTCACTTCGCAGGTGAGCGGTGCCAACACGCCCTCGATATAGGCAATGGTTTGCGGAAGATCGAAATCGAGCTCCGGAATGCGATGGAGATCGCGGCGATAGCGACGGAGTTCTTGGAGCTCGGTCATAGAGGATCCCTTCGTGAGGCACATCTGTTGCAACTTATTGTGATACAGGATTGTGGCGCACATGTTTCCAGCATATCCCTGCATTTTTTAAACGTTATATACGAATACTCTTGTTTGGTAAAGTGCAACGTGATAGGGTCTTTACCACTTGATAGAGGCGCGGGCACGAAGAGCCGCGGGCGAGCCGGCAGGCTTTGACCCCGTGGGGAGGCGAAACCCGCCGAACTGGGTTTTACGGGCACGAACAACCTGGTGGGCCTGTGGGAAACACCCACAGGACTGTCTGCAGCAATGCGGGAGCGCTATCCGGACATTGGGTCCACGTTATGCGGATTCGATGCGCAGATGGCGCCGTCTGGATAGCGAGGTTTACGGGACATGGCATTGACCCCCAACGAGGCATATGCGGCCAAGCAGCCGTTTGTGGACAAAGAGACACTCGAGCATATCGTCGAGCAGTTCCCCACGCCGTTTCATCTATACGACGAGGCGGGCATCCGCCGCAACATGCAAGAGGTGCGCGACGCCTTTGCATGGAACCCGGGCTTTAAGGAATACTTTGCCGTCAAGGCCAACCCCAACCCGGCGCTCATCTCCATTCTCAACGAATACGGCTGCGGCTGCGATTGCTCGAGCTATACCGAGCTCATGATCGCCCGCTCGCTGGGTATCACGGGACACGACATCATGTTCTCGTCCAACGACACGCCGGCTGCCGACTTTGAGCTCGCCGACAAGCTGGGCGCCATCGTCAACTTTGACGACATCAGCCATATCGAGTTCTTTGAGCGTGTCGCGGGGCCCATCCCCAAGACGGTCAGCTGCCGCTTTAACCCGGGCGGCCTGTTCCAGCTCTCCAACGGCATCATGGACAACCCGGGCGATTCCAAATACGGCATGACCACCGATCAACTCTTTGAGGCCTTCCGCGCTCTCAAGGCCAAAGGTGCCGAAAATTTTGGTATCCATGCCTTCCTTGCCAGCAACACCGTCACCAACGACTACTACCCCAAGCTCGCGCGCATCCTCTTTGAACTTGCCGTGCGTCTGGAGCGCGAGACGGGCGCGCATGTCGCCTTTATCAACCTGTCCGGCGGTGTGGGTATCCCCTACCTGCCCGGGCAGCAGGCTAACGACATCCACGCCATCGGCGAGGGCGTACACGCGGCCTACGACGAGATCCTGGTTCCCGCCGGCATGGGCGATGTGGCGATCTGCACCGAGATGGGCCGCTTTATGATGGGCCCCTACGGATGCCTGGTCACCAAGGCCATCCACGAAAAGCAGATTTACAAGGACTATATCGGCGTGGACGCAAGCGCCGTCGACCTGATTCGCCCTGCCATGTATGGCGCCTACCATCACGTTACGGTGATGGGCCAGCCGGGTGGCCCCGACAAATCCACAGCCCCTGTCACGAACAAGTACGACATCACGGGCAACTTGTGCGAGAACAACGACAAGTTCGCCATCGACCGCGAGCTGCCGCAGATCGATATGGGCGACCTGCTCGTGATCCACGATACCGGCGCGCACGGCTACTCCATGGGCTACAACTACAACGGACGCCTGCGCTCCGCAGAGGTATTGCTTCGCCCCGATGGCTCGGCGGATCTTATCCGTCGTGCCGAGCGCCCGGGCGACTACTTTGCCACGCTCGACGTGCTGCCGTGCGGCCGCGAGTTGCTGGCCAAGTCGCGCGCCGAAAGCGCCCGCCGTCGCGCTCAGGACGAGCGCCTAGCCGTCGCCGCTCAGTGGAACAAACGCATCCAGATCGCGGAAGCGAAGGAGAAGAACATGGATATCCGCAATCTCGAGGGTTCAATCGTCGCCCTTGTCACGCCGTTTAAAAAGGACGGCAGTGTCGACTTTGACGCGCTCGAGCGCCTCATCGATTTCCACCTGCAAAATGGCACCGATGCCATCCTCACCCTGGGCACCACCGGCGAGAGCGCCACGATGACCGACGACGAGGACAACTCCGTTGTCGCCGCAGTGGTCAAGCAGGTTGCAGGACGCGTCCCCGTCATTGCCGGCTCGGGCTCCAACTCCACGCAGACCATGCTCACCAAGTCGCTCACCTATCAGGGACTGGGCGCCGACGGCCTGCTGCTCATTACCCCCTACTACAACAAGTCCAACGAAGAGGGCATCTACCAGCACTTTAAGACCGTGGCCGACGCCGTGGACATCCCCTGCATCCTGTACAACATCCCCGGCCGTTGCGGCTGCGGCATCAGCGAGCGCAATGTCGAGCGCCTGGCCGCACACCCCAACATCATGGGCATCAAGGAGGCCTCGGGCAACGTCGCCTACGCAGCCAAGATCGCCCACCTGCTGTCCGATGACTTCCGCATGTACTCGGGCGAGGACGCACTCACCGTTCCGCTCATGAGCCTGGGCGCCTCGGGCACCATCAGCGTGTGGGCCGATGTTCAGCCGCAGCTCGTGCACGACATGTGCCGCGCCTATCTGGACGGCGACGTGGAGCGCGCCCGCGATATCCAAATTGCCGGCCAGCCGCTCATCAACGCCCTCTTTAGTGAGGTCAACCCCATCCCCGTCAAGGAAGCGCTCGCTCAGATGGGTATGATCGAAGCCAACTACCGCATGCCGCTATGCCCCATGGCAGACGACACGCGCGCTGCACTTACCGATGCTCTGAAGGGAGCTGGTCTGCTTGATTAAGACCGTCATTATGGGAACGGGCCGCATGGGCTCGCTGATCCGCACTACCGCCGAGGGCATTGTCAACGCCGCTGGAGAGCCCGTTTTTGACATCGTCGCCCAGATCGGCTTCGACTTGTCCGAACTCGAGAGCGCACCGACGGCCGACGTCATCATCGACTTCTCGAACGTCGTGACCTTCGATGCCGTCGTCGCCTATGTCGAGCGCACGGGCGCGGCGTTGGTCTCGGGCACCACAGGCTACACCCCCGAGCAGATGGACCGCCTGCGCGAGCTGGGCCAGAATGCCCGCGTCATGCACTCGGGCAACTACTCTATCGGCATCGCCGCCCTGCGTCACCTAGTGGCCCAGGCCACGCGTGAACTGCCCGGCTTTGACTGCGAGATTGTCGAGACGCACCACAACCAAAAGGTCGACGCTCCCAGCGGCACCGCCAAGTTACTGCTCGATGCCGTCGTCGAAGCCGAGCCCGAGGCAGGCTACCACCCCGTCTACGGACGCGAGGGCATGTGCGGCGCGCGCGATCCCAAGGAAATCGGTATGCACTCGCTGCGCGGCGGCACCGTCGCCGGCGTGCACGAGGTGAGTTTCTTTGGCCAGGACGAGGAAGTCACGCTCACCCATCGCGCCACGAGCCGTCAGATCTTCGTCAACGGCGCTCTGGCCGCCGCTCAAAAGCTCGTCGTCCGCGACCCTGGCTTCTACACCTTCGACCAGGTCATGTTCGCCTAACCAGTTATCTACCGTACCCACGCAAAGGAGAAACAGCATATGAGTAACGCAGCCGAGATGGATGCCCAGGAGATTATCAATTACATCGCTACCGCGCCCAAGAAAACGCCCGTCAAACTGTACGTGCGCGAAAAGCCGGGCATGAAGGTCCAGTGGGGCGATGCGCACGTCTACGGCGGCCGTCGTGGCAAGACCGTCTTTGGCGACTGGGATGAGCTCAAGGCCATCCTCGATGCCAATGCCGACTCCATCGACTACTACGACGTCGAGAATGACTGCCGCAACTCCGCCGTCCCTATGCTCGACCTTAAGGGCATCAATGCCCGCATCGAGCCGGGCGCGATCATCCGCGACCGCGTCGAGATCGGCGACCGTGCCGTCATCATGATGGGTGCCATCATCAATATCGGCTCCGTCATCGGTGAGGGCTCCATGATCGACATGGGCGCCGTGCTGGGCGGCCGCGCCACCGTGGGCAAGAACTGCCACATCGGGGCCGGCACCGTCCTGGCCGGGGTCGTGGAACCCGCCAGCGCCGTGCCCGTCATCATCGAGGATGACGTCGTCATCGGGGCCAACGCCGTGGTCCTGGAGGGCTGCCGCGTGGGCAAGGGTGCCGTCGTCGCCGCCGGGGCCGTGGTCGTCAGCGACGTGGAACCCAACACCGTGGTCGCCGGCATCCCCGCCAAAGTCCTCAAGGGCAAGGACGGCAAGACCGCCGAAAAGACCGCCCTCGTCGACGCCCTGCGCGAGCTGTAACTCAAGAATTTTGCGGGCTCCACAACCCCTACCCGACTTCACGGGGGGGCCGCAACCCCCTATATAAATTTCGTAGGGGCCGCAGACCCCTGCGGCCCTCAGGCTCTCCAAACACGGAGAGCCTGTTTTTTATCCCCCACCGGCAGCCAGATCTCCCCCCGAAACCTCGTCCCGTCCGAAAAAAACGCCCGTCCCCCATGCGCCTGTGCGATTTGGGAAACCAGCTTCCGCCCCGTCCCATGGGGCGCACCGCCGTCTTGGTCAGAAGGCTGGGCCTGGGCCTGGCCGGTTTGGTTTTCGACC
>URCS01000007.1 GCA_900546455.1 uncultured Collinsella sp. | reverse complement strand
TTAATGCCCCGGCCAGCTTGCCCAGCAGCCCCACAGAGGGGTTGGCCTCCCCCCGCTCGATCTGCCCCAGCATGGAGCGGGACACGCCGGCCTCCGCCGCCAGCCGCTCCATACTGAGCTTCTTGCTCTTGCGGATGCGCTTGAGATTCTCCCCCACCGCCCGGGTCAGCTCCATGGCGCGATCTCCTCTCTCGGCCAAAAAGGCCACTATGTTGCACAATAGCGGTTCTATAGTATCCGGTTTGTCGGATTTTGTCAAGAGGAAAGCGGGACAGCCCTGCTGCCCCGCCGGGCAAATTTGGAAAAGGACTTGCAAGCGAATCCCAATCGTGATATCATCGATATGAAAAACAAAAATGCGGCAGTTTCCAGGTGCGCCAACACCTGGAAACCTATGCAGGTGATGATGCACCTACACAACGGCCGAAAGGCCGCACCGCATGAATTATGATACGACATTCCGGCCTTTTTGTAAAGGGCGGCTTTTCTCGTTATCCATTCATGCCTGTGTTGCACAAGAAGTCTCTTCTTACGCCGTGTAGGGGAAACCCTGCGTGGCGTTTTTGTTTTTCACCCGCCGCCTGGAGGCGCCAGCCCCCGGGGAGCCGCCCTTGGAATACTGCCCTCGCGCGACCGGCGTCCTAACCCGAGGCCGTCAACCGGCTCGGGGACCGTGCCAGGCGGGCAGTTTGACTGGGGCGGTCGCCTCCTAAAGGGTAACGGAGGCGCGCGAAGGTCCGCTCGGGACGGTCGGCAACCGTCCTTTTGAATGCAAGAGTACAAGCGGGCTTGACTGCGAGGCCCACAAGCCGAGCAGGTGCGAAAGCAGGCTCTAGTGATCCGGCGGCCCCGAGTGGGTGGGCCGTCGCTCAACGGATAAAAGGTACTCCGGGGATAACAGGCTGATCTTGCCCAAGAGTCCACATCGACGGCAAGGTTTGGCACCTCGATGTCGGCTCATCGCATCCTGGGGCTGGAGCAGGTCCCAAGGGTACGGCTGTTCGCCGTTTAAAGCGGTACGCGAGCTGGGTTCAGAACGTCGTGAGACAGTTCGGTCCCTATCCTCCGTGGGCGCAGGAGAATCGATGGAGGCTGCCCCCAGTACGAGAGGACCGGGGTGGACGCACCTCCGGTGAACCGGTTGTCGACCAACGGCACGGCCGGGTAGCCGCGTGCGGCGCGGATAACCGCTGAAGGCATCTAAGCGGGAAGCCGTTCCAGGGATTAGTTCTCCTTCCGGTAAGGGCCCAGGTAGACTACCTGGTCGATAGACGGCAGGTGCAAGGCTGGCGACAACCTCAGCCGAGCCGCACTAATCGCCCGAGCTCTTCCGGAACCGCACCTCGCGGCCCGCGGGACAAGCGCTCACGCGCGGTCCGGGCACGAGGATGCCCCCGAGTCATCTTTCCTATGCGCCATGCGGCCCCCAGGGCACGTGTAAGGTGAGACCCAGGACACCGTAACGGTGGGCGCCGCCCACCGGTCAGCGGCCAGAGCATGGGGGGCACGCCCGGTCCCGTTCCGAACCCGGAAGCTAAGCCCCATCGCGCCGAGAGTACTGCGGGGTCAGCCCGTGGGAGGCCAGGGCGCCGCTGACCGGTGGACGGCACCGAGCCGTGCGCTTGAACTGAGAAGGGGGAGGCCTCGCGGCCTCCCCCTTTTTTGCGTTTTATAGAGAGCTGTAATACAAGAACTCGCCTTCTTTTAGCTTGTCTTACTGTTTGGCTGTATTTTGAGTCCTTCTTTTGTATTTGCGCGATAATAACTCCCATTGGCGTTAGGGAGGACTTGATGTTTACCGTATTTGTCTTGGGCAATATTGCTTCGGGTAAGTCGACTGCCTGCCGCTATTTCGAATCTCGTGGCGCTATGCTAATCGATCTGGATGAGCTTGCAAAATCGCTGTATGTGCCGGGCTCTGATATCGTCAATGCACTCGCTGATGAATTCGGTTGGGACATTTTGGATGAGGAAGGCGGCATTCGCCGCAGCATCCTCGCTTCTCGAGCTTTCGCTTCTCCTGATTCGGTCGCACGGCTCAATGGCATCGTGCACCCCGTTCTCATTGAACAGCTTTCGCTTAGGATTCTCGATCCGATTTGTTGTACGGTTTCATCTCCCCGTTATCCTTTTGCGGTTGTCGAGGTTTCTGCCCCGACTGGTTTTGAGGATGCTTTTGGCCTGGCTGATGAAATTCTGGTCATCAGCGCCCCTTTGTCAGTTCGTCGCGAGCGCGCTATTCAACGTGGTATGGAGCCATCTGATTTCGATGCCCGTTCTGCTTGCCAGCCCGATGAGTCTGCGCTGTGCAATCTCGCTACAACGGTGATTGATAATGCCGCAGGCGATAATTCGCTCTTTGAGCAGCTTGACTCTTGGCTTGCGCGCCGTGGGTTCGGGGATGTAGTGGATAAGGAGGAGACCGATGTCTAAGACACGTTTCTTTTCGTGGTATCGCCTTATACCGCTGACTGCCGTTTTTGTCTTCGGCCTTATTTCGCTCGTCTACTCGTGTGCTCCTGCCGCCTTCTTTAAGCCGCTGTATCCGATTGACTACGAGGCATATGTAAAGCAATCCAGTATTTCGCATGATCTGGATCCGTATCTGGTGTGCGCTGTCATTAAATCTGAATCGAATTGGGATCCCAAGGCCGAATCGAATCAGGGTGCTCAGGGATTGATGCAGCTGATGCCCGTGACTGCTCAGGATATGATCGCCAAGGGCCTTGTCGACGGTGACGAGTATTCGGCCGACAACCTTAACGATCCGGCTACGAATATCGAGTTTGGCTGTGCGTATCTTTCGTATCTTCTAGCGTATTTTAACGGGTCGACTGACAGTGCTATTGCCGCTTATAACGCCGGTATGGGCAATGTCGACGGATGGGCGCAGCAGAACACGTCACTCCATAATGCGATTACCTTCCCTGAAACTCAGGCTTATCTGATTCGTGTCAATAATGCCTGGGTTCGCTATAAGACCCTCTATCCCGATCGGTTCGTATAGGACTATGCCTGCCGCCTGCGTATACTGCAGATATATGAGTTAGGAGTATCCATGGCGGAATTTGAAGTTGAGCGTGTTGGAGGAGAGCTCAAACGTTTTGGCGTTGAGGGCTCTGAGGTGCCATTTAAGGTTGTATCTCCTTATGAGCCTGCAGGTTCTCAGCCTAAGGCCATTGAGTCGCTTGTGCAGGGTGTGAGGGACGGAGATCGCTATCAGGTTTTGCTGGGCGTGACTGGTTCGGGCAAGACCTTCACGATGGCTAAGACTATTGAGGCCCTGGGGAAGCCGACGCTGGTCATGGCTCCCAATAAAACGCTCGCCGCTCAGCTTGCGAGCGAGCTCAAAGAGTTCTTTCCCAACAACGCTGTGGTCTACTTTGTCTCGTACTACGACTACTATCAGCCCGAGGCGTATGTGCCGCAAAGCGATACATATATCGAGAAAGACTCCTCGATTAACGAAGAGGTCGAGATGCTGCGCCATCAGGCGACCGCGTCACTGCTCTCTCGACGCGATGTGATCGTTGTCGCATCGGTCTCGTGTATCTATGGCATTGGCTCTCCTGAGGACTATGCGGGTCTGGCTCCAAACGTCGACAAGAAGGTGCCGCTCGAGCGCGATGACTTTATCCATGCGCTTATCGACATTCAATATGATCGCAATGACTATGACCTAGCGCGCGGCACGTTCCGCGCGCGCGGCGATGTTGTCGACGTGTATCCGCCTTATGCCGAGCATCCGTTGCGGTTTGAGTTCTTTGGTGACGAGGTCGAGCTTATTGCTGAGATCGATGAGGTCACCGGAGAGATGCTTCGTGAGTACGAGGCCATCCCCGTATGGCCGGCATCGCACTACGTGACCGAGAAGCCGAAGGTCAAGGCGGCTCTGAAATCGATCAGCGAAGAGTGCGAGAAGCGCGTGGCGGAGCTCAAGGCGACTGACAAGTTGCTCGAGGCGCAGCGTCTGCAGCAGCGCACCGATTATGATCTTGAGATGCTCGAAACGATGGGCTTTTGCAACGGCATCGAGAACTACTCGCGTCATCTGGACGGTCGCAAGCCGGGTGAGCCGCCGTTTACCCTGATCGATTACTTTCCTAAGGACATGCTCTGCATCATCGATGAGAGCCATGTGACGGTGCCGCAGATTCGCGGTATGCACGAAGGTGACCGCTCGCGTAAGGTAACGCTGGTGGAACACGGTTTTCGCCTGCCCTCGGCACTCGATAATCGCCCGCTTCGTTTCGATGAGTTTGAGGCAAGGATACCCCAGTTTATCTATGTTTCGGCCACACCGGGCGACTACGAGCTGCGGGTGAGCCAAAACGACGTGGAGCAGATCATTCGTCCGACCGGTCTGCTCGACCCCAAGATCGATGTGCGTCCAGTTCGTGGGCAGATTGACGATCTTGAGGACGAGATTCGCGAGCGCGTTGCCCGCAAGGAGCGCGTGCTGGTGACCACGCTCACCAAGCGCATGGCCGAGGACCTGACCGACCATCTGCTTGATGCCGGCATTAAGGTCAATTACATGCACTCCGATACAGCGACGATGGACCGTGTCGAGATCCTGCGAACGCTGCGCGAGGGCAAGATCGATGTTCTCGTTGGCATTAACCTGCTTCGCGAGGGCCTAGACCTTCCCGAGGTCTCACTGGTGGCAATTCTCGATGCCGATAAGGAAGGCTTCTTGCGCAACCGCCGTTCGCTGATTCAGACGATTGGCCGCGCGGCCCGTAACGCCGATGGCGAAGTCATCATGTATGCGGACGTTGTGACCGATTCGATGAAAGAGGCCATCGAGGAGACGCAGCGCCGTCGCGAGATTCAGATGGCATATAACGAAGAGCATGGCATTGTGCCCAAGACGGTGCGCAAGGCCATCAACGACATCTCAAGTTTTATTGCCGAGGCCGAAAAAACCGTGGGTTCCAAGGGGCGCTCGAAGGGCGACTCTCTTGGCCATGGCGCATTCTATACGCCCGATGAGTCGGGCGAGGGTGGCGTGCCGGAAACGGTGGCGCCCGAGCAGACACTTGCGGAGCAGTTGGAAGAACTGCCGCATGACGAGCTTGTGCGGATCGTCGAAACCATGGAAGAGGATATGCGTAACGCTTCTGCCGCCATGGACTTTGAGGAGGCGGCGCGCCTGCGCGATGCCGTCGTTCAGATTCGGGCGATGCTCGAGGGTGCGTCTGAGGACGAGACGATTGAGCGCTTACGTTCGCAGGCCCGCAAGGGTTCCACGTTCGCATCGGGCAGAAAACGCCAGGGTGCACGGTTTAAGAAATAGCGAACAGGCCCCGAGTTCCCTGTGGAGCTTGGGGCCTGTGTCTTTTGCGCGCTGGAATTCGTGCGTTAGAGGTCTGCGATCAGGGCTTCGGCACAACGGATGCCGTCGGTGGCCGCGCTCATGATGCCGCCGGCATATCCAGCTCCCTCACCACAAGGGTAGAGGCCCGGGGTCGACACGGCATGGCATGTTCGGTCTCGGGTGACAGTGACCGGTGAGCTCGAACGAGTCTCCACGCCGGTAAGAACGGCGTCGGGGCGGTCGTAGCCGCGTAGCTTTTTTCCGAGTAGGGGAAGTCCCAGGCGGAGCGACTCGACGATATGCTGCGGCAGGGCTTCGTCAATTGCCGTCCAGGTCACACCGAGCGGATAGGTGGGCTTTACCTTTCCGGGCGCCTTGCTGGCACGTCCTGCGAGGAAATCTCCGACGAGCTGTGCCGGTGCGTTCCAGTTGGAACCGCCCAGGCGATAGGCGGCCGCCTCGCAGGCACGCTGGAGCTCGATGCCGGCGAGCGGGTCATCGTTGGGAAGGTCCTCGGGTGTGACGTTAACGAGCAGGGCGGCATTTGCGTTGCGTCCGTCGCGGGCATTGAGACTGGCGCCGTTGACGCACAGGTGGCCCTGCTCGGAAGAGGCGGCGACAACCTGCCCGCCGGGGCACATGCAAAACGAGAACACGCTGCGGCCGTTGGGAAGATGGGCGACGAGCTTGTAAGGGGCTGCTCCGAGGGCAGGATGTCCCGCCGAGGCTCCGTATTGGACTCGGTCGATGTCGCGCTGCGGATGCTCGATGCGAACGCCCATGGCAAAGGTCTTTTGTGCGAGGGCCACGTTGTGGCCCTTAAGGAGCTCAAAAATATCGCGAGCAGAATGCCCGCAGGCGAGGATGAGGTGCTTTGTCTCGATTGGCTCGCAAGCGGCGTCTTGGGACGATTGGACATCAATACCGGTGATGGCGCCAGACGCGTCGATGCGAATGTCGACGAGCTTCGTTCGATAACGGACGACACCTCCGAGCTGCTCGATGCGCTGGGATATAGCAGTGACAACCGTGGGAAGGATGTCGGAGCCAATGTGCGGCTTGGCATCCCACAGAATATCGCGGGGCGCGCCCGCCTCGACGAAGGTTTCGAGGATAAGGCGATGGGCGGGATTTTTGGTTCCCGTATTGAGTTTGCCGTCCGAGAAGGTTCCCGCGCCGCCCAGGCCAAACTGGATATTGCTCTCGGGGTCGAGGATGCGCTCCTTTAGAAAGAGGTCGATCGCCTGCGAGCGGCGAAATGCCGGGTCGCCGCGCTCGATGAGCAAGGGCTTAAGACCTGCTTCGGCGAGCGTAAGCGCAGCGAAAAGGCCGGCGCATCCGGCGCCGACAACGACAGGGCGTTCTTGAGGTGCGTCGGAGGCGGGGGAGGGGAATGAAGGCTCGTCGTCTTCTATCGCGCGTACGCGCGAGCGGTCACGCTCGGCAACGCTGTCGACCGCTTCTCGCTCGAGGTGGGGACTAGTCAGCTCAACACGAAAGCTCAGGATAAAATGGACGTCTCGTTTTTTGCGAGCGTCGATTGACTTGCGGTGGAGCTCGATGGACTTGATTTCGGAGTCCTTGCAACGTAGGACGCGCTTGGCGACTCGCTTGCCAACAATGAGACAGGCATTTTCATCGCCGGCTTCATCGAGCGACGCGTTGACTTGGGTGATTTCGATCATCGAGGTCTCCTTAGAGGCAAGAAAGAGGCCGTCCGGTATTCCAGACGGCCCGAATGCGTTTTTGATTATAGACTGCGCGGCTACAGGCTGCTTGCAGCGCGAATGCCCGAGATCCAGGCCCACGCAAGGTTAAAGCCTCCGCAATCGGCGTCGATGTCGAGCGCTTCACCGCAAACGTAAAGCGGGGCGTCGACAACGCTGCATGCGCGTAGGCTGGGTGTTGAGATGCTCTCGACAGATATGCCACCACGCGTAACCTGCGCTGAGCGCTCCTCGGCTGTTCCCTCGACGAGCAACTTAAAGTGTTTGAGGATCGAGACCAGGTGAATGACATCGTTGGAGCCTGGATGGCACTGCTCGAACGTTGTGCAGACGACGCGGGAGAGTTGCGGGGCGAGCATGCCGTCGAGCCAACGGGGATCGCGGGGCGAAAAGCCGCCGAGCAGCTCAACGCGCCGGTTGAGCATATCGAGCAACTCGTCTTTGGAGAGGTCGGGGAAAACGTCGAGCAGGATCGTATCGCCGTGCTGGATACGACGAGAGAGGTTGAAGACAGCGACGCCCGAGATACCGAAGGTTCGAAACAGCACCTCACCGTCTTCGTGCCAGAGCTCATTATGATTGCGGGCGAGCGTCAAGCGGGCACGGACGCGCAGGCCATCCAACGTTTTGAGTGCCGCCCGATCGCCAACGACCGTTGCCGATACGGGGCAGAGGATGGGGCGCAGCGAAGTGAGGGGGAGGCGAAACGTATCAGCGATACCGGTGGGTTTGCCGCCCGTAGCGATAATTACGGCATGTGCCTGCAGGGCCTCGTTCTTGCGAGGGACATCGGTGAGCGCTTTCCGAAGCGAGCGGAGCTCCGATTTTCGGTCATCGTGCTTTTTTGCCTTGAGTGCCCGCGCTGGACGGTCTATTTGGAGTGCCCAGCCTTCGGAAGCTTTGTGCGCCGAGGCAACGTTGGCTCCGCAGATTAAGGTGATGCCTAGGCGGTCGCAAACGCTGAGAAGCGCGTCGCGCACCGATTCGGCGCGAAGGGAGCGCGGGTACAGCCGGCCTTCCTCGGAGGTTGTCATGATGCCCAGCGAGGAGAAGAAACCCATAAGCTCTTGTTCGGGCTGGGGGCCCATAACGGATTCGACGAATGCGGGGTGGTTATACCGCTGTGGATCAATCGATTCGTTGGAGAGGTTGCAGCGGCCGTTGCCGGTCGCAAGGAGCTTAAGGCCGCAGGCGACATCGCGCTCAACGATGCAGACGCTTTTGCCAGCGCGTGCGGCCGTAATGGCGGCGGCGAGGCCTGAAGCCCCGCCGCCGATTACCAGGACGTCATAGAAGGCGCTCGTGTTCACTTAGGCCTCGTCGGTCTCGTGCGGGGTAATGGCCTCGACGGCAGAGACTGCCTTGGGCAACATGCCATCGGGCAGTGCGGTCTCGACCTCGCCCTTATCGCAGGCCTCGGCGAGTGCCGGATTAATGGGAAGCTTGCCCAAGATGTCGAGGTTATAGCGCTCTGCGACCTCGGGGAGCTTGCTCTTGCCAAAGACCTCGATCTTCTTGCCGCAGTCGGGGCACTCGATATAGCTCATGTTCTCGACAATGCCCAGAATGGGGACGTTCATCTTCTCGGCCATGTTGACCGCCTTGGCGACGATCATCGAGACCAGATCCTGCGGGCTCGTGACGATGACGATGCCGTCGACGGGCAGCGACTGGAAGACGGTGAGCGCGACGTCGCCTGTTCCCGGAGACATGTCGACCAGCAGGTAGTCGATGGGGCCCCACGAGGTCTCGCTCCAGAACTGCCTAATGGCGCCTGCGATGACCGGACCGCGCCAAAGGACGGGGTCGGTCTCGTTTTGGAGCAGCAGGTTGGAGCTCATGACCTTGACGCCGTGCTCGGAGATTTCGGGCAGCATAAGGTTGCCAAGGGCATGGACGTGGCGTCCGCTCATACCGAACATCTTGGGGATAGAGGGACCGGTGATGTCGGCATCGAGGACGCCGACCTTGTGGCCGTGACGGGCAAGCTCGGTGGCGATGGCACCGGTGACAAATGACTTGCCGACACCGCCCTTGCCGGAAAGCACGGCGATGACGCGCTTGACCTCGGACAGCGTGTTCTCCTCAAATTGCGACGGCGACGTTTGTCCGCCGGCGGCCTGTGCGTGTTCGCAACCCATGTATGACTCCTTTGTATATGCTGGGGCCGGGGCCCCGCGATGTGACACGAGCGTCATTGTACCCTCGTTTGCGAGCGGGAGTCATTTGCGATGCGTTTGGGCCGAGCGTGCTTGCAATACGATGGGCCCAAACGAATGGGCGGGCTTACTGAACTTTGCTGGCGAACTCGAGGTATTGCATGCGCTGCAGCTTGTCGATCGTCGAGGCGTAGGGGCTGTCTTCCGATTCCAAGTCGTAGCGCAGCCCGTCGGCACCGAGATAGCCGGCGACATTGATGGTGGGCACATCTGACCTTGTCGCAAGCAGGGCCTTTTGGTAATTGGTGAGCGGGGCGCCGATCTTATTAAGGGTAATGGCTGCAATCTCGTTTGCCCCGACGGTGTCGTAGACGTTGAGCTCGGTATTGCCGGCGATCTCATAGTTAGCCCAGACGAGATATGTCGACTGATAGATACGGAAAGCGTGGCTTGCCGTATCTTCCTGAGGGTACAGCTCGTCGTTGAGAGTCGTTGCGGCGCTCGGCTGATGGTCGCCAAAAAAGACAAGAACAACCGGTCTGCCGATATTGCGGAGCTCGTTGATAAAGTACTCGAGGTCCCGGTCGGATGCGTTGATGCAGGTGAGATAGGTGTTGAGCGCGCTGTTGGCACCCTCACTGGCTCCCTCGACCCAATAGTTTGTCAGCTCTTCGGCGGGAACGGTGCCATAGTCGTAGCCGCCGTGATTTTGCATCGTGACGTCAAAGATGAACTGCGGGGCTTCGTCGGTTCTAAGCAGGTCGAGTATCTTGTCGTAGGTGGCGTAGTCGCATACGCCGGCATGGTAATAGGGCGCACCTTCGAAATCGCCGATTGAAAGAAAGTCTCCAAAGCCCAGCTGCTGATAGATTTTATCGCGATGGTAGTTGACGGGGTTTTGCGGGTGCATAGCGGTAGCGGTATACCCAAGCTCTTTAAGGTCCTTTGCCAGGCTGTTGACGCCATTCATCTGATACAGCTGATAGGGGATTTTGCCTAATCCGACAAAGGCCGTTGTCGCTCCGGTCAAAAATTCGAATTCGGAGTTCGCCGTTCCGCCACCGGCGACCGAAGCGAGCATGGTGCCGCGAACAAGTGTGTCGGGAAGCGAGTTGTAGAATGCGGGGCCGGTGTACCCGGCCGTCTGGAGCTGCTCAAAGCACGAAAGGTCGCTAAAACTCTCGTTCATGACGGCAACAATCGTCGGCTTGATTTCATTGAACTGGGCAACGGCCGCCGCGCGCTGTTCGCTCGAGCCATATGTGCTGTCGTAGACGGCGGCGAGCTCCTGCTCGATGCTCTGCGTCTCATCGGGCGTATAGTCTTTGGGCTTCTCAATGGGCAACTCGTTGACCATTTCGGTGAACGAAGTGATAAAACCCTGAGACGCATACGTGGTGATGGGCTGCCAACGGTCAAATCCAAAATCCAGCGCCTGCTCCAAGTCGATGTTGGAAAAGCCTGAGAGCCCCACAACGGTCACTAGCAGAAAAGCACAGAGGTTAGCGGCGATAGCGGGGAAGACATGGGTGGGCGTACGGAGCTTTCGCGGTCGGATGAGCGAAAGAAGCCCCAGGGAAATCTCCAGCAGGGCGAGAGAGGTTACGATTCCGGCGGTAAAGGTAAACTCGTATCCCTCGCTCACTTCCATTGCGGTGCCAAGGGCCAAGATATCGCTTGGCAGGATGGCTTCGCCTTTAAACGTTATGACGAAGTGCTCGGCAATGCCAAGGATGCAACAGACGACGGGCACGAGGGCCATGACGCCTCCATGACGCTGTCCCAGCAAATAAAGGGAGAGCAGAACCGTCGCGAGCAGCCCGACGGAAAACCCGAATGAGTTGGCGGGAATGTGATAGAACGTTTCGTTGCAGGCAATTTCGAGTGAAACGAACGAGAGCGCTGAAACAGCGGCGATGACAAGGATGTCACGGCAAATACAGGCAACCGTTCCCGTCGTAAGGTCGGTTTGGTCGATAAGTCCCGAAACCAAGGGCTCGACAAGAAGCATGACGGCGGCAGCACCGAGCGCCGAATAAGAAAGGACCCATAGGGAGCTGCCCTCATTTACGAGCAATTGATTCGTAACCCATGCAGCTACCACGCCGAGCGGGATGAGGAGCGTCGCGCACCAAAAGACGCGGGCAATGGGTGGCTTTTCGTTGCGTTTGATTGAAAAATACACGCGCACGACGACGGCGGCCACGATAAGGACGGCGATGAATATGGGCAGATTGGCCATGTCGCTCGAAGTGATTTCAAGGGGGATATCTTCGGTCATGGACGATCCTCTGGTACAGCAAATTAAGTTCAGTATTAGATTACTGTAACCTTTCCACGGCATTTCGAGAAACAAAGCGCCCGATACGCAAAGCTAAAGGTCTGCGAATCTTGTATTACGAACATCTGTGCGCGTCGAGTGCGCTAAACTCATCGGCAGTATGATTCGATGCAATAGGAGGCAAGGAGCTTCCATGTCTGATTCTTCTATCGTTATTCGCGGCGCTCGTGAGCACAACCTCCGTGATATCGATGTTTCCATTCCGCGTGACCAGCTCGTGGTCATAACCGGTCTTTCCGGATCGGGCAAGAGCTCACTGGCGTTCGATACCATCTATGCCGAGGGCCAGCGCCGTTACGTCGAGAGCCTTTCGAGCTATGCGCGTCAGTTTTTGGGCCAGATGGACAAGCCCGATCTGGACTCGATTGACGGCCTGTCGCCGGCTGTGTCGATCGATCAGAAGACGACGTCCAAAAACCCACGCTCGACGGTGGGCACCGTAACCGAGATTTACGACTATCTGCGTCTGCTGTTTGCTCGCGTGGGAACGCCGCACTGTCCTGAGTGCGGTCGTGTCATTGAGCGTCAGACGACCGATCAGGTCGCCGATAAGGTGCTGGCGGCGGGGGAGGGCCGTCGCGCGTTTGTGTTGGCGCCGGTGGTTCGTGGACGCAAGGGCGAATATGCCAAGCTGTTTGAGGACCTGCGTGCGGAGGGCTTTAGCCGTGTGCGCGTCGACGGCGAGGTGCGCTCGCTTGACGACCCTATCGACCTGGACAAGAAGTTCAAACACGACATTGAGGTCGTGGTCGACCGTATCGTGATTCGAGAGAACTCCCTGGGTCGCATTGCCGAGTCCGTTGAGCAGGCGACGGCACTGGCGCACGGTAACGTGAACGTGTATATGCTGCCCGACCGCGACGCTCCCGAGGGAACCGAGGGCGAGCTGCTGGAGTATTCGCTGGCACTGGCGTGCCCGGAACATGGGCATTCCATCGACGACCTGCAGCCGCGCGATTTCTCGTTCAACGCGCCCTATGGTGCATGTCCCGAGTGCGATGGCCTGGGCTTTAAAAAGACGGTCGATGCCGAGGCGCTGATTGAAGACCCCTCAAAGTCGATTGCCGATGGAGTCTTTGGCAGCCTGTTCGGCAATTCCAACTATTATCCGCAGATTTTTGCTGCGGTCTGCAAACACTTTAAGGTGAGTGCCGATACGCCATGGGAGGACCTGCCCCCGCGGGTGCGTCGTGCGTTTTTGGATGGCATGGGCGACACGAAGATTTCGGTCGACTATCAAAAGCTCGATGGGCGTCGCAGCCAGTGGGACACTAAGTTTTCGGGCGTGCGCAACATCCTGTACGAGCGCTACAGCGAGACGACGAACGAGAACACCAGGGCTCGCTTGGAGAAATACATTCGCGAAGAGCCATGCTCGAGCTGTCACGGTGCTCGCCTGCGTCCCGAGATGCTTGCCGTCACCGTGGGCGGCAAGTCCATTTACGATGTCTGCTGCCTGTCGTGTCGCGAGTCGCTCGAGTTTTTTGAGGGCCTGGAGCTTACCGAGCGTCAGCAGTTCATCGGCGGGCGCATCGTCAAGGAAATCCTGGAGCGCCTGCGTTTTCTGGTCGATGTCGGACTCGACTATCTGACGCTTGATCGCGCCTCGGCGACGCTTTCCGGCGGCGAGGCCCAGCGTATTCGCCTGGCAACGCAGATCGGCGCCGGCCTCATGGGCGTTCTGTACATTCTGGACGAGCCGTCGATCGGCCTTCACCAACGCGATAACGAGCGCCTGATCAAGACGCTCGAGCGCTTGCGCGATATCGGTAATACCGTTATCGTCGTCGAGCACGACGAAGATACAATTCGCGCTGCCGACTACGTGATCGATATGGGTCCCGGTGCGGGCGTTAACGGCGGACACGTGGTCGCTGCAGGAACGCCTGCCGATATCATGGCGTGTCCCGATTCCATGACGGGTGCTTATTTGACCGGCAAGCGGATGATCCGCGTGCCCGATGAGCGCCGCAAGCCCGGCCGCGGCTGTCTTAAGATCACGGGCGCCCGCGCTAACAACCTCAAAAACGTTACCGCCAAGATTGAGTTCGGTACGCTCACAGTCGTTACCGGTGTTTCGGGATCGGGCAAGAGCTCCCTGGTCACCGATACGATTGCGCCCGCGCTTACGAATGCCATCCATCGTTCGACGCGTCCCGTGGGGCCGTACAAGAAGATTGAGGGCATCGAGTGCATCGATAAGGTAATCGATATCGACCAGTCGCCGATCGGTCGCACGCCGCGTTCGAACCCTGCGACCTATATTGGCTTGTGGGATGATCTGCGTGCGCTATTTGCAAGCACGCCGGAGTCGAAGGCGCGCGGCTACTCGCCGGGACGTTTCTCCTTTAACGTAAGCGGCGGTCGCTGCGAGGCGTGCAAGGGCGATGGCCAGATCAAGATCGAGATGCACTTCCTTCCCGATATCTATGTCCCCTGTGAGGTATGTGGCGGCAAGCGTTATAACCGCGAGACACTCGAGGTTACCTACCGCGGCAAGACGATCTCGGACGTGCTCGACATGAGTGTCACCGAAGCACTGGCTTTCTTTGGGAATATCCCGCAGATTAAGCGCAAACTGCAGACCCTATATGACGTGGGTCTGGGCTACGTGAGCTTGGGCCAGCCCGCTACGACGCTTTCGGGCGGCGAGGCGCAGCGCGTGAAGCTCGCCAAGGAGCTTCATCGTCGTCAGACAGGTAAGACGTTCTACATTTTGGACGAGCCCACAACCGGCCTTCATTTTGAGGATGTTCGCCAGCTGCTCGACGTTTTGCAGCGCCTGGTCGATGCGGGCAACACGGTTCTGGTGATCGAGCACAACCTTGATGTCATCAAGGTTGCCGACCGCCTGATCGATATGGGCCCCGAGGGCGGCAATGGTGGCGGAACCGTCGTGGTCTCAGGCACGCCCGAGCAAGTCGCGGCATGTTCGCAGAGCTACACGGGCAAGTTCTTGGCGCCGCTGCTCAAGCGTGACCGTGAGCGTCAGGCGCAGCTCGACGCGCAGTAAAGAGACGTTGCAGTACCGACGCGCCACCGATTCCTTCTGATTCGGTGGCGCTTCTGTGTGTCGAGATGGCATATGCGGCGGAATTGGCCCTATACTTACTCCTTGCGTCGCTCTGCGAGGGAAAGGATGTGCCATGGCAAAGGCTGTTAAGACGCCAAAAACCAATGCGATGCGCGAGCTGGAAAGCGCCGGCATCTCCTATGTTCTCCATACGTACGAAGACGATGGCGATGAATCGTCAGGTCTGGGCGTCGCGATTTCCGAGCAGCTTGGCGAGGAGCCCGGTCAGGGATTTAAGACCCTGGTCTGCACGACGCCGTCCAACGACCATGTCGTGTGCTGCATTCCTGTTGCCGACGAGCTCGACCTCAAGGCCGCCGCGCGCGCCGCAGGCGAAAAGTCGCTGACCATGATGCATGTCAAAGATTTGCTTGCCGCGACGGGATATGTCCGCGGCGGTTGCAGCCCGGTCGGTATGAAAAAACGCTTCCGGACGCTGATCGATGAGACATGCGTCCTTTGGGATACCATTTTTATCTCGGGTGGCAAGCGCGGCTATCAGCTTGAGCTTGCTCCCGATGACTTAGTTGCATTTTGCGGGGCGACGGTTGCCCCGATCACGAGAGAGGACTGAGCGATGCCGCAGGAAGAATCAAAGCGCGGAGCTCACTTTGCAAAAGGGTCGGCTCCTCAGACGCCCGCGCCCGAGGCCGCTTCGTTCGATAATGAGATTCGAAACGCCTGGTCCGCTGCCGCTGACCCGGGCGAGACGGCCGTGTACTTGCGTGCCGCCGGTGCCGGCACGGCACTTCCCCGTACGGTTCTTTCTTCGGCTCGTCCCGATGAGACGGCTGTCTTTTTGGCCGCCGCTCAATCGAGCGCCAGCGTGAAGCCGATCGCCTCCGAGGCTCCTCGTGTGCCGCGTCCCGATGAGACGGCGGTGTTTTTGATGGCGGCCCAGGGAAAGAGCACGCCGCAGAGCGCCCCTGCCGCTCGTTCCGCCAAGCCCGCGGCTCATGATGATGACGAACCGCTTCTTTCGGATGACGAATGGTCGCCGCTTGGTTCGACCGATCCCGTCGAGGGCGTGGCCATCGACGGTGATGACGACTGGGACCCTCTGTCGTTTTCTGCCCGAACCGTCGCCGCCAAAGAAGTTGACACGGTGTTTGGCGACCATGCCATATTCGATGATGAGGACGTATCCGGTAACAACATGCCGAACAGCGATGACGCCGCACCTGCTGATGACGCCGTTTTGGTTGACGATCCCTTTGCGATGACCGGCTCCTTTGCCGTCGTGGACGATTTGCTGCCACAAGATGAGGCTCATGAGGACTCTCAGGACGACGTAGACGATATGGGTTCGTCGGACTACTCCACGGTTGGTCGTTCTGCTGGCCTCATGACCGTGCTGACCATCGTGTCGCGCGTCACCGGGTTTATCCGCACGTGGGCCATGGCGGCCGCCATCGGCATGTCGCTGCTCTCTTCCTCCTATCAGGTTGCCAACAACCTGCCCAACATGCTTTACGAACTCGTGATGGGCGGCATGCTCGTTACGGCGTTTTTGCCGGTGTATATGGGTGTGAGGCGTGAGCAGGGCCGCGAGGCATCGAACGAGTATGTCGGTAACCTGCTCGGTATTCTGCTTCTGCTGCTGGGCGGTATCTCGCTGCTGGGCACCGTGTTTGCTCCCGGCTTTATTTGGACGCAGTCGTTCCTTTCGGGCGATGGCGGCAGCATGGATACCGCTGCGTTCATGTTCCGCTTCTTTGCTATTCAAATTCTGTTTTATGGCTTGGGCTCGGTGTTCTCGGGCGTTCTCAACGCGCACCGCGACTACTTCTGGTCGACGTTTGCCCCGGTTCTCAACAATGTCATCGTCATCGCCAGCTTTATGGGCTTTGCTCCCGTGTCTGCACAATTTGGCGAGCAGGCCGGTATTATCTTGATCGCAGCTGGTACGACCCTCGGCGTCTTTGTCCAGATGGCCTGCCAGATTCCCGCGCTTGGCAAGCATGGCGTGCATCCTCATATCCATATCGACTTTAAGGATCCCGCGCTGCGACAGACGATTGCGCTTGGTATCCCGACGCTGCTCGCCACGGTGTGCATGTTTGTCTCGACTTCCATTACCAATGCCGCCGCGCTGGTGGTGCAGCCCGAGACCGGCCCTTCCGTCATCGCATATGCGCGCCTGTGGTACACATTGCCCTATGCGCTGATCGCCGCCTCGCTTTCGACGGCACTCTATACCGAACTCTCTCACGATGCGCAGGAGAAGGATTACGACAGCGTCCGCACGGGCATTTCGCGCGGTGTCGCCCAGATGCTCTTCTTCCTGATTCCGTTTGCGATGTACCTGATCGTCTTCGCCCGTCCGCTCAACATGATCTACTGCGCCGGCAAGTTCGATGAATCCGGTGTGGCGCTGGTGTCGGAGTTCCTTATCTATCTGGCACTTTCCCTGCCGCTCTACGGCGTGGTCGTGCTGATGCAGAAGAGCTTCTCGGCCCTGCTCGATATGAAACCTTATAGCCGCTATTGCTTGTACTCCGCTATCGGTCAGGCCGGTTCGGTGCTGCTGTTTGGCGTGGTGCTGGGCTACGGTATGCCGGCAATTGCGCTTTCGTACGTCGTTGACTACGTGGTCTTGGTCGGATGCTCACTGTGGTGGCTGCGCCGTCGTCTGCATGGCCTTCAGGTCAAGTCTATCCTGCACGGCGGTTTCTTCGGCCTGTTGTTCGGTGGCTTGGGCGCTGCCGCGGGCGCCGGCGTCATGTGGGCACTTGAGCACTTTGTCGGAATGCTTGGCAGCTCGATCCTCATTACCCTGGGCTACGTTTGTGTTGCAGGCGTCGTCTCGCTCGCCGTGACTTTTGGCCTTGCCTTCGTCTTTAAGATGCCCGAGGTCTCGGCGCTGCTTCGTCGCAAGTAGGTGCGTGTGGCAGGTCACGACAACATTCCAACACTTGCCGAACAGGTTTCGCACGTTCCCACGCAACCCGGCTGCTACCTTTGGAAAGATGCCAAGGGCGATGTCATCTATGTGGGCAAGGCAAAAAACTTGCGTGCCCGTATGCGTCAATACGTGACGCTGCAGGACGAGCGTCAAAAGATTCCGCTCATGATGCAGCTGGTGGCGAGCTTCGACTATATCGTGGTGGAGACCGAGCACGAGGCATTGGTGCTCGAGCGCAATCTGATTGGCCAGTACCATCCGTACTTTAACGTCGATCTCAAAGACGATAAAAGCTATCCCTTTATCGCCATCACTAAAAGCGATCTATTTCCCGCTATTAAATACACGCGCGAGCGCCATAAGCCCGGCACGCGCTATTTTGGCCCCTATACCGATAGCCGTGCGGCGCGTGAGACCATCGATACGCTACGCAAGGTCATTCCTATTTGCTCGGCATCCTGTGCTGAATGGCGCCGCTGCCGCCGCATCGTCGAATCTCATAAGGGCGAAGAAGACATCGTCAATATGATTTGCGCGCAAAACGGGCGTCCCTGCTTTGACTACCATGTCGGGCGCGGGCCGGGCGCATGCGTCGGCGCGATTTCCCCTGCCGACTATGCCAAGAACGTCAAGCGTGTCGAACGTTTCTTGTCGGGCCATCGCAAGGATGTCGTCGACGAGCTTACGTCCGAGATGACGGAGGCAGCCGAGACGCTCGATTTTGAGCGTGCGGCGCGCGTCAAGCGTCGCCTGGAAGTCATTAGGGGCCTGGACGATCGCCAACAGGTCGTTTTTCCATCAAGCGTCGATATCGACGTCATCGGCTTCTATCGCGAAGAGACTATCTCTGCCGCCTGTGTCTTTGTCGTTCGCGAGGGCCGAACGGTTCGAACTTGTGAGTTCATCCTCGATAAAGGCTTGGATGTCGACGAGGAAGAGCTTCAATCGGGCTTTCTTAAGCGCTATTACGACGAGACGGCTGATATTCCAGCCGAGATCAATCTTTCTGTCGAGCTTGAGGATGCCGAAGCGTTGGGGGAGTGGCTTGCGGGCAAGCGCGAACGCTCTTGCCATCTCCATAGGCCGCAGCGCGGCGAAAAGCACCGCCTGCTCGATATGGCTTCTAAAAATGCGCGCCATGCCCTCATGCGCTACATGATGCGCACGGGGTATGCTGACGATCGCACCAATCAGGCGCTCCTGGAGCTCGAAAGTGCGCTGGCGCTGCCTGCGCCGCCGTTGCGCATCGAGTGTTTCGATATCTCGACGTTGCACGGCACCTTTACCGTCGCTTCGATGGTGGTATTTACCAACGGTCGTGCCGACAAGGGCCAGTATCGTCGCTTTAAAATTCAGGCCGAATTGGACGAGGCGAACGACTTCGTATCGATGTCCGAGGTTCTGGGGCGTCGCTATGCTCCCGAGCGCATGGCGGACGAGCGCTTTGGCTCGCGCCCCGATTTGCTCGTTGTCGATGGCGGCAAGCCGCAATTGACCGCTGCAATTAAGCAACTTGAGGCGCTCGGCCTCGATATACCAGTTTGTGGCTTGGCAAAGGCCGATGAGGAGGTTTTCGTGCCGTGGGACGAGACTCCCGTCGTGCTGCCGACCGGCTCCGCATCGCTTTATCTGATCAAGCAGGTTCGCGATGAATCCCACCGATTTGCGATTACGTTCCACCGCGAGTTGCGCGATAAGGCTATGACGGTTTCGGTGCTTGACGACGTTCCGGGCGTGGGACCCACCAGAAAACGTGCCATCATGCGCCATTTTGGCTCGATGAAGCGCTTGCGCGCGGCAAGCGAGCAGGAGATTGCGGAAGTTCGAGGCGTTCCGGCCGATGTCGCCAAAGCGGTCCACGAGGCACTTGTTGCATGGAATGCCGAGCGCGCCCAAGCATCGGCCAACCGTTCCGAAAACTAAACGTGCTTCTAAACAACTGATATACATGATTGGCCGATTTTCAATCATTTATTTCGCGGCGATTACCTGTCGATTTCGGGTTTTATTAACGCTAAAACGTTTGACTAGCCATGGTGAACAACTCTGCTATCCTGCGGGTTGACGAAGACTGATATCTCACCTCGTCGATTCATACTGTCTGGCGAATCGTTTGTCAATGAATTCGGTGAACGGTAGTAAATACCGTTCAAGCGTATGTATGTATCGGTCGCCGAGCGCGGCACCTCAGTTGGGTTCGTCGGTAGGTAAGGTATATATCGTCCGCAAGTTGCGCGGGGGCAAGTCTAGGTGCTCCCGGGTAAGATTCTCTATTGATAGGAGAAGACATGGCCATCATCAACAAGGGTATGTCCAGGCGTTCGTTCCTCGGCCTCACCGGCAGCGTCGCTGCTGTCGCCGGCCTTGGTCTCACTGGCTGCGGTGGCAGCTCTAGCGACGAGGGTTCCGCTTCCGGCTCCACCGATTCCGCCAACCGTGGCGGCGGCGTGATCACCGCTGGTTCCGCTTACGCTCCGTCCAGCTTCGATCCCGCCAGCACCGGCTCCGCTGTGGGCCTGGGTGCTAACTGGCACGTCGTCGAGGGCCTCTACGGCATCGATTACCACGACTACAGCACCTTCAACGAGCTCGCCACCGACGATCCCAAGTCTGTGGACGACACCACTTTCGAGGTCACCATCCGCAAGGGCGCCAAGTTCTCCGATGGCACCGAGGTCACCGCTGACGATGTCGTTGCCTCCTACACCGCTTGCGCCGCTTCCGCTACCTATGCTCCGTTCTTCCAGCCCTTCGAGTCCATCGAGGCCAAGGACGCCAGCACCGTGACGGTCAAGACTAAGGTCCCCAACTTCTCCCTGCTCAAGGATCGTCTGGCCATCGTCCGCGTTACCCCGGCCACCCAGACCGAGGAGGATCGCGCCAAGCAGCCGATCGGTTCCGGCCCCTGGATGTACGACTCTATCTCCGATACCGAGATCACCCTGGTTCCCAACCCCGAGTACAACGGTGAGTATGCTGCCGAGGATAAGAAGATCCAGTACAGCATCCTGACCGACCCCACCGCTCGCGTTACCGCTCAGCAGGAGGGCTCCACGCTCGTTATGGAGCTCGTTACCGCTGACGCCGTCGACCAGCTCGAGAGCGCCGGCTGCAAGATCGATAACGTTCAGGGTTTCGGCACCCGCTTCATCATGTTCAACGTCGCCAAGGAGCCTTGGAACAACGTCAAGGTCCGTCAGGCTGTCATGTATGCGCTCGACACCGAGAAGATGGTCAGCAACACCTTCGCCGGCCTTGCCACCGCTGCCAGCTGCTACCTGCCCAAGAGCTTCACCAACTATCATGAGGCTTCCACGGTGTACAAGACCGACGCCAAGAAGGCTAAGAAGCTCATCGAGGAGTCTGGCATCACCCCGGGTGCCATCACCCTGCGCACCACCGACAACGAGCAGATTAAGGGCATGGCCGCCCAGGTCAAGAACGACCTCGACGCTCTCGGCTTCGATGTGACCATCCAGACCGATACCTCGCCGGCCACCTACGCTGCCATCGACGGCGGCGAGGCCTACGATATCCTCCTTGCCCCTGGCGATCCTTCCTGCTTCGGCGCCGACCCCGACCTGCTGCTCAACTGGTGGTACGGCGACAACGTCTGGATGCAGACCCGTTGCCCGTGGAAGGAGTCCGCTGAGTGGCAGAAGCTCCACAGTCTCATGGACGAGGCTCTTGCCGCCGAGGGCGACGAGCAGCAGAAGAAGTGGAACGAGTGCTTCGACATCATTGCCGACAACGCCGTTCTGTACCCCGTTGTCCACGTCAAGACCGTCTCCGCTTCCTGGGACGATCCGTCCACTGCGCCCAACGGCGAGGCCCTCGATGGCTTCAAGGGCATCGGCACGACGAGCATGTCCTTCAGGGGCGTTGCGACCGTCAAGGCGTAAGACTCGCTTGAGTCTGTATGCAGGATGTCGGTCATTGGGGCCGTATCCTCATAGTTGAAACAAAGACCCGGGCGGCAACGATGTCGCTCGGGTCTTGTAATGAGTACCCGTACTCATATACCAGTTGGTCCTACCGACAAAAGAAAGGGGAGAGAACGTGAACAACTTGCTACGTTTGATTGGAAGGCGTCTTGTGGCGCTGCCGATCATGGCATTGGGCGTCACCGTCCTGGTGTTCTTCCTTATGTCGTTCTCCAAGACCGACCCCGCCTACACGGCGTTGGGTGACGGTGCCTCGCCCGAGGCGGTTGCCGAGTACCATGAGAAGTATGGTCTGGACGACCCCTGGCCCGTGCGCTACGTGCGCTATATGGGCGATTTGATCCATGGCGACATGGGCACCTATGGTGCTGCTCGCAACTCCGTTGCCAAGCGCATCTCCACGGCCCTGCCCGTCACGATGCAGCTGACCTTTATCGGTCTTGCCATCGGTGCGGTCGTTTCGTTTTTGCTCGGCGTCATCGCGGCACTGTATCGCGACAAATGGCCGGACCAAGTGATCCGCGTCTTTTCCATCGCCGGCTTGGCAACCCCGTCGTTCTGGCTTGCCGTTCTGTTGATCCTGCTGTTCTCTTCCTACCTTAAGGTGCTCCCGGCATCGGGTGCTCTGCCTCACTTCACCACGAATCCGGTTGGCTATCTGGGACGTATGATCATGCCCGCTATCGCCTTGGCATTTCCGCTGACGGGCCAGATGACTCGTATCGTGCGTACCGCCATGGTCGAGGAGCTCGACAAGGATTATGTCCGTATGGCTCGCGGCGCCGGCGTTCCCGAGAAGGTCGTCGTCGGCATCAACGTTCTTCGCAATGCGCTGATCACCCCGGTCACCACCCTCGGTCTTAAGATCGGTTACCTCATGGGCGGCGCCGTCGTCATCGAGGTTATCTTCAACCTCCCCGGCATGGGCACTGCGATTCTGCAGGGCGTTCAGGGCAACGAGGCGAACCTGGTTCAGGGCGTCGTTATCGTCGTTGCTCTCGCCTTCATCATCATCAACATCGTGGTTGACATGCTCTACCTGCTCATCAACCCGCGCATCAGGACGGTGTAGATTATGGTAAAGATTCGAGAGAAGCAAACCGAGCAGCTCGAGAAGGCTGCCTCCAAGGGGCTCAAGCTCGGTGGCTGGAAGAAGATGACGTTGTCTTCTAAGATTGCCGCCGTCGTGCTGGTGCTGGTCGCCCTGACTGCGATTCTGGCGCCCCTTCTTGCCCCCTATAGCCCGGTCGAGATCTTTACGGCTCGCCAGGCTCCCGGCAACGGATTTATCTTCGGTACCGACGATAAGGGTCGCGACATTCTGTCGCGTATGCTCTACGGTGGTCGTTACTCGCTGATTATCGGCTTTGGCGCCACCGCCATGGCTCTGGTCTGCGGCTCGGTCGTGGGCGCCCTTGCAGCGGTTTCGCGCAAGGCCGTCTCCGAGACGATCATGCGTATCCTGGACATCATCATGTCCATCCCGGGCATCGCCCTCGCGGCCGTCTTTGTCTCCATCCTGGGCAACTCCGTGCCGTCGATCATCTTCGCCATCGGCTTTATGTACACTCCGCAGATTGCCCGTATCGTGCGCGCCAACATCGTGTCCGAGTACGGCGAGGACTATGTCCGCGCGGTCATCGTTTCCGGCGCCAAGGCTCCGTGGATTTTGATCAAGCATGTTCTGCGTAACTGCATTGCCCCGATCATGGTCTTCACCGTTACCCTGGTCGCCGACGCCATCATCTTCGAGGCCTCGCTGACCTTCATCGGCGCTGGTATCCAGGAGCCCACCGCTACCTGGGGCAACATCCTCGCCGACGCCCGCGGCGGCGTGCTCGCCGGCCGTTGGTGGCAGGCACTGTTCCCGGGCCTGGCCATCATGATCACCTGCCTGGCGCTCAACATCCTCTCCGAGGGCATTACCGACGCCATGGCCGCTGCTCCCTCCGCCGCCCTGGATCCCACCGATTCCTCCAAGCGTCGCGAGGCCGACCTGCTGGTCTCCGACCCCGTTCGAGCCTACAAGGAGCAGGCCCAGTCCCTCTCCGCTCGCCTTGGCGCCCTGCGCGATGTCGAGCTCAAGCGTGACGATCGCCATGTGCCCGACGAGTCTGTTGAACCGATTCTCTCGGTCCGTGACTTCTGCATCCAGTTTGAGCATCACGGTGATATCAACGTCGTCGACCATGTCAACTTTGACGTCCGTCCTGGCCAGACCATGGGCCTGGTCGGTGAGTCCGGCTGCGGTAAGTCCATCACCACGCTGGCCATCATGGGCCTGACCGACGATGACGAGCATCTTTCCGGTGAGGTTCTCTGGGAGGGCCGCGACCTGCTCAAGATGAGCAAGAAGGAGTGGTTCGGCCTGCGCGGTACCGATATCGCCATGGTCTATCAGGACGCCCTGTCCTCGCTCAACCCCTCCATGCTCATTTCCGCCCAGATGAAGCAGCTCACCAAGCGCGGCGGTACCCGTAGCGCCGAGGAGCTCCTGGAGCTCGTGGGCCTCGACCCCAAGCGTACGCTCGAGAGCTATCCGCATGAGCTTTCCGGTGGTCAGCGTCAGCGCGTTCTGATCGCTATGGCCCTTACCCGCGACCCCAAACTGGTCATCTGCGACGAGCCCACGACCGCTCTGGACGTTACCGTCCAGAAGCAGGTCATCAAGCTGCTTAACGATCTTCAGGCCAAGCTCGGCTTTGCCATGATCTTCGTTTCGCACGACCTGGCACTGGTCGCCGAGGTCGCTCATAACATCACGGTTATGTACGCCGGCCAGGTTATCGAGCAGGCGCCCACCAAGGAGCTGCTCACCAACCCGATTCACGAGTACACCCGCGGCCTTCTGGGTTCCGTCCTGTCCATCGAGAGCGGTTCGGGCCGCCTGCACCAGGTGCCCGGCGCCGTTCCGAGCCCGCGCGATTTCCCCAAGGGCGATCGCTTCGCACCCCGCTCGAGCCATCCGCGCATTGGCCTGGACACCCGTCCGGTCTTCAAGCGCGTGCCCGGCACCGAGCACTTCTATTCCGAGCTCCCCGACGAGGTGCTCAAGGCAAATGGTTTGACCCCTCACGCGGAGGTGATGTAGATGAGCGAGACCGCAGTCAACGGCGTCGAGCCGATCATCTTCCTTGATGACGTCCACGTCACCTTTAGGACCCGTACCGGCTCGATTCTGCACCCCAACCTGGTTCACGCCGTCCAGGGTGTAACGATTAAGCTCATGCCCGGACAGACCATCGGCATCGTCGGCGAGTCCGGTTGCGGAAAGTCCACCACCGCCAACGTCATGTGCGGCCTGCAGGCCCCCACGAGCGGCAAGGTCTACTTTAAGGGCAAGGACGTTACCAAACGTACCGCCGAGGACCGTCGCCACATGGGTCGCGTCATCTCGGTCGTGTTCCAGAACCCGGCCACGGCGCTCAATCCCCGCATGGTCGTTCGCGAGCAACTGCTCGACCCCATGCGCGTCCACAACCTGGGTACCGAGGCCGAGCAGGAGAAGCGCGTCAAGGAGCTCTTGGAGCTCACCGGTCTGCCCAGCTCCGCCGCCGAGGTTCTTCCCGGCCAGCTTTCGGGCGGCCAGCGCCAGCGCGTCGCAATTGCGCGCGCCCTGTCGCTGAACCCCGATGCCATCATCGCCGACGAGCCCACCTCGGCTCTGGACGTTTCGGTCCGCGCGCAGATTCTGAACCTGCTGACCGACCTTAAGAAGGAGCTCGGCCTGGCCATGGTGTTCATCAGCCATGACATCCAGACGGTCCGCTATATCTCTGACGACATCATCGTTATGAATGGCGGCAAGATCGTCGAGCAGGGCGAGGCCAAGCAGGTCTTCCAGCACCCTCAGGACCCCTACACCAAGATGCTGCTCGGCGCTGCGCCGTCGCTGCTGCATCCCAAGCTCGGCGAGTAGCCTCGCTTTCCCTCCCGTGCGCCCGGTTCCCTTGCCGGGCGCACCTCCGTTGCGATTTCGAAAGGTTGGGTTCACGAGCCATGCCAAGTGCTCAGGAGCTACAACAGCAATTTGGTGAATATCGAGGCGCTATGCCCCGTCCATCGGATTTCGATCTCTTTTGGAAGGACCGCATGGCCGAGGCCGACGCCGTCGAGCTCGACTATGCGATTGAGGCGGCTTCGGTTGCGGATTCCGCGACCTGTCGGTTTTTCGACCTCTGGTATACCGGCATGTGCGGTGCACGCCTGCATGCCAAGTATCTCCAGCCGGTTTCGGACGAGCCCGTGCCGCTGGTGCTACAGTTCCACGGCTATCCGGGTGCAAGCCGCAGCTGGTTCGAGCAGGCGTCGTTTGCGGGCATGGGCATGGCACTCATCGCTCTCGATTGTCCTGGCCAGGGTGGCCCCTCCGAGGATATTGGTGGATTTGAAGGCACGACGGTTGCTGGGCATATCGTCGCCGGTATCGACGGCGACCCGGCCAATCTTTACTATGTCCGCTTGCACCAGGATATCCGCATTCTGTGCCGTATTGTTCGCGAGCTCGAGGGCATCGATCTTTCCCGCGTATTTGTGAACGGCGCATCGCAGGGCGGCGGTTTGGGCATTGCGACCTGCGCGCTTAATAGTGAGCTTATCAATCGCGCTGCCATCCTCTATCCCTTCCTGTCGGATTTCCGCCTTGTTTGGGATCTGGATGCCGACGATATCGCTTATGAAGGCCTGCGTTATTGGTCGCGTTGGTTTGACGAGGACTCGACTCGTATTGAGGAGGCCTATGCCAAACTGGCGTACTTCGATTCCAAGAACTTTGCCCCCATGGTCAAATGCCCCGTGCTGTTTGGCACGGGCACAGCCGATATCGTCTGTCCGCCGGCGACGCAGTTTGCGGTCTACAACAATCTGGCCTGTGAGAAGCGACGCGAGTTCTTTGAGGGCTTTGGCCACGAGGAGATTCAGGACTTTGACGATCTGATCATTCCGTTTTTCTGCGAGGGAGGGGAGGCTCATGTCTAAGTGCGAGAGCAATATCGACGAGCTGATCGTCCCCGGGCTCGCGGAGATGCCTGGAACGGTTTCGTCAAGGCTCTCTGATTTCCGGGGTTGGCACGGCGATGCTTCGGCGGATGTTTCCGAATTAGAGACAGCCGCTTCGGACCTTGAGGTTTGCGGGCTGACTGTTACGGCGATTGATTTCGCCAATCCGTGCGCGCGCTACTCCGAGGTTTCCATTGAGCTCGGCGGGTATGTCGTACACGGTCGTTTGATTGAGCCCTTAGGCCATGCCCGGGCATCCGAGTTTGTGCCGCTCTGTCTGATGTTTCACGACATCGATCGACCCGTGCGTGGATGGCATCACATGACGAGATTTGCCGCCATGGGGTATGCCGTTCTCGCGCTGGATGACGATGTTGCTGGTGCGGACGACCTGCAGTGGGGGATTGCTTCGCCCGCTTTTGTCAAGCGCGTCCGTTGGGGCTGCGCGTTGGCGAAGGTCGCGCGCAATCTTGATGGCATGGATCCCGATCGCATTTTTGCATGGGGCGAGGGTCTTGGCGGCGGTGTCGCGCTGGCGGTTTCTGCTCTGGACGAGCGCGGACTTGCCTGCACGGCGGTTGCCAATCCAATTCCCGGTGGCCTCGAGGCTCTGTCGTCTCGGGTGCGCGGATCGGTGCTCATGGGCACGTCGCTCATGGATACCGTGAGCGACCCCAAGGGTCAGTTTGCCGTATTCAACGGTCTTGAGTGTGACCGGAGGCATATCATCTATGCCAAATACGCTCATGAGCGTATTAACGCGTTCGAAAACGAAGTCGTCGACTTCTTTAACCAAACGTTCTATCCGTGTTCTTTGGCCTAGACGGCCTGGACACTGCCAACAAGAGTGAGCGGCATAGGGCCGCTCGCCAGACAGCTAAGGAGATTCTTGTGGCAACTCAGAAATTCACCGGCGTTATCCCTCCCGTCGTTGTTCCCGATACCGAAGACCACCAGCTCGACGTTGCCTCCTTTGAGCGCAGCATCAACCGCATGATCGATGCCGGCGTCGATGGTCTGTTCTTCTTGGGGTCTTCGGGCGAGGTCGTCTTCTCCACCGATGAGCGCCGTCGCCAGATTATCGCCGAGGCCGTTCGTATCGTCGACCACCGTGTGCCTGTTCTGGTCGGCATCATCGATACCGAGACCGAGCGCATGATTGAGCACGGCAAGGTCGCCCAGGAGCTGGGCGCCGATGCCCTCGTCGCCACCTGCCCGTTCTATGCCCTGCAGGGTATGACCGAGGTCGAGGAGCACTTCCGCATCCTGCACGAGGAGCTCGACCTGCCCATCTTTGCCTATGACATTCCCGTCTGCGTTCACACCAAGCTCCCCTGGAAGCTCCTTGCCAAGCTCGGCGCCGAGGGCGTCCTTGCTGGCGTCAAGGATTCCTCGGGTGATGACATCTCGTTCCGCTACCTCGTTCAGGAGAACGAGAAGAACGGCCATCCGATGAGCATCCTCACCGGTCACGAGGTTGTTGTCGACGGCGCCTATCTCGGCGGCGCTGACGGTTCCGTCCCGGGTCTCGCCAACGTTGAGCCCGAGGGCTACGTGCGTCAGTGGAAGGCCGCTCAGGCTGGTGACTGGGCTACCGTCAAGGCCGAGCAGGATCGTCTCAATGAGATCTCCCACATCTGGGATGTCACCTCGGGCGTCCAGGGCTATGCCGGTGGCGTCGGCGCCTTCAAGACCGCTATGAACCTCATGGGCATCTTCGACAGCCCGACCATGCCGCGCCCGGTGAAGGCCATGACCGGTGAGAACGTCGAGGCGATTAAGAAGGTCCTCCAGGACAACGGTCTCCTGTAAAGCTTCCCCAGGCACCCGATCTTGGGGCTCAAGTGGTCGGGCGTGACCCATTAGGTCAACGCCCGACCACTTTCACCCCAACCTCGGGCACCTGGGAAACCTTTACTGAGTTGCGGCGATAACACCGCCTTCATTTCCTGTAGTTGTTTTTTATCTCCTAAGGAGAGCGACATGGAGAACAAGTACGTTTGCTCCGTCGATATCGGCGGCACCAAGATTGCGACTGCCATTATGGAGTATCCGGCTGATGGCGGCGTGCCCCATCCGGTCTTTGAAGCCGAGGTTCCCACCGAGGCCCAAGAAGGCGGCGAGGCAGTTTTCCAGCGCATCGAGGCGTCCATCAAGGCTGCTCTCGAGGCGAACCCCGATGTCGAGGTCCTCGGTATCGGTATTGGCGCCGCCGGTGTCGTCGACCCCAAGACGGGCGCCATCGCCTACGCCAACGAGATCATGCCCGGCTGGTCTGGCGTTCAGTTGGGGCCGCGTCTGCGCGAGGACCTTGGTCTTCCCGTTGCCGTGGTGGGCGACGTGCAGGCTCATGCTCTGGGCGAGGCCCACTGGGGCGTCGGCAAGGGCAAGTTCTCCGTCTTGTGTCTGGGCATCGGTACGGGCATCGGCGGCGCATATGTCGAGAACGGCCGCGTGATGCAGGGCTTCCACGGTGCTGCCGGTCATATGGGCCACATCGAGTGCTCGGCTGCCGCCGGCATTCCCTGCGCCTGCGGGCGTTCTGGCCATCTTGAGTCTGTTGCTTCGGGCACTTCCATTGGTCGCATGTACGACGAGCGCTTTGGCCGCGTCGACCCCAGCCGTCCTTCGGTCGGTCGCGATGTAAACGACCTGTGCCGCGCGGGCGACGCAAAGGCGACTGAGGTCATCCATGACGCCGGCTTTGCGCTGGGTGCCAGCTTGGGCTCGCTCGCTAACATCCTGGACCCTGAGGTCATCGTGCTTTCGGGTGGCGTGATTCACCAAGGTCCCGATTGGCGTTCACAGACGTGGAAGGATTCGGTACACGAGGGCTATGCCAGCCAGGCGCTCGATCCGCTTCAGGACACGCCGATCCTCATCGGTTCTCTTGAGGGCGATGCTCCGCTCATCGGTGCCGCCGAACACCTTCTTGCGTCGTTGAAATAAACATAGCTACCAAGTGCGCCTTCTGAGGTGCCGCAGATTGACGTGAAAGAGGAGCGAAGCGTACTTCGGTACGCGAGCGACGGTTTGAACGTCAAGGTGCGGTGTCTCAGAAGGCTGTTTTTGAGAAAGGTTGAGTCGAACATGACCGTTGATCCTTTGATCCAGTCCCTGAAGGGCAAGCTCGTCGTGAGCGTTCAGGCGTATATGGGCGAGCCGCTTCGTACGCCCGAGACCATGGCTCAAATGTCTCGTGCTTGCGAGCTCGGCGGCGCCGCCGCCATTCGCTGCCAGGGCCTTGCCGACATTGCCGCCATTAAGGGTCGCTGTGAGGTCCCCGTTATCGGCCTGTGGAAGGATGGGCACGAGGGCGTTTACATCACGCCGACGCTGCGTCACGCTCGCGCCTGCGTTGCTGCGGGTGCCGATATCGTGGCGATCGACGCCACCGATCGTCCGCGTCCCGACGGCAAGTCGGTCGAGGATACCTTCCGCCCGCTGCACGAGGAGGGTGTGCTCCTGATGGCGGATTGTGCCACCATCGAGGACATTCGCCGTGCGGTTGATATGGGCTTCGACCTTGTATCTACCACGCTTTCTCACGGTGTCGCTGCCATCGACTGCACCATGGCCGATGGCCCCGATCTGCCGCTCCTGCGTCAGGCGACCGAGGAATTCCCCGGTCTTCCCATCATCTGCGAGGGCCGCGTGCACACGCCCGAGGAGGCTCGCGCCGCGATCGATGCTGGCGCCTGGGCCGTTGTCGTCGGCACCGCCATCACGCACCCCACGAGTATTACAAGTTGGTTCAAGGCTGCGCTTGAGGCGTAAGACAGGCCTCGTATCCGCTCGGGGCGGTATACTCAATAAAGGCAATTGATCGCGCGGGATCCGCTGGCCGGGTCCCGCGCTTGTTTTAGGAGGCGCACATGCAAAAGGGAGATGCCATGGATGCGGCGGAGCGCTCGGAGCGCATCCCCGATATCGTCATCATCACCGGAATGTCTGGATCGGGCCGAACGCAGGCCATGCATGTGTTCGAGGACATGGGCTACTTTTGCATCGACAACTTGCCTCCGCGTCTGATCGCCCAGCTTGCCGAACTCGTCGGCATCAATACGGGCGTGGGCAGGCATCTTGCCGTCACCTGCGACCTGCGCAGCCAGGGCTTGTTCGATGAGCTGCTCGATGCCGTTGCCGCACTCGAGGAGCGCGAGATGAGCTGTGACATCGTGTTTCTCGAGGCCTCTGACGAGGTACTGATCCGTCGTTATAGCGAAAACCGCCGCCGCCATCCCATTGCCAAGCCGGGAGAGACTACGGCCGATGCGATTCAGCGCGAGCGCCTGCAGCTGCAGGGCGTTCGCGACCGAGCCGATATGATTATCGACACGAGCCGTCTGCGCACCTCTGCGCTGCGCAACAAGCTGCGTATGGCATTTTCCGAGTTGTCCGACCAGCAGCTCATGGACGTTCACGTGTTCTCGTTTGGCTTTAAGCACGGTATGCCCGTCGAGGCGGACATTATGATCGACGTCCGCTTCCTGCCCAATCCGTTCTACGATCCCGAGATGCGCACCATGACCGGCCTCGATAAGAAAGTCTCCGACTTTGTTCTGGACCATCCCAAGACCCAGGAGTTCTGGAAGGCCTGGACGCAGCTGCTCGATACGGTCATGCCCGGCTATATCGCGGAGGGCAAGCCGCAGCTTTCTATCGCCATCGGTTGCACGGGCGGTCAACACCGCAGCGTTGCCATCGCCGAGGCCACGGCACGTTATTTGGAAGGTGCCCAATATCACGTGAGCATTTCCCACCGCGACCTGTCGCGCGCCAACACGAAAGCATAGGCCTGCATGTCGTTTACCGCCGAGGTGCGTGACGAGCTCGCGCGCTGCGAACCCGAATGTGAATACTGCGACTTGTCGACGCTTGCCGCCCTGACGCGTGTGAGCGGTACACTTTCGCTGGCCGGCTCCGGGCGGTATCGTTTGACGGTCGCGACCGAGACGGGCGCTGTCGCGCGCACGATGATCACACTGACGCATCGCATCCTTAAGCTCAAAACGGAATTCACCGTTCGTAAATCGGTCTTGCATAAGGTCCGTAACTATCTCATTACCCTGCCAGATCAGCCCGACCTGGACAAGGCTCTGGTGCTGCTGGGCATTCTCGACCGCAGGGGAGGGCTCGTCGCTGGTGTTCCCCGGCACATCGTTGCCCGTCCCTGCTGCAGGCTTGCCTACATTCGCGGCGCGCTCATCGCCGGCGGTTTCGTGGCCGATCCCCGCGGCGACTTTCATTTGGAGATCGCGGTGCAGGGCGAGCAGTATGCACGGGGCCTTTGCGATCTATTGGAGCAGATTGGGGTCCATGCGCGCGTTAACGCGCGGCGCGGGTCCTTTGCTGTCTACATTAAGAGTGCCGAGGAGATTGAGCATCTTTTAAAGCTGATTGGTGCCAAGCGCAGCGTTGCCGAGATCGAGGAGGCGCGCGCGGTCAAGTTGGTTAAGAACGATGTGAACCGTCGCGTGAATGCCGAGCTGGCCAATCAGACCAGAAGTGCGGGTGCCGCCCAGCATCAGCTTGCGTTGATCGATGAGCTCGAACAGCGAGGTTTGCGCGACACGCTTCCGGACGCCTTGGCGGTCTTTTGCGACCTGCGCGAGCGCTATCCCGATCTGTCGCTGCGCGATCTGGGCGAGATGGCCGACCCTCCCTTGTCGAAGTCGGCCCTCTACCATCGTGTTTTGAGGCTTGAAAAGCTCATTGAAGCAAACAGGTAGTTGAGCGAAACTGCTACTATACGGATTTAACTGCTGTTTTACTCTTTAAAACGTTTTAACGTAAATTTGATTTTCAATTTCGAGCATTCTCGTGAAATTCAAGTCAAAAAAAAGGTATATTAGGCGAGTGGTTAGTTTGTGGGCCTCAACGGCGGGCGCTGTAGCTCGCGGGGGCCTTACGAAAGGAGACACAATGGCAGTAAAGGTTGCTATTAACGGCTTCGGTCGCATCGGTCGTCTGGCTTTCCGTCAGATGTTCGGTCATGAGGGCTCCGAGATCGTCGCTATCAACGACCTCACCTCTCCCGATATGCTCGCTTACCTGCTGAAGTACGACTCAACGCAGGGCAACTACGCTCGCGATCACGAGGTCGTTGCTGGCGAGGATTCCATCACCGTTGACGGCAAGGAGATCAAGATCTACAAGGAGGCCGACGCTAACAACCTGCCTTGGGGCGACCTTGACGTCGACGTCGTTCTCGAGTGCACCGGCTTCTACACCAGCAAGGCTAAGGCTCAGGCCCACATCAACGCTGGCGCCAAGAAGGTCGTCATCTCCGCTCCGGCCGGCAGCGATCTGCCCACCATCGTGTACAACGTCAACCATGAGACGCTGACCGCTGAGGACAACATCATCTCCGCTGCTTCCTGCACCACCAACTGCCTCGCCCCGATGGCCAAGGGTCTGAACGACTTCGCTCCCATCGTGTCCGGCATCATGACCACCATCCACGCCTTCACCGGCGACCAGATGCCGCTCGACGGCCCGCAGCGCAAGGGCAACTTCCGTCGCTCCCGCGCCTGCTCCGAGAACATCGTCCCGAACACCACGGGCGCTGCCAAGGCCATCGGCCTGGTTCTCCCCGAGCTCAACGGCAAGCTCATCGGTGCCGCCCAGCGCGTCCCGACGCCGACCGGCTCGCTGACCAACCTCTACGCCGTCGTTGACAAGAAGGTCACCGTCGACGAGGTCAACGCTGCCATGAAGGCCTACGCCGAGACCATCTCCGAGACCTTCGCCTACAACGAGGACCAGATCGTCTCCCGCGACATCGTCGGCGAGACCCACGGCTCCATCTTCGACGCCACTCAGACCATGTGCTCTGACCTCGGCAACGGCCAGACCCTCGTTCAGGTCACCTCTTGGTACGACAACGAGAACTCCTACACCTCTCAGATGGTCCGCACCATCAAGTACTTCGAGAAGTTCGTTGCTTAATTTAGCTTTTAGCGAATAGCTCGTTGAGCGTCTAAAGAAGGGCGCGGCCTTATAGGGCTTACACCCTAGGGTCGCGCCCTTTTTATAAGAAATCGTCTGCCGTAATGGGAGGCAGACACGTACGAAAGGTAGAAGCAAACATGGCCTTTACCAAGAAGACCGTCCGCGACATCGATGTCGACGGAAAGCGCGTTCTCGTCCGCGTTGACTTTAACGTGCCTATCAAGGATGGCGTCGTTGGCGACACCACCCGTATCAAGGCTGCCCTGCCCACCATCAACTACCTCGTTGAGCACAATGCTCGCGTCATCCTCATGAGCCACCTCGGTCGTCCCGAGGGCACCGGCTTCCAGCCCGAGCTGTCCCTCGAGCCCGTCGCCAAGAAGCTCGCTGAGCTCTCTGGTCTCGACGTTGCCTTTGTCGCCGACACCTACGGCGAGAAGGCTGCTGAGGCTGTCGCCGCCGTCGAGCCGGGTAAGGTCCTCGTTCTCGAGAACGTCCGTTTTGACAAGCGTGAGAAGAAGAACGATCCCGAGATCGCCAAGAAGCTCGCTTCCTATGGTGACGTCTTCGTTCTCGATGCCTTCGGCACCGCTCACCGCGCCCAGGGTTCCGTCGTGGGCCCCGCCGCTTACCTGCCTGCCGTCGCCGGCTTCTTGCTCGAGAAGGAGGTCGACACGCTGACCGGCATCTTCGCCGAGCCCGAGCGCCCCTTCGTCGCCATCGTCGGCGGTTCCAAGGTTTCCTCCAAGATCGGCGTTCTCGATCACCTCATCGACTCCGCTGACACCCTGATCATCGGTGGCGGCATGGCCTACACCTTCTTCCTGGCTCAGGGCCTGTCCGTTGGTCAGTCCCTCAAGGAAGAGGACTGGGTCGAGCGCGCCGGCGAGATGCTCAAGAAGGCCGAGGAGAAGGGCGTCAAGATCCTGCTCCCCATCGACAACCGCGTTGCCGATCACTTTGGCGAGGACGCTGTCCCCGAGGTTGTCGCTTCCGACGCTATCCCCGACGATCGTGAGGGCATGGACATCGGCCCCAAGACCGAGGAGCTCTACGCCGAGGCCGTCAAGGGCGCCAAGACCGTGTTCTGGAATGGCCCCATGGGCGTCTTCGAGTTCGACAACTTCGCTCACGGCACCCAGGCTATCGCCGAGGCTGTTGCCGAGGCCGACTGCACCTCGATCATCGGCGGTGGCGACTCTGTCGCAGCTGTCAACAAGTTCAACCTGGCCGACAAGATGAGCTGGATCTCCACCGGTGGCGGCGCTTCCATGGAGCTCGTCGAGGGTAAGGCCCTGCCCGGAGTGGAGGTGCTTCTCGATGCCTAATCGCACCCTTCTTATCGCTGGTAACTGGAAGATGAACAACGACGTCGCCGAGGCTGCCAAGCTCGCCGACGAGCTGGCTCAGGCTCTGCCCGAGGTTCCGGCTGGCGTCGAGGTGCTCGTCTGCCCTCCGACCATCGACATCACCACGGTTCATGACCGCATTCAGGCTGCCCCCATCGCCCTCGGTGCACAGAACGTGTACTGGGAGGCCAAGGGTGCCTTCACCGGTGAGTCCTCTTGCGACATGCTCAAGTCCGCTGGCTGCACCTACTGCATCATCGGTCACTCCGAGCGTCGCGACTACTTCCACGAGACCGACGAGGACCAGAACAAGAAGGCCAAGGCTCTCGTTGCCGCCGGCCTTGTTCCCGTCTTCTGCTGCGGCGAGTCCCTCGAGGTCCGCGAGGCCGGCACCTATGTCGAGCACGTCGTGAACCAGGTCAAGGCTGGCCTTGCTGGTCTTGAGATCACCTGCCCCAAGCAGGTCGTCGTCGCCTATGAGCCCATCTGGGCCATCGGCACCGGCAAGACCGCTACCGCCGAGGACGCTCAGGAGGTCTGCGGTGCTATCCGTGAGACCCTCAAAGAGATGTTCGGCGAGGAGCTCGCTAACGGCATCCGCGTGCTGTATGGCGGTTCCGCCAAGCCTGGCAACATCGCTGAGCTCGTCGCCAAGCCCGACGTTGACGGCGCCCTCGTGGGCGGCGCTTCGCTCAAGGCTACCGACTTCGCCTCTATGGTCGTCAAGGCAGGCGAGTAGGACATATGGCACAGCGTCATCTTCCTGCACTCCTGATTATCATGGACGGCTGCGGCCTGGCTCCGGCCGATGGCGAGAACGCCGTCGCCGCTGCCAAGACGCCCTTCCTTGATAGCCTGTACGAGAAGTACCCCCACACTACGCTCGGCGCTTCGGGCGAGGACGTGGGTCTTCCCGATGGCCAGATGGGCAACTCCGAGGTGGGTCACCTCAACATCGGTGCCGGCCGCATCGTGTTCCAGGAGCTTTCGCGCATCAACAACGCCATCAAGGACGGCTCCATCGCCAAGAACGAGGTCTTCGTCAAGGCTATGGACGACGTCAAGGCTGACGGCAAGACTCTTCACCTCATGGGCCTTATGAGCCCTGGCGGTGTTCATTCTCACATGAACCACGTCGAGGCTCTGGTCAAGATGGCTGCCGAGCACGGTGTCAAGACCGTTCGCGTCCACGCCTTCATGGATGGCCGCGACGTTGACCCGCAGTCCGGCGCTGGCTACATGAGTGAGTTCTGCGCCTTCCTGGCTAAGATCTCCGAGGAGATCGGTTGCGACGCTCGCGTTGCCACCGTCTCGGGCCGTTATTGGGCCATGGACCGCGACAACCGTTGGGAGCGCATCCAGCGTGCCTACGACGTTATGGTCAACGCGTCCGATGCCGATGTCGACCCTGTTGCCGGTATCAAGGCCTACTACGAGAAGGATCCGCGCGGCGACGAGTTCGTCGAGCCCTTCGCTGCCCACAACGAGGGCATCCACGAGGGCGACGCGGCCATCTTCTTCAACTTCCGTCCCGACCGCGCCCGTCAGATGACCCGCGTGTTCACGGACAAGGAGTTCGACGGCTTTGAGCGCGAGCAGATCAAGCTTTCGCACTTTGTGACGATGACCGAGTACGATCCGACGTTTGACGTCGAGGTCGCCTTCCCCAAGACGTTCCCCGAGAACGTCCTGGCCGACGTTATCGCCGCCAACGGCCTGAAGCAGCTGCACACCGCCGAGACCGAGAAGTACGCTCACGTGACGTTCTTCCTCAACGGCGGCATCGAGGAGCCCAAGGAGGGCGAGGAGCGCGTGCTCGTCGCTTCCCCCAAGGTCGCTACCTACGATCTGCAGCCCGAGATGAGCGCTCCCGAGGTTACCGAGAAGCTTGTCGCCGCCATCAACGAGGATCGCGCTGATTTCTACATCGTGAACTTCGCGAACTGCGACATGGTTGGTCACACCGGTGTCTTCGACGCCGCCGTTAAGGCCGTCGAGGCCGTTGACGATGCCCTGTCTAAGGTTGTCCCGGCGATTCTCGCCAAGGGCGGCTTTGCGCTGATCACCGCCGACCACGGCAACGCCGATCACATGTTTGACGTTGCTTCCGACGGTTCCAAGCATCCGTTTACGGCTCACACCACCAACCGCGTTCCGTTCATCATCGTTGATGAGAAGGCCAAGCTCACCGGTATCGAGGACGGCCGTCTTTCCGATATCGCTCCGACCATGCTCACCATGGCTGGTATTGAGCCTTCCGCCGAGATGACGGGCCGCGTGCTCGCCACCGAGGCCTAATAGAAAACAAATACCGTTTTCTAGTAAGGGGGTTGTCCACAACCGGACAACCCCCTTTTTGGTATTTCTGCCATTTCCACCCCGTCCTTGAGTGGCAGGTAGGGGAGAGCGGGGGATTGTGGTACAGTACTGGAGTTTAAACTGTTCTATTAAGGAGCTTATCTATGGGTCCGTTCCAGATTCTTCTGTTTGTCGTTTGGGCTGTCTCTGCCGTGGCGCTGACGATTCTCGTCCTGATGCATTCCGGTAAGGGCACCGGCGTTTCGGATATGATCGCTAGCTCGCTGTATAACTCCAGCTCTGCCACGGGCGTCATGGAGCAGAACCTCGACCGCCTGACCGTCATCATGGCTGTCGTGTTTGCCGTGTGCGTCGTGCTGTGCATGTTCTTCTTCCCGCAGGGCATCGTCGGCTACTAAGCACGAGCCGCATAAATATTCAAAAAGGGTCCCGTAAGTGCGGGACCCTTTTTGTTTACATATTTGTAACAGAGTCAAAATATCCCCACATACTTCGCCCAACTAAAGAAATTCTCGACCGTTAACCGGAATTAGCCCCAAATTGTGTATAAAATGCGCTACTGTATTGTAAAACGTTGGTCCGTTGTGCATAACCAGCCATAGCAGCGGGCGGCGTTTTGATGGTTCGGATCGGATTGTTTTGACATGTGTCCGACTGAACATTTCTTTGTCCTATCTCATAAGGAGGATGGCATGGCTGATTCTATGTTCCACCAGCCCGTTATGGGTCGTCGCGCCTTTGTTGGCGGCACCCTTGCTGCGAGCTCCATGGCTTTTCTTGCCGCATGTGGCAAGAAGGGTGGCGACGCTTCCGGTTCTGAGTCCGGTTCGACGCTGAACTTCTACATCAACAACCCGGTCTGCATCGACCCCTACAATGTCCAGGAGGACCAGGGCACTCAGGTCGAGTACCAGCTCTTTGACGCTCTGACCTCTTACGACGCCGAGAAGGGCGAGATCGTTCCGCTGGCTTGCGAGTCCTTTGAGTCCAACGACGACGCCACCGAGTTTACCTTCAAGATCAAGAAGGCCAAGTTCCACAACGGTGACGACGTTACCTCCAAGTCCTTCAAGCTCGGTTGGGAGCGTCTGGTCAACACCAAGTCGGCCATCGCTACCGAGTACGGTCCTTCCGAGGTCTCCTATCACCTTTCCATGGTCGAGGGTTATGACGACCTGCTTGCCGGTAACGCTACCGAGCTCAGCGGTGTTACGTGCCCCGACGATGAGACCCTCGTCGTCAAGCTGTCTTCCGCTTACGCTGACTTCCCCTTCGTCGCCTCTCATCCGGCTCTGGCCCCGGTTCCCGAGTGCGCCGAGTCCGATGTCAAGAGCTTCTATCTTGCCCCGGTCGGTAACGGCCCGTTCATGATGGACGGCAAGTGGGAGGATGGCCAGGAGATCAACGTCAAGAAGTTCGACGATTACTATGGCGACAAGGCCAAGATCGATGGCATCCACTTCCAGGTCATCAAGGACATGGAGACCGCTTACAAGGAGTTCCAGGCCGGTAACCTCGATGTCTGCGACGTTCCCGTCGCTCAGATCGATGCCGCCAAGAAGGATCGCGGCGTGTCCAAGGACGGCTACACCATGGGTGACGGCGAGCGCATGCTGCTCGGCGCCGAGCCTTCCACGTACTATCTGACCTGCAACACCACGGCCGAGCCGTTCAACAACGCCGACCTGCGTAGGGGCATCTCCCTGGCCATTAACCGTGAGGCCATCTGCAAGACCATCTTCAAGGGTACCCGTACCCCTGCCGACGGCATTGTTCCTCCGGGCATCGATGGCTACAAGGAGGGCGCATGGGAGTTCTGCGCCTACGATGTCGACAAGGCTAACGAGTACCTCGACAAGGTTGCTCCCGCTGGCGCTAACGGGGATCGTGGCATTAGCGTGACCCTGTCCTACAACCAGGACGGCGGTCACAAGGAGATCATGGAGTCCATCATCGGCGACCTCGCCAAGGTTGGCGTTACCGCTGTCTCCGATACCCCTGAGTGGTCTGCCCTGCTCGAGCAGTATCAGAACTTTAACTATCAGTTCGGTCGTCTGGGTTGGATTGCCGACTACCCGATCATGGACAACTTCCTGTATCCGCTGTTCCACTCCGACTCCCTCGGTGGCGACAACCGCTCCGGTTACAACAACCCCGAGTTCGACGCCAAGGTCGACGAGGCTCGTACTATTGTTGACGACGAGGAGCGCGTCGCTAAGATGCAGGAGGCCGATGCAATGGTCGCTGCCGACTGCCCGGTCATCCCGATTATGTTCTACACGCACACCATCGCCGGCTCCGATCGCATCAAGCACCTCTATGTCGATCCGCAGAAGCACGCTGATCTGGGTACCGCTGAGCTCGCCTAAGAGTTTGCAGCTTCCGTGAGGGTCAAGTATTTACGTAGACCTCATGGGAAACATACAGTTCTCCCTAACCTGGGGTAAACTGGCTGATGGTAATTTTGGGATGCCGGTCTGGCGATCGGCATCCCATTTAGGTTAATCCCTAGATAGGGGAGTGGTATGGGTAAGTACATCGTTAAACGTGTGCTTCAGTTCATCCCGGTGTTTTTGGGCGTTACGCTGATTCTGTTCGCCCTCCAGAATATCGTGCCGGGAGATCCGATCAAGCTGATCGGTGGAGACAAGGCTCTGTCCCCCGAGGTGGAGCTTCAGCTTCGCGTTCGCTATCACCTGGTCCAGACGGACGAGGACGGCAACGCGATCCTTGACGAGAACGGCGACCCCGTTCAAACGTCGCTCGTGGACCGTTACTTGTATTACATGAACGGCCTGCTTCATGGCGATCTGGGCAATTCGTATCAGCGCAAGCTGCCGGTTACGGATATCTTTGCCCAGAAGTATCCGTATACGGTCAAACTTGCCGCGTGCGCCATCGTGCTCGAGGCAATTATGGGTATCGGTGCGGGTATCATTTCGGCGGTAAAGCGTTATTCCTTCTGGGATATTTTGGTAACGCTCACCACGTCGATCCTCGTTGCGGTCCCGGCCTTCTGGCTCGGTATGTTGCTGCAGCTGTTCTTTGGCGTCATCCTCAAGGACGCCACGGGCGGTGCAATCTCCATGCCGATCTCGGGTGCCGGCGGTTCCAGCTCTCAGTATCAGGATTGGATGCACTATGTGCTTCCGACCATTACGCTGGCTTCGGTTTCGACCGCTTATGCTGCCCGCATTATGCGCTCGCAGCTGCTTGACGTCATGAACCAGGATTACATCCGTACGGCAAAGGCGAAGGGTCTCTCCAATCGCGCGATCATCGTCAAGCATGCGCTTAAGAATGCACTCATCCCCGTCGTTACCTATATTGGTGTCGACTTTGGTGGCATGCTTTCGGGCGCCATCCTGACCGAGACGGTCTTTAACTGGCCCGGTATCGGCTATGAGGTCTATCGCGCCATTAGCATGCGTGACTGGCCCATCGTTATGGGCGGCGTTACGCTCATCGTCGTCGTCGTTATGGTGATCAACCTGCTCGTCGACATTAGCTATGCATTCCTCGACCCACGCATCCGCCTTGGCGGTCCGTCGGATAAGGCCTAAGGGAGGTACGTCTCATGCAGGAAACTGATTCTCAGTCTCAGGAGCAGGCTACCGCCACCAAGGCCGCATCTGCTCCCGCCAAGTCCCGCACGCTGTGGGGCGACGCTTTTAAGCGTCTTCGTAAGAACAAGCTCGCCGTTATCGGTGTCTGCTGGATCATCATCGTCGTTGTGGTTGCACTGACCGCAGATCTGTGGGCTAAGCCCTGGCTCGGTTCGCCGACGGCTTCCGACTCGACCACCATGGCCGAGACGTCGCTGCTGGCTCCGTGTGCAGAGCACCCGTTTGGCACCGACGCCCTTGGTCGTGACATTCTCGTCCGCGTTATCTACGGTGCGCGCGTTTCGCTGTCCGTCGGCATTATGGCCACCGCGATCTCCACGCTGATCGGTCTGGTCATGGGTGCTCTGGCGGGTTTCTACGGCGGCATCTGGGATACGATCATCATGCGCTGTGCGGACATCTTCCTGGCGTTCCCGTACGTGCTGTTCGTTGTCGCCATGATCGCCGTTATCGGCCGTGGCCTTCAGAACGTCTTTATCGCCATCGGTATTCTCGGCTGGCCTTCGATTGCGCGCGTCTTCCGCTCTGCAATCTTGACGGTCAAGGAAAACGACTATGTTGATGCTGCGCGCGCGATGGGTGCATCCGATGCTCGTATCGTCGTGCGTCACATCTTCCCGAACTCCGTCGCCTCCATCGTGGTCTACGCGACCATGAACATTGGTGGCGCCATTCTGACCGAGTCCGCTCTGTCCTTCCTCGGCATGGGCGTTATTCCGCCTACGCCTTCGTGGGGCTCCATGATTCAGGACGGTCAGCAGTATCTTCTGACCGCTCCCTGGATGATGATCATGCCCGGTCTGGCAATTCTCTCGACGGTGCTCGCCTTCACCCTGTTGGGTGATGGTCTGCGCGACGCCCTCGACGTCAAGATGAAGGACGCATAAGGATGAAGAAGAACAAGAACTATGTGGACCTGAAGGACCAGCCGGTTCCTGAGGGCCAGCATCTGCTCGAGGTCGATGACCTTAAGATGTATTTCCACACCGAGGATGGCGTTGTTCGCGCTGTCGACGGTGTCTCCTACACGCTCGATCGCGGCGAGACCCTGGGCGTCGTCGGTGAGTCCGGCTCCGGTAAGTCCGTGACCGCCATGACCATCATGGGCCTTATCTCGATGCCTCCGGGAAAGATTGAGGGCGGTGACGTTCGCTATCGCGGTCGCTCCATCCTCGAAATGACCGAGGAAGAGATGCAGCACATTCGCGGTAACGACATCGCGATGATCTTCCAGGATCCTATGACCTCCTTGAACCCGGTCTATAAGATTGGCAAGCAGGTGGGCGAGGGTCTTCGTCTGCACTGTGGCTACTCCAAGCAGGAGGCGCTCAAGCGCGCTACCGAGCTTTTGGACCTCGTGGGTATCCCCGAGCCCGAGAAGCGCGTCAATGAGTATCCGCACCAGTTCTCCGGCGGTATGCGTCAGCGTGTCATGATCGCTATGGCTCTTGCCTGCGATCCCGATATTCTGATTGCCGACGAGCCCACGACTGCCCTGGACGTTACCATTCAGGCTCAGATTATCGAGCTCATGCAGGAAATGCAGGAGAAGAACGGCAACGCCATCATCATGATTACCCATGACCTGGGCGTCGTCGCCGACATGGCCGACAAGATCATGGTTATGTACGCCGGCCGTCCCGTCGAGTTCGGTACTGCTGAGGAAATTTTCTACGAGAGCCGCCACCCCTACACCTGGGGCCTTATCCGCTCCATCCCGGAGCAGGCCATCGAAGAGAAGAAGCCGCTTACGCCGATTCACGGCAACCCGCCTTCGCTCATGAACCTGCCCGAGGGCTGCGTGTTCTCGCCTCGTTGTCCCTATGCGACCGATAAGTGCCGCAAGCAGCGCCCCGAGCGCGTTGTCACCGAGTCTGGTCATTACTCTGCGTGCCACTACTCCGGTGACCCCGAGTTTCTCAAGAACGCTCCTGAGACGTCCCGTACGCGCAAGGATTCCAAGAAGGGAGGCGAGGCGTAATGGCAGATACCAACGAGCGTACTCCGTTGCTGAAGGTCGAGCACCTCTCTAAGGAGTTCCCCGCTGAGTCCGGCATGTTCGCCAAGCGTTTTTCCAAGCGTGTCGTCTCTGCTGTAAATGACATCTCTTTTGAGATTTATCCTGGCGAGACCTTTGGTCTGGTTGGTGAGTCTGGTTGCGGTAAGTCCACGACGGGTCGCACCATCATGCGCTTGACCAAGCCGACCGCCGGTAAGGTGTTCTTCCAGGGCAAAGATGTTGCCGAGATGAGCAAGCATGAGATCAAGGACATGCGTCGCGAGATGCAGTTTATCTTCCAGGATCCTTATGCTTCGCTGAACCCTCGTATGACCATCGGCGAGATCGTCTCCGAGCCCATGACCATTCACGGCGTAGGTACCAAGGAGGAGCGTATCGAGCGCGTCCGCGAGCTGCTGGACGTCGTCGGTCTGAACCCCGAGCACATCAACCGCTATCCGCACGAGTTCTCCGGCGGTCAGCGTCAGCGTGTCGGCATTGCCCGCGCGTTCGCTCTGAAGCCCAAGCTGATCATCTGCGACGAGCCTGTCTCTGCACTTGACGTTTCCATTCAGGCCCAGGTTTTGAACCTGCTGAAGGAGCTTCAGGATAAGTTCGGTACTGCTTATCTCTTCATTGCTCACGACCTCTCCGTCGTGCAGCACATTTCTGATCGCGTTGCCGTTATGTATCTGGGCAAGATGGTCGAGGTTTCGGACTGGAAGACGCTCTACAGCGAGCCTCACCATCCGTACACGCAGTCGCTGCTGTCTGCCGTGCCGGTGCCCGATCCTGATATCCAGAAGACCCGCAAGCGCATCATCCTCGCCGGCGATCCGCCGTCACCGCTGGATCCGCCGACCGGCTGCCGTTTCCACACGCGCTGCCCGATCGCGCAGGGCATCTGCTCCGAGAAGCTTCCCGAGTTTAAGGAAGTTGCCCCGGGCCACTGCTGCGCCTGCCACTTCGCCGAGCCGTTCCCGATCAAGGAATCGCACATCGACCTGTAGTCGGTTGTTTGTCCGGGCCCGCCCTGGCGTTGCTTTTCAGAACGTCCTCGGACATGCAAGAAACCCCCGCTGCGCACTTCGTGCGGCGGGGGTTTCTTGCGTCCTGCGGGATGTTCTGAAAAGCAACGCCAGGGCGGGCCCTGCGGTAACTCGGCAGGGGGAGTGCGATTCCTCGATCGCTCACTTTATCTAATAAGAAATTGAGTGAGGCCGGAGCTTTGGCTCCGGCCTCCCCATATAAGGGCTCGGCTTTGCCGAGCCACCAAATTTACATCAGCCCCCAGAACATGTTTGAGAACGGTGCCTGGAGTACGTTCCCCTAGGGCCGGAATGAGGTTGCTTTCCAACGCATTCCGCAGGGGGCGGCATTATTTTGTAGCGCGAAGCGCGGAGCAAAATATTGCCGCATGCCCGAGGACGCGTTGGAAAGCAACCTCATTCCGGCCCGAACAGGTCCGTCTACCTGCACATCTACAAATTCGTAAACTTTTTTGAAAAAAGTGCTTGCACAGTTCTCGAATCATAGGTTATTATCTTCATCGTTGAACGCGCGGGTCCAACAAAACGAAGCGCAAATCAACAACATAGCATGTCGGAGTGGCGGAATTGGCAGACGCGCTAGCTTGAGGTGCTAGTGACCGCTTTTTGGTCATGCGGGTTCAAGTCCCGCCTCCGACACCATCGCATTTGAGAAGCCTCTTCGGAGGCTTTTTTGTTACCGATAGACGGTGAGGTCCACGATGGAAACGCTTGAGCGCAACGAGTGGGCAGACGTTGCCCAACTGGTCGAGATCACGAGCGATGCTGTCATCATCTGTGAGCTCGACGGAACCATTCTGCATGTGAATAATCGTTTGCTCGACCTGATGTGCGAGGAGCGCGCTGACGTCATCAACGGTGATGTCAAAGACGTTCTGTTCTCGTCTGCCTTTGAGCGCGCGACCGAACATCGTTTGCCGTTTGAGACCGATGGCTCCGAGAGCGAGCTGATGCTCAAGCTGAGCGACGGGTCTTTTATTCCCGTCTTGGTTCGCGCGGGTTCCGTTACGCCTCCGCGTATCTTTGGACGTCGTGCACCGCGTGTCTTGGTGGCGCTTCACAGCATCGAAGAGCAGTATTCCCACGATCGTCAGCTCAAACGTGCGCTATCGGAGCTTAGGGTGGCGAATAAACGCCTTTCGGGCACCCTTTCGGTCATTATGAGTACCGTGGGTTCCGATGAGCTCCCCAGCTTGCTCGATACCGTTTTGAATCAGCTCGTTGGAACGCTCGATGCCTCCGGTGCGGCTATCTATTTTTCCGAGAGCGGCGGCTTTAAGCTCCGCGGTGTTTCTAAGGAGCTTGAGGACAGCTATCTGCCCGAGTTTATGCCGTACGGCGCGGGCATTCCGACCTACGTGCTTCGCGAGTCGCGTGCCTGTCGCCTGTCGATTCAGCAGGACCTTGAGGGCGATCGGGTTGCTTCGGGCATGTTCATGGATTTGGATAATCGTTCCAAGCACTTGCTGCGCGTGCAGGATATGCCCCCGTATCGCAGCGAGATCTGTCTTCCCGTGTTTTACGGCACGCAGGTGCTCGGTGTGCTGGAAGTTGGTTGGAAGCGCCCCCAGGCGCCGCTTGCCTATGACGTTAACGTGCTCGAGGTCATTTGCGATTACCTGTCCATCCAGTTGGTCGGTATGGCGTCGAGCCTGCGCTCACGCCGTACCGCAGAATTGGGTCGCTCGCTCAATGTGCTGCGCGATGAGCTCTTTACCTATCTTGATGATCCGGTCGCTGCTTCGCGCGCCGTGTCCTCCGAAATCTGCGCTGTGCTCAATTGCCATTTTTGCCCTGTGGAGTACGATGCAGGCCTCGAGGCCTATGTCATTGATTTTGAGGGTGGCAGCCGCGTGGCGTTGCCTGGAGACCCGGAGTCACTCTTCTTTTCGACTACGGCGCCCGCTGCTCGTTTGGGAGCCGCATCGGATGGCTTTGAGGCGTCGGTTCTGGGTGGTGCGAGCGCTGACGATCTTAAGCATGTACGCCTGACCCGTGTTGACGAGTCCATGCCCATGGGCGGATGGCTGAGAGCGCACGGTCTGCCATGCCAGGGTCTCTATGTCGATTCCGGCATTGAAGCGGGGCGCGTTCGTCCGGAGGCTGGCGTTCAACGGAACAACGACGCTATCGTGCCCGCCGACGTTGCCAAGGGGCCGACGACGCGTGCCTTGCTGCTTCGCGATGGCAGTCAAGAGCCGATTGACGACCTTGAATACGACTACCTGGTGCACTTGGCCCACGATTTTGAGTTGATCTATGAAGGCGAGTCGCAAAAGCGTGAGGAGCGCCATATCGCCCAGACGCTTCAGATCGGTATGAGGAATTCACTCGGCGATGTTCCGGGCATCGCGACCGATTCGGTGTACCTGTCGGCTACGAACTCCGCATTGGTCGGCGGTGACTTCTATACGCTTATCCGGCTTCCCGACGACTGCGCCGTTATGATTCTGGGTGATGTGTCCGGCAAGGGTATCGAGGCGGCATCCATGTCCGCACTCGTCAAGACGGCTCTGACGGCATATGCCTGGGAGGGTGCGGGCCCTGCTCGCATGGCACGCTCCCTCAACAGCATGCTCATGGGCTTCTCGAGGGTCGAGACGTTCGTGACGGCCTTTATCGCCAAGATTGATCTTAAGGCGGGACGCGCGACCTACTGTTCGGCGGGTCATCCCCCCACCATGCTCATTAGGCCCGAGTCGGTGCCGCTTGGCGGCAGCGAGGCTCGCGGGGGAGAGGTCGAGCTCCTTGGCTGCCAGTCGGGTGTGATCGGTGCATTCGAAAGTATGGTGTACGAGACGGGTTCCTTTACGTTCGCTCCTGGTGACATGCTCTTTATGTATACCGATGGAACGATTGAGGCGCGCGACCGCACGGGGGCGTTCTTTGGCGAACAGCGCCTGCGCGATCTTTTGCTATCGGTTTCGGGCGAGGGCGTATCGGGCATCTGCGGCAAGGTCTTGGGAGAACTTGATCGCTTTACCGAGTCGGCGTTGGACGACGATATCGCACTGGTGTCCCTTGAGTTTTTGCGGGGCAGGTCCTAAACAGCGGTGCCGGGAGGACGAATCCGCACGGCTGCGGAAACGCATGCATCGAACAAGCTCTTTTGGGGAACCATGGTCGTATGAATGAGTGGAATGACATAGCGGTTTTGACGCCACCGAGCGATATCGACATCGCCTCGGTGCCAGTGTTGCGCCGGCGGTTAGATGCTTTGATTGACCGCGGCGTGCGTCGCGTTGTCATCAATTGCCAAGCTGTGGGCTTTATCGATTCGACAGGCTTGGCGTTTTTGCTCACACGTGCCCGAGAACTCATGAGGCGCGAGGGCCTGCTTTCGCTTGTCAATGCGTCCGACGAGGTCGTTCGCTTTTTGGAGATTGCCCGTCTCGTCGATATCCTTCATGTTGCAGGTCCGACGCGGGAGTCGATTCCTGCCATTCCAGTAGGGGAGTTGCCGCGCTGGAGCAAGAGCGTCGAGGTGCGCCAGGGTATCGAGAACCTCCCATATTATCGGCACCGTATTGCCGAGCTCCTCGAGTCGCTTCCGTTGCGCCGCGACGAGCGCTACGACGTCGCATTGGCATCGGGAGAGGCGCTGGGCAACGCGTATGACCATGCGGGCGGCATCGGGTGCATCCTGACGGTTCAGGCCTATGGCGATCGCGTCGTGGTTGAGGTGCTTGATCGAGGTGCTGGCTATTCTATCGATGAAACGAGCGAACCGGTCGCATCTGAGGAGCGCGGCCGTGGTATCAAGCTTATGCGTTTGCTCGTCGATAACGTGGATGTTGCTCGTCGTACAGACGGCGCTGGCACGCGCGTGCAGATGGTGAAGCTGTTTAGCGGAGCGCTGGAATCGCGTGCCTAGCCAATCGCTTTAGCGTGTTTGGCTACCAAGAACATGCGGCCGGCAACTTTTTTGAAAAAAGTACTTGCGTCTTTTGGGCAACTCGCGTAAATTAATAACCCGCAAGCGGACATGGCTCAGTTGGTAGAGCACAACCTTGCCAAGGTTGGGGTCGCGGG
>URCS01000006.1 GCA_900546455.1 uncultured Collinsella sp. | reverse complement strand
AATCCAAGGGTTATACCCTAAGAGCAAACCACCCCTTTTAGGGGTGGTTTTGATTACGCTTTGCGCCCTGGCGGGTTCGAATCCCTCCTCCTCTGCCGTATTTGCTTGTAAGGGACTTAAAAGAAAAAAGCCCCCGATCTGGGAGCTTTCTCAACCAAAATGGCGGAGGAGGAGGGATTCGAACCCTCGTGACCTTATACAGGCCAAACGGTTTTCGAGACCGCCGCATTCAACCACTCTGCCACCCCTCCGCGTGGGGTAAAAACAAAGCAGGCTCGAAGGCCTGCTTTGGAATTAACTGGCGGAGAGTCAGGGATTTGAACCCTGGAGACGCTTTTGACGCCTACACGATTTCCAATCGTGCTCCTTCGGCCACTCGGACAACTCTCCGTTAAATGCGAAAGTCAGTATACACGAGGAATCGCAAAGTGCAAACAGAAAAGTTGGCATTTTTTAAAACGCTTGGCCGCGTTTGGCGTTGCAGCGGGGTTTGAGATGCCAAAAAACGGCTTCCGACCAGCGTAGTTGATCAACTCAATTGTTCAAAAGGGGTATTTATAAGCGATTTGGCAATGAATTTAAAAATCTTTGGGTGGTGCTGTGGGCCACTGGTATGCATTTTGCGACCACAACCATGCGCCCGTTGACCTGCGACTTGGCTCAGCTTGTCCTCACGGCACCGTATCTTGTCCACAGATCCGTCAAGCTTTTGGTCAGCATTTGGTTGGAATGCGCATGAAACGTCGTGCGAGTATGGGCATATGTGGAGGTCATGAGGTTGTAGCTGCATATTCTTGCAGCCTAGGAGGTTGAAAGATATTATTACCAAGTCTTTTCCTGCTTCAGGCGCACCTTCACGACCTGAAGCCACATTTGCCCAGAGGAGGTGACAATATGAAGGCTTATGAACTGCTGTTCTTTGTTGACCCGTCGCTCGACCCCGAGACTCGTCTCGCTGTTATGAAGCGTATCGATACCACGATCGCTGAGGGCGCTGGCAAGGTCGACTCCGTTGACGAGTGGGGCAAGCGCAAGCTCGCCTACGAGATCAACGACCTCACCGATGGTGACTACACCCTCATCAACTTCCACGCAGATCCTACCCAGATCGCCGAGCTTGATCGCGTCCTGCGCATCACCGACGCTGTGGTCCGCCACATGATCGTCCGTCGCGACGACCAGGAGTAAGACTGTCGTTTTGGACTGGGCTTGTGCCCCAAGAGGAAGTAGTGAGTTATGAGCATCAATCGAGTGAACATCACCGGTAACCTCACCCGCGATCCCGAGCTGCGCGCCACCGCCGGCGGAACCCAGGTTCTGTCCTTTGGCGTTGCCGTGAACGATCGTCGCCGCAACGCGCAGACTGGCGAGTGGGAGGACTATCCCAACTTTGTCGACTGCACCATGTTCGGCACCCGCGCCGAGGCCGTGAGCCGTTTCCTGGCAAAGGGAAACAAGGTCGCGATCGAGGGCAAGCTGCGCTACAGCTCTTGGGAGCGCGACGGCCAGCGCCGGAGCAAGCTTGAGGTCATCGTCGATGAGATCGAGTTTATGAGCTCCCGTGGTGGCCAGGGTGGCTACGATCAGGGCGGTTACGCCCCCGCAGCTCCCGCGCCCGCAGCACGTCCTGCCGCGCCGGTGGCTACGCCGCCCGCGGTCGACGTCTACGATGAGGACATCCCGTTCTAAGGGTTGTTCACCTATTTTTGAGTGAGAGGCGGCTTCGGTTCGCCGAAGTTGCCAAATGAAAGGTATTTTGACATGGCTAATGATTTTTCTGCACGTCAGCCGCGTCGTAAGTACTGCCAGTTCTGCAAGGAGAACACTGAGTTCATCGACTATAAGGACACTCAGCTTCTCCGTAAGTACATGACCGACCGTGGCAAGATCAAGCCCCGTCGCGTCACTGGCGCTTGCACGCAGCATCAGCATGACATCGCCAACGCCATCAAGCGCGCCCGCGAGATGGCTCTCCTGCCGTACACCGTCCCCGTGGTTTCCTCTCGTGGCAACCGCGACCGCGGCTAAGAAGGGAGACGCATCATGAAGGTTATTCTTCTCGATGAGATCAAGGGCAAGGGCGGCGAGGGTGACGTCGTAGAGGTCGCTCAGGGTTACGCTGAGAACTTCCTGTTCCCCAAGAAGCTCGCTGTTGCCGCCACCAAGGGCAACCTCAAGCAGCTTGACGAGCGTCGCAACAACATCGCCAAGCGCGAGGCCGTCCGTCTGGCTACCGCCAACGAGACCAAGGCTGCCTTCGAGGGCAAGACGGTCACCGTTGACGTCAAGGTCGGCGACGAGGGCATCCTCTTTGGCTCCGTTACCGCCGCTATGGTCGCTGACGCCATCAAGGCTCAGCTCGGTATGGACATCGACCGCAAGCGCGTCGAGCTCGGTAAGCCCATCAAGGTTGCCGGTGCCCACACCGTTGCCATCTCGCTGTACCGCGAGATCAAGGCCGAGGTTGTCGTTCTCGTCGGCGTTACCGCCGAGGAGCTCGCTGCCGAGGCTGAGGTCGAGGAGGCCGCTGAGGTCGCCGAGGCCGAGACCGCCGAGGTCGAGACTGAGGCTGCTGCCGAGTAGCATTTGCTGCAACGCAACAATCTTGTTCTAAGAAGGGCGCTCTGGGAGACCAGGGCGCCCTTTTGTTTTTTGCGCTGAGTGAGTGTCATGGTGAACGTTGCGTCGAAGTCCTATATACAGGACCGTTTATCCGTTTGGTTCGGTGATGATTGGCGGCGCGCGGCGCGTTTTGGGATCGTGGCTGATACTATGGATGCTCGCAAGCGATATGAATGAGGATGCTCATGGCATATGACGATAGGGAGACCGGGCTGACGGTCGAGGACCGCGGCTCAAAGTTGGGTCTTCCCCAAAACCAAGATGCAGAGGCCAATGTACTGGCCGCTATGCTGCTATCGCCCGAGGTGGTCGAAGAGGCCCAGGTCGAGCTGCAGCCCGATGACTTCTACCGGCCCATTCATAAGACCATCTATACTGCGATGGTCGATATGTACAACAGCCGCATTCCCATCGACTCCATCTCGCTGATCGATTACCTGCGAAGCATCAACAAGCTCGATGCCGTGGGCGGCGAGGCGTACATTTTGGAGTTGATGGGTCAGACCCTGTCGCTCGTCAACTGGCAGCACCATGCCGCCATCGTTCGCCGCGACTCGATGCTGCGCGAGCTGATCGGCGCCACCAACGAGATCAACGCGCTGGCATATAACGCCCCCACCGACACCAAAGAGGTCGTGGAGCTGGCCGAGAGCAAGCTGCTCAAGGTTACGGCGCGCGAGGTCAAGTCGAGCTACAAGACGTTGACCGAGTTTATGGTCGAGGCCTATAACGAGGCCGAGGAAGTGTGCCAGGCCGGTGGCCAGGCTGCGGGCGTGCCCACGGGCTTTCCGTCACTCGACCGCATGCTCATGGGTTTTCGCGAGGGCCAGCTCATCATCATCGGCGCCCGTCCTGCTGTAGGTAAGACGTCGTTCGCTCTGAACCTGGCGCTCAACGCTGCCGCTGCTGGTTATACCGTCGGCTTCTTCTCGCTGGAGATGTCGGGTAAGGAAATTGCCCAGCGTCTGATTTGCGCCTATGCCATGATCTCGATCAGTGACTTCCGCATGGGTCGCATTAGCCCCGAGCAGTGGGCCAATATCAACGAGGCCACGCAGACCTTGTCCAAGCTCGATATTCTGATTGACGATACGCCCGGCACCACAGTGACCGAGATTCGCGCCAAGAGCCGCCGCATGCTCCATAACAAGGATAAGGCAATCATCATCCTGGACTACCTGCAGCTGGTGAGTCCTCCGCCGGGACGCCGCTCTGAGAGCCGTACCGTCGAGGTTTCGGAGATGTCGCGTGGTCTGAAGATCATGGCCAAGGAGCTCAAGATTCCGCTCATCGCGCTGTCGCAGCTCTCGCGTCAGGTCGAATCCCGTACCGGCAAGCGCCCGCAGCTTTCCGACCTTCGTGAATCGGGCTCCATCGAGCAGGACGCCGATATCGTCATGTTCTTGGACCGCTCCGCCGACGAGGCCGAAGCCTCGCGCGACGATCGACCCGACGAGGGCGTTACGCGTATCGTCGTGGCCAAGAACCGTTCGGGCCCGATCGGCGACGTCGACCTGATGTTCCTGCCGGCATCCACCAAGTTCTATGAGCTTGATGGGGCACATGCCGAGGAGTAGGACAGGCGCCCGTTGCACGGGTATACTGGGAATGTTTTGTGCTTCTGCGTGCCGGCGTGGCGCGTAGACAGTCCATGAATGTAAGGAGTAAACATGCCGTCAACCGTTTTGGTCGGTGCCCAGTGGGGCGATGAGGGCAAGGGTAAGATTTGCGACCTGGTCGCCGGCGACTTCGATGCCGTCGTGCGCTACTCGGGCGGCAACAACGCCGGTCACACCATCGTCGTCAACGGCAAGAAGTACGGCCTGCACCAGGTGCCCTCCGGCATCATGTATTCTGACCACGTGTCGGTGATCGGTAACGGCTGCGTCGTCAACCCCAAGGTTGTCCTTGAGGAGATCGACATGTTCGAGGCCGACGGCATCACCACCAAGAACCTCAAGATTAGCGGCAACGCGCATGTCATCATGCCGTACCACATCGATCTGGATGGCGCCTTTGAGCAGAAGCTCGGCAAGAAGAACATCGGTACCACCAAGCGCGGCATTGGTCCGTGCTATCAGGACAAGATGGCTCGCATCGGCCTGCGCATGCAGGACATGCTGGACGAGGCGCTGTTCCGCGACAAGCTGGAGACCGCTCTCGCCCGCGTGAACCCCGAGCTCGAGCTCATCTACAACCTGCCCACCTACACCGTGGACCAGATTTGCGACGAGTACCTGCCGATGGCCGAGCGCCTGCGCCCCTACATCACCGAGACGAGCCTGCTGCTCAACAACATGATCGATGAGGGCAAGGACCTGCTGTTTGAGGGCGCCCAGGCGACGCTGCTCGACATCGACCACGGCACCTATCCGTACGTGACGTCTTCCAACTGCACCGCCGGCGGCGCCATCACCGGCTCCGGTGTCGGTATGAAGAACGTCAACCGCGTGCTGGGCGTCATGAAGGCCTATATCACCCGCGTCGGTTCGGGCCCCATGCCCACCGAGCTTTCCTATGAGTCCGAGGCCGGCCACACGCTGACCGAGGAGGGCTATGAGTACGGTGTGACCACCGGTCGCCGTCGTCGCTGCGGCTGGTTCGACGGCCCCATCGCCAACTACGCCTCGCGCGTCAACGGCCTCACCGACATCGCCATGACCAAGCTCGACGTGCTTTCGGCTTTCGACACCATCAAGGTGTGCGTGGCCTACGACGTCGATGGCGAGCGTTACACGAGCGTGCCCGAGCACCAGGTGCGCTTTGAGCATGCCAAGCCCATCTACGAGGAGCTTCCTGGCTGGAAGTGCGACATCACCGGTTGCCGCAGCTTTGACGAGCTGCCGCAGGAGGCTCAGGACTACGTGGCGTTTATCGAGGATCTGGCACACACCCGCGTGACGTTCATTGGCGTTGGCGCTGGTCGCGAGCAGATCATCAACCGATTCTGGAAGTAATCGGGACTATTTGGTTATTGCGATATACCCCTTTGCAGCCCAAGCGGGCGGCCGAGGGGTATATTTGCTTGCAAAGGGCTCGCGCGGAGCGAGCCGTTAATCCATAGAGGAGGCACCCTTGAAGGCGGACACTCAAACCATCGACATCCTGTTGTTGGGCAGCGGCGGCCGTGAGCATGCTTTGGCAGCTAAGCTCGCGGCATCACCGCGCGCCGGCAAGCTCTACATCGCGCCGGGCAACGGCGGCACCGCGAGCTGTGGCGAGAACGTTGTTCTCGACGACTGCGATCCTGCGGCCGTGGCGGCGTTTGCTCAGAGCCACGGATGCGGACTCGTGGTAATTGGCCCCGAGGCTCCGCTCGTGGCGGGCGTGGCCGACGCCGTGCGCGCGGCGGGTATTCCCTGCTTTGGCCCGGGTGCCGAGGGCGCCCAGATGGAGGGCTCTAAGCTGTTCTCCAAGCAGCTCATGGAGCGTGCGGGCATTCCGACGGCAGCCTATGGTTCGTTTACCGACGAGGCTTCGGCTCTCGCCTACGTGCGCGAGCAGGGCGCCCCGCTGGTTGTCAAGGCCGACGGCCTTGCCGCGGGCAAGGGCGTTATCGTGGCGACCGAGCTTGCGCAGGCCGAGGAGGCCGTGCGCGAGTGTTTTGGCGGCACCTTTGGCGATGCCGGCAACACCGTGGTTATCGAGGAGATGCTCGTTGGCCCCGAGTGCTCGCTGCTGGCCTTTACCGACGGCAAGACCGTTCGCCCCATGGCCACCTCGCAGGACCACAAGCGCGCGCTCGAGGGCGACAAGGGCCCCAACACCGGTGGCATGGGCGTCTACAGCCCGGTGCCCATCGTGACTGACGAGGAGCACGCCACCATGGTGAAGGTCATGGAGCAGACCGTGGCCGAGCTCGCTGTCGAGGGTATCGACTACCGCGGCTGCCTGTACGGCGGCTTTATGCTCACGCCTGCCGGCCCCAAGGTGCTGGAGTTCAATGCCCGCTTTGGCGACCCCGAGACGCAGGTCGTGCTGCCGCGCCTTAAGAACGACCTGGTCGAGGTCATGCTGGCTTGTGCCAACTGCGAGCTCGATCAGATTGAGCTCGACTGGCGTGACGAGTGGGCCGTGGCCGTTGTCCTGACGAGCGCGGGCTATCCCGGCAGCTACGAGAAGGGCAAGGTCATCACCGGTATCGCCGATGCCGAGGCCATGGAGAACGTGACCGTGTACCACGCGGGCACCGCCGTGGTGGACGGCCAGCTCGTGACCAATGGTGGCCGCGTGCTTGCCGTGACCGCTCTGGGCGACACGTTCGAGAACGCTCGCAACCTTGCCTACGAGGCCTGCGAGAAGATTGATTTTGAGGGCAAGACCCTGCGTCACGACATCGGCCTGCGCGCGCTGCGCGGCCGCGACGCCTGGGATGCCTAAAATCCGAGAGGAATGAGACGGATGGACGAGAAGAACGAAGAGCTCGTGGACGCGCAGATCGTCGAAGAGGACAGCCGCATGTATGGGCACGCCGAGGGCGAGCCTGGTGGCGAGGTCGCTGACGAGCCGGCACTGGTGCTGGGCGACGACGACCCGCACGATGCCGAGCTGCACGAGAAGATTCTTTCGGAGGAGTGCGCCTGGAAGGGCAAGATTCTCGACGTCCACCGTCTTGAGGTTGAGCTGCCCAACGGTCACCGCAGCGCCCGCGATATCGTTCGCCATCCGGGTGCGGCGGCCGTTGTGGCACTGACCGAGAGCGGCAAGATCGTACTGGTGCGTCAGTACCGCACCGCCATCGACCGCGTGACGGTCGAGATTCCTGCCGGCAAGCTCGACCCGGGCGAGGACCCGCTCGATTGCGCCAAGCGCGAACTGCATGAGGAGACGGGCTTTAAGGCTGGTCGTATTCGCTTTTTGACGTCGATTGTCACGTCCTGCGGTTTTTGCGATGAGATCATCCACATCTACTTGGCTACCAAGCTCGAGTTTGATGCGCCCAACCCCGATGATGACGAGTTTGTCAACGTGGACCTGGTGCCGCTGCACGAGCTGATCGACGCCGTGCTCGACGGCAAGATCGAAGACGCCAAGACCGTCGTAGGCGCGCTTGCCTGCGACAGCATCGCACACCGACTAGGCGGAACTGAGCTTTAAAAGCGAGGGCGACCCTGGGGCAAACACTACTGATTATTTTGTCCCAGGGTCTTACGTTATTGTTTTATCTCCGAGGACTGCATGTTTAAGAGGTTTCTTTCTTACTACGAGCCCCAGATGGGGCTTTTTGTTGCTGATACTGTTTGTGCTCTGGTGCTTGCCGCCATTGACCTGGCGTTCCCCATTATCCTGCGCAATTTGACCGGTGGGCTATTTGCTCAGGGTCAGGCTGCCATTATGCAGGCGCTCGGCATGATCGCGGTGGGCTTGGTGCTGATGTATGCCGTCCGCTGCGCCTGCCGCTACTTTGTGAGCTATTGGGGTCACGTGATGGGCGCGCGCATGGAGTCCAAGATGCGCGAGGACCTGTTCGACCAGTATGAGCGCTTTAGCTTTGCGTACTTCGACCGCAACAGCTCGGGTGACATGATGAGCCGCGTGGTCAACGACCTGTTCGATATCTGCGAGGCGGCGCATCACGTGCCCGAGTGGATCATCATCTGCGGCATCGAGATCATCGGCTCGTTTGTGATCCTCTTTACCATCGCCCCGGTGCTGGCGCTTGCCATGGCCGTGGTGACGGCGGCGTTTGCGGTCATCATGTTTTGGCAGAACATGCGTATGCGCGAGGTCTTTAGCGACAACCGCAAAAAGATCAGCGGCATCAATGCACAGCTGCAGGATTCGCTGGCGGGCATGCGCGTGGTCAAGAGTTTTGCCAATGAGGAGACCGAACGCTTCAAGTTCCGCGCCTCCAACAATCGCTATCTTTCGTCCAAGGAGAACATGTATCACGCCATGGGCGTCTATACTGCGACATATGGCCTGCTCTCGGGTGTGCTCTATGTGATCGTAGTGCTGCTGGGCGGATGGCTGGTCGCCCAGGGACAGCTACAGGCGGTCGATATGGCGACCTTCGCACTCTATATTTCGCTGTTCTGCACGCCGCTCGAGACGCTCGTCAATTCGGCCGAAACGTATCAGAAGGCTATCGCCGGCTTTAAACGTATGGACGAGGTGCTCTCGACCGCGCCGGATATCCAGGACAAGCCGGGCGCTACGGATCTGCAGGTGACTGCCGGCGCCGTGGAGTATCACGACGTGTGCTTTAACTACGAGGATGTCGAGCTGGGCGAGGGCTATGCCGACGAGCGTCCCGTTATCGACCATATGAATCTGTCCATCAAGCCCGGGCAGACCATCGCGCTGGTTGGCCCTTCGGGCGGTGGCAAGTCCACGACCTGTTCGCTGCTGCCGCGCTTTTATGACGTGGCTGCCGGATCCATTAGCATCGACGGCCAGGACGTGCGCGATGTGACGCAGCAGAGCCTGCGCCGCGCCATCGGCCTGGTGCAGCAGGATGTCTATCTATTTGACGGTACGATTGGCGAGAACATCGCCTACGGCAAGCCGGGCGCCACGGCAGAAGAGATCGCCGAGGCCGCCCGTCGCGCCAACATCGATGCCTTTATCGAGTCGCTTCCGCAGGGCTACGACACCGTGGTGGGCGAGCGCGGCAGCCGTCTTTCGGGCGGACAGAAGCAGCGCGTTGCCATCGCGCGCGTGTTTCTCAAGAACCCCAAGATCCTGATTTTGGACGAGGCGACGAGTGCTTTGGATAACGAGAGCGAGGAGGCGGTGCAGGAGTCACTCGAAGAGCTGGCACGCGGCCGCACCACGATTATTATCGCCCACCGTCTTTCGACCATTAAGCATGCCGATGAGATTGCGACCGTTGAGCATGGTCGCGTTGTGGAGCGTGGCACGCACGAGGAGCTTCTCGCCCGTGGCGGCACCTATGCCCGTTACTATCGAATGCAGTTCGAAGGTGCGCGTGCGCACGAGCTCGACTGATTGATATGACAGGAAGTTTATGGCTGACAAGAACCCTTTGACTCCGGAAGAAGTGACGGAGTTATTCTCCGAAATCGATGCATCCGGCGTCTTGGATCCCACGCTCGCCAAAAAGCGTACCGAGCGCATGCGTGAGAAGGAGGCTGCGGCCAAGCGCGGTGACAAAGCGGCGCTAGCGCAGCTGCGCAGCGAGGACCGCGCGAGCCAGGCAAAACATATCGACCCGCTGTCCGAGGACGATCCTTCGGGCTCGCAGGTGAGCCATACCATTACGAAGACCGCGATGGCCGTGGTCATCGGTATTTTGGTGCTGATCGTGGGCATGCAGATTGGCTACGGCGTGATGCGTCGTCTGAACACCGCCAACCTGTCCGAGAGCGTTTCGGTCGATACCGTTTCGACCGCGCTCAAGGGTGGACTTGAATGGGGCAACGGCTTTACGCAGTTCCCGCTCGACTTTACCGTCGATGAAGCCGATGAACGCACGGGCACGGTCGAGGTGACGGTGTTGGACACATCGTCTGCCAACGAGCTCGAGCTGCTGTCCAACGGGCAGATTCAGGCCGCGGCGCTTGCGACCAACGCGTTGCTCAACGATAAGATCGACCGCGTGGTGTATAACGTTCACGCCTATATCGACGAGGATAGCAACATTCAGCACGATTCCTTCTTTGGCATGTTCCCCGCGCGCGGCCACCAGAGCGCCATTTTGACGTTCGTGTGGACCAAGAGCTCATCCAACGCTACGAGTATCGACTGGAAGATGCGCATCGTGAGTATGGATGACACCATCGCCGAGCGCATTCAGAAGCAGGTGAACTCGGTGTCGTCGTTGATTGAGGACCCGGTGGTGAGCCAGACCAAGATTGACGAGGAAAAGGCCGAGCGCGATCTGGAGCATCGTCTGCATGGCCGCGAGATTTTCCGCGGCGGCAAGCCCGATCGCACACCGTCCGAACTGCTGGAGCAGGACAAGAAAAAATAAGAGGCCATCATCCCGCGTGAGCCACAAGCCTCGCGGGATGATTTTTAATCCCCGTCCTAGAAAAATCATTATGCATAGAAAGTCATAATTATCATTTCGTAAACATTTCGATGAAATTAACGCCATGAGGCATGCTTACGGTTACAATACCGCGAGGCCTAACTACACACCTTTAAGCCGGTCCTGTGAGACCGGGAAGGAGAACTATGGCGAACAACCATACCGCGGGCGCTGCCGCCCGCACCTTCGCGCCCAGCGAGCTTTGCCAGCGTATGCTGGCCAAAACCAGCAAGGGCACCTGTGGTCCCTGCATCCTGTATCTTGAGGATGGGACCATTTTTTATGGACGTGCATGCGGCGCCGAGGGCACCGCGACCGGCGAAGTCTGCTTCAACACCTCGCTCGAGGGCTACTTTGAGGTCATGACCGACCCGAGTTATGCCGGCCAAATCGTAACCATGACCTATCCGCAGATCGGCAACTACGGTATCGACGAGACCGACGTCCAGTCGGCCTTCCCCGGCGACGCCGTGCGCTCTGCGAGCGCTCCGGCCATGCGCGGCATGATCGTTCGCGACATGTGCGCCACGCCTTCTAACTGGCGCTCGGCCGTCAGCGTGCCGGAGTACCTGCGCGCACACGGCATCGTTGCTATCGAGGGTGTCGACACCCGCGCTCTGGTGCGCCATCTGCGCGACAATGGTTCCAAGATGGGCATTATCTCGACCGAGATCTTCGACGTCGACGAGCTTGCCGAGCGTCTGGCCGCAGCGCCTACGCTGGTAGGCGAGAACCTGGTCAAGACCGTAAGTTGCCCCGCGCCTCATGAGTTTGTGGCCGCCGACCTGCCTGCCACGCATGGCTTTGCGCTTTCGGCTGCCGCTCCTGCCCGTCACAAAGTGGTCGCCTACGACTGCGGTGTGAAACGCGGCATTCTGGAAGGGCTGGTCCGCGCCGGCTGCGACCTTACCGTCGTGCCGTGGAATACGCCCGCGAGCGAGGTGCTCGACATGAATCCCGACGGCGTCTTTTTGTCCAATGGCCCCGGCGACCCCGACGCCGTGGTGGAGACCTACGAGCAGGTGCAGCAGCTGATCGGCAAGGTGCCGGTCTTTGGTATTTGCCTTGGTCACCAGATGATCAGCCTGGCCTGCGGCGCCCAGATGGAAAAGCTTAAGTTTGGTCACCGCGGTGGCAACCAGCCGGTCATGAACCTGGTAAGCCGTCGCGTGGAGATCACCGCACAAAACCATGGCTTTGGCCTGCTGTTCCCCAGCTTGGGCAAGCTTGTCCCCGAGCTTTCCGGCGGCGAGACCGAGCATGCGGCCGATGGAGATCTGCGCGTCTGGGTGCGCCGCGGAATCGCGCCGGTCGTGATGAACGAGCGCTTTGGCCGCATTCGCCTGACGCACGTGAACCTCAACGACGGCACCGCCGAGGGCATCCAGCTGCTCGACGCCCCGTGCTTCTCGGTCCAGTACCACCCCGAGGCCTCGCCTGGCCCCACCGATGCTCACTATCTCTTTACCGCCTTTACGCGACTCATGGACGGCGAGGAGAACTACCTGGACATCGACACCGCGAAGGACCGCCTGGCTGGCTGGAATTTCGCCGAGACTGAGACCGAGGAGAACTAACATGCCTAAACGTACTGACATCAAGCGCATCCTCGTCATTGGCTCGGGCCCCATCGTTATCGGCCAGGCCTGCGAGTTTGACTACTCCGGCGCCCAGGCCTGCAAGGTGCTCAAGGAGGATGGCTTTGAGGTCATCCTGGTCAACTCCAACCCGGCGACCATCATGACCGACCCGGGTCTTGCCGACCGCACCTATGTCGAGCCCATCACCGCCGAATTTATCGAGCGCGTAATCAAGAAAGAGCGCCCGGACGCGCTGCTGCCCACGCTGGGCGGCCAGACCGGTCTGAACGCCGCCGTCGAGCTGGCAAAGGACGGTACGCTCGACAAGTACGGCGTCGAAATGGTCGGCTGCGACCTGGCCGCTATCGAGCGCGGCGAGGACCGCAAGCTCTTTAACGAGGCCATGGCCGAGATTGGCCTGGAGGTCGCGCGCTCGGGCTATGCCTACAGCGTGGCCGACGCCGAGGCCATCGCCGAGCGCGTGGGTTATCCCTGCGTACTGCGCCCGAGCTTTACCCTCGGCGGCGCCGGCGGCGGCATCGCTCACACCCACGAGGAGCTCGTCTCCATCGTGAGCCAGGGCTTGGAGCTCTCGCCTGCCCACGAGGTGCTGGTCGAGGAGTCCATCGAGGGCTGGAAAGAGTACGAGATGGAGGTCATGCGCGACCATGCCGGCAACGGCATCATCGTGTGCTCCATCGAGAACCTCGACCCCATGGGCGTGCATACCGGCGACTCCATCACCGTGGCGCCGGCGCAGACGCTCTCCGACCTTGAGTATCAGCGCATGCGCGTGGCCTCGCTCGCCATTCTGGAGAAGATCGGCGTCGAGACCGGTGGCTCCAACGTGCAGTTTGCCGTGAACCCCAACACCGGCCGCCTGATCGTCATCGAGATGAACCCGCGCGTGAGCCGCTCGTCCGCCCTCGCTTCCAAGGCCACGGGTTTCCCCATCGCCAAGGCCGCCGCGCGCCTGGCTGTGGGCTACACGCTCGACGAGATCGTCAACGACATCACCAAGGCTACGCCCGCCTGCTTTGAGCCCACAATCGACTACTGTGTGGTCAAGGTGCCGCGCTTTGCCTTCGAGAAGTTCAAGGGTACCGACCCCACACTCACCACGCGCATGAAGGCCGTGGGCGAGATCATGGCGATCGGTCGCACCTTTGAGGAGGCCTTTGGCAAGGCTATGCGCTCGCTGGAGGATGGCCACCAGGGCATTTGCGCCGGTGGCAAGGAAGGTGCCGACAAACTGAGCGACGATGAGCTCGCTCAAGCCGTGGCAACGCCGACCGAGCACCGCATCTTCTTTGTGGTCGAGGCCCTGCGCCGTGGCTGGGACATCGCTCGCATCCATGCCATCTGCGGTATCGATCCGTGGTACCTCAACCGTATCAATGACATGGTGCAGGTCCAGGAGAGCATCCGCGGCCTGCGTGTGGAGGATATCGACGCCGACGCGATGCGCCTGCTCAAACAGTACGGCACGAGCGACGCCGAGATCGCCGCGCTGACCAGCTCGGACGAGCGCTTTGTGCGCGCCTATCGCAAGGGTCTGGGCGTGGTTCCCAGCATGAAGACGGTCGATACCTGCGCTGCGGAGTTCTCGAGCGCCACGGAGTACCACTACAAGACGTACGAGAACATCTACCGCACGAGCCCGGATGCCAAGAAGTGCGTGGCTCCCGACGAGACCACGCCGGCGGACAAGCCCAAGGCGATGATCCTGGGCGCCGGCCCCAACCGCATTGGCCAGGGTATCGAGTTCGATTACTGCTGCGTGCACGCGAGCTATGCGCTGGCGGCCCGCGGCTTTGAGACCATCATGGTCAACTGCAACCCCGAGACCGTTTCGACCGACTACGACACGTCCGACCGCCTGTACTTTGAGCCGCTCACCTACGAGGATGTCATGGACGTTATCGATGTTGAGCGCCCCGACGGCGTCGTGGTGACGCTTGGCGGCCAGACCCCGCTTAAGCTGGCGCGCATGCTCGAGGAGAGCGGCGTGAACATCATGGGCACCAAGCCCGATGCCATCGACTTTGCCGAGGACCGCGAGCGCTTTGCCGCTCTGCTCGACAAGCTGGGCATCATGTACCCGCCGGCGGGCCAGGCAACCTCGTTTGAGGAGGCCGAGGCCGTGGCCGCGCACATCGGCTACCCGCTGCTGGTGCGTCCGAGCTACGTGCTGGGCGGCCGCGGCATGATGATCGCCTACGATGCCGAGCATCTGCGCGATTACATGGCCGAGGCTGCACGCATTAGCCCCGACTACCCGGTGTATCTGGATCGCTTCTTGGAGGGTGCGATCGAGTCCGATGTCGACGCCCTGTGCGATGGCGAAGAGGTCTACATCGGCGGCATTCTGGAGCATATCGAGGAGGCCGGTATTCACTCCGGCGACTCTGCGACCTGCATCCCGCCGTTCAGCTTTAGCGAGAGCCTGCAGGCAAAGCTTCGCGAGACCACGCGCCGCATCGCGATGGCGCTGGGCGTACGCGGCCTGGTCAACGTGCAGTACGCCATCAAGGGCGAGACCGTTTACGTGATCGAGGCCAACCCGCGTGCCAGCCGCACCGTGCCGTTTATCTCCAAGGCCACCGGCGTGCCGCTGGCCAAGTGCGCGGCGCGTATCATGGCAGGCGATTCCATCGCCAGCCTGGGCCTGCCGAGCGACGAGCGTCAGCTCGATTGGTTCTGCATGAAGGAAGCCGTTATGCCCTGGGGCCGTTTCCCGGGAGCCGACGTTATTCTGGGCCCCGAGATGAAGTCGACAGGCGAGGTCATGGGTATCGCCAAGAGCTATCCCGAGGCATACGCCAAGACGCAGCTGGCAATTGACTACAAGCTGCCCGACCCGAGCGCCGGCAAGGTGTTCATTAGCGTGTGCGACCGCGACAAGCGTCATATCCTTTCGGTCGCTCGTATCCTTCGCTACCTGGGCTTTGATATCTGCTCCACCGAGGGTACGGCACGCGTTCTGCGTGGAGGCAACGTGACGTGCGAGGTCGTGGAGAAGATTAGCGGCCCGCACGACGGCGAGCGTCCCAATATCGGCGATCTCATCGCCGATGGCAAGATTGCGGTGATCGTCAACACGCCGTACGGTCCGGGCTCGCGTGGCGATGGCTACCTGCTACGTACCGAGGCCGTGCGTCGCGGCGTGACCTGCGTGACCGCGATGTCTGCCGCCAACACGTACGTGAGTGCTATCGAGGCCGTGCGCGAGGACCAGCAGGGCCACGGCAGCGCTAACGACATGGGCATGGACGTCATCGCCCTGCAGGACCTGCCGCAGTACACGGTGTAGTTGACCTGGCCGGCCGGGGCGGAGGGGGGCCGAGTTCCCCCTTCGCTCCGGCTGCAAGCAGAGTCGCTCAGTGGGAAACTCGGCTCCCCCGCCCCGGCCTGCGGTGACTTGGTTGTGCCGTGTGCTGCAGAAGGGGCTTTGTGCGTCCGGTGGCAATCAGGGTTCCGGCAACGGTGGGCAGACATCCGGCGGTTCGAACGATGGCGCCCAGGCGGGAAAGCCCGCTGGTGACAAGGCTCAGGGTGGCAAGTCCGCTAACTCACTTGCGAGCACCGGTGATCAAACGGTGGCGACCGTCGCCGCGATCGGCGGCCTGGGTGCCGCGATCGCCGCAATCGGAGTCTTCCTTGCTCGTTTCCGCCGCAAGGAAGACTAGCGCGAGCGATTGACAATCGCACACGTTTCCCAAGAGGGCCGCGGTAACCGTCGCGGCCCTCACTTTACCGGAGCGGTCTGAGGACTCGCGTCTTTCGCTTCGGACTGCTGCGCAGGGTCAATCAGGCGGAGATCTCACCCGTGTCGGGTTTGCGATAGCTTGGCGAATATAATTACGCGAAATCTAGGATTTCTCAAAAACGCGAAGTAGATGATATATTGTACTTCGCGTTTTTCAGTTAATCTTAATTTTGCGAAGTGGATTGCCATGAGACTTATTAATCGACCGTTCTATATGGATAAGCTCTCCAAGGTGGCGGGTTCGCCAGACATCAAGGTGATTACCGGAATCAGGCGATGCGGAAAATCGAAATTGCTTGAGGCGTTTGCCAGCCAACTTCGTTCAAACGACCCCTCGGCCAACGTCATACACGTCAACTTCAATCTACTTGAGTTCGAGCCGTTGGCGGAATACCATGCGCTGCATACATATGTGGAAAAGCATTATATCGAGGGTTGCCGGAATATCGTCATGATCGACGAGGTCCAGATGTGTGAAGGGTTCGAGCGGGCTATCAACAGTCTTCATGCGTCAGAGAAATATGACATTTACATCACGGGGTCGAATGCCTTTCTTCTCTCAAGCGACCTCTCGACGTTGTTCACGGGAAGAACGGTGGAGATCGAGGTCTTTCCGTTTTCACTTGCGGAGTTCTCGGCGTATCAAGAGATCACTTCTCCAGCCGAGGCCCTTGCTCGCTATGTCCGCGAGGGAGGAATGCCGGGTTCCTATATCTACCAGGACGAAAGGATGCGTTTCTCATACATCTCGGATGTGCTTGAAACTCTTATCCTGCGCGACATCAGACAAAAATATCGTATACGCAATGCGGAGCAGCTTAAACGTTCCTGCGAGTTCCTGATGGATAACGTCGGAAACATCTCTTCTCTCAAGGGGATGGCGGCTGAGCTGTCACGAGCGAACCTTAAGATAAGCGACAAGACGCTGGCTGTGTATATCGACTACCTGTGTGATGCGTTTGCGTTCTACCGGTTTCGTCGCTTTGACGTCTCAGGAAAGAAATGCCTGTCGACGGGAGATAAATACTACCTGGCCGACCACTCGTTTCGCTACGCCGCGCTTGGTACGAAAAAGCTCGATTTTGGCCATGTTTACGAGAATATGGTGGCAATCGAGCTTATGCGCCGCGGATGGGAAGTCTACGTGGGCGTTCTCTACCAAAAGGAAGTAGACTTTGTCGCCATCAGGCGTGACCGCCGTGTCTATATCCAGGTGAGTGACGACATTTCCCAAGAAGCGACGCTTGAGCGTGAGCTTGATCCGCTGCGACGGATTCGAGACGCCTATCCCAAGTGCGTCATCGCCCGAACAGGGCACGAAACGACTGATTGGGATGGCATCAAGGTCGTCGACCTGGCACGATGGCTTATGGGTGAATCAGGCGAGCTGGCCGTCTAGCACGCGATGACGCGGGCTGGAACGAACGAGCGAGGATTCCGTCCCGCGAGGAGGCCAATACGGCCCTCTTCGAGGGACGGAATCCTCGCTCGATCTCTTGGCGGGACATTTTGCTCGGTCGATGATCAACGGTTGGTGGAAAGCGATGCCTCGTCCGTGCCACTATTCCGTGATTGCTGGTATTTTCTGCATGCTAAAATGAATGCATAAAAGACTTTATATTTGGAGGTCTCGATGCCTGCTTTAAAGATGCTCGACAATCTTGTTCCCATCAGCGATTTCAGTCACGGTAAGGGTCCCGCTGCGTTTTCGAGAGTGAGCAACGACAACCCGGTTGTAGTTTTGAAACACAACAAGCCGGCGTTCGTTATCGTGACGCCCGATGAATACCGAGAGGCTAAGCAGGCGGAGGAGGACCTCGCCTTGTTGACGTTGGCCCTTAAGAGGACGGCTGCGACAAGCGATGATGAACTCGTTTCCCTATCTGATGTTATGGCAGAGTTGGGTGTGGGCCAGGACGAACTCGATCAGATGGATGAGGTCGAGTTTGAATGAGCGGGTACGAAGTCGCTTTCTACCCGGATACTCTCAAGGATCTCAAGCGTCTCGATGGTTCCCAGCGAAAACACGTGTTTAAGGCTATAGAAAGAATCAGAACGAACCCATTGCCGCAGAACGAAGGCGGATTCGGCAAGCCTCTTGGAAACAAGGCAGGCACGGATTTGACGGGCTTCATGAAAATCAAGCTCAGGGGAAGTGGCATTCGGATTGTGTACCGCCTCATTAAAATCAAAGGAAAAATGGCCATCGTAGTGGTAGGCGCTCGTGAAGACATGGAAGCGTACCGAACCGCCCAAAGGCGTGCGATTGATTTCGAGAAGTGGGCGGAAGAGGCTCTCTAACTTCATGGGCGAAAACAGGAATGCAGCGATGTGCTTCAGGTGTGCGAGTTTTGAAAGGCTCTGGTGATTCGGAGGTCCGCCAGAGCCTTTTTCTATCTGTGGACATTCCTCTTGGACAGTTAGTTCAGATACGTATTTTTCAGAGGACGTGTGGAGGCCAATTTGGGCACAATTGAGCTATTTTTGATAGTCTGGACCGACAAGGCCGCGCGGGCAATAGCGAGAAAGACCTATTATTAGATCTAAAGCGACTTAAAACCAGTTTGTTAGCGCCAATTAGCACCGCCAAAATATACGTATCTGAACTAACTGTCCACCACCCTCCAACAACCTCCTATTTCAAATCAAATCAGCCACCGTGCGTCATGGATATTCCCGGTGGGTCGCGGGGTGGCGGCTACGACTTTCCCTCAGGATAATTCGCGAAGCCCGTTTTCCGAGGAAAGGTATTGGTTATGTAATACCAGTTAAACAGTAAAACTATGCTTAAGTGGTATCTGGCTGGAGAACCAATTGGTATGGTTGATTAGACCCACTTCGCCATCTACGTTCATTTTTATACCGCTGGGAGAATTCCAAACTTAATTTGCGCAACTGCTCACGTATGCTGGTTCAACCTTATAGGTGGCTATCTGGTTACTACCAGTTGACCCCTTGGTAACGGGTGGGCCAATTGTACGGAATGTACCGAACACCCCCCCGTTTGATGCGTTCGCCCATGCTGCGGGGCGCGCGTCCGCGACACTTCCGCATGTCGGAGGGAAGGAGTCCAGGTGCGTAGGAATTCCATTTTTACGAAACGATGGGTGAAGGGAAGCGCAGTCCTCGTTGCCACGGCAGCGACGCTCGTGTTCGCCAGTCCCCAGCAGGCGGTTGCCACGCCACTCAAGGGCGTCGAATCGGCGACCGTGTCTCAGTCTGCCTCGAACGTCGTTGACATCGATTTCGCCGGCGGCATCAAGGGCCGCATTACGTTCCTCGAGGACGGTATTTTCCGTTACAACGTTGATCCCAAGGGTGAGTTTTCCGAGTACGCAACGCCGCGCAGTAAGTCCCACACGGCTAAGATCCAGGCCCAGCCCGATGCCTCGGACACCTACAGCAAGCCGAGTGCGACGGTTGCCGACAAGGGCAACACTATCGAGATCAGCGGTGGAAAGGCGACCGTGATCCTGGACAAGGCGACTGGCAAGATGAGCATCAAGTCGGGCGACCGTGTCGTGGTCTCCGAGTCCGCGTCCCTCGACCTTGATAAGAAGGGCACCGTACAGACGCTCGCCAAGGAGAAGTCCGAGAACTTCTTTGGCGGCGGTACTCAGAACGGCCGCTTCCTGCACACCAACCAGACTATCGCCATCTCCAACACCAACAACTGGACCGATGGCGGCGTTGCTTCGCCCAACCCGTTCTACTGGACGAGTGACGGTTACGGCGTGCTCCGAAACACGTTTGCAGAGGGTTCCTACGACTTCGGTTCCACGGACGCATCAACAGTCACGACTTCGCACAGCGAGAATGAGTTCGACGCCTACTACTTCGTGGCGACCAATGAGGGCGCCTCGAACGTGGCGACCGAGATGCTGCAGGACTACTACAAGGTGACCGGTAATCCGGTACTGCTGCCCGAGTACGGTTTCTACCTGGGTCATCTGAATGCCTATAACCGTGATGGCTGGTCAACGACCTCGGGTCAGAAGAAGTGGGAGACCAAGGGCAGCAAGTCCTCGAGCAAGGAGGGCGACGTTAAGTACGAGTCTGGCATGGCGACGGGCTACAAGCTCGACGGCACGCTTGCGGCCGAGACGCTCAACGGTGAGGGCCCCACGGTCGATACCGAGAACATGAAGGCGACCGATTTCGACCGCCAATTCTCCGCCCAGCGGGTTATCGATGACTACGAGGACAACGACATGCCGCTCGGCTGGTTCCTGCCGAACGACGGATACGGTGCCGGCTATGGCCAGAACGGTTATTACAAGACCGGCGGCGTCAACTCCGACGGAACGAGTTCAGCCGAGCGCCTCAACGCCGTGCGTGCCAACGTCGACAACCTTAAGAAGTTTACCGAGTATGCTAACTCCAAGGGTGTGAGCACGGGTCTGTGGACCCAGTCTAACCTGGAGCCTGACAGCAACTCCGAGACCCCGTGGCATTTGCTTCGCGATTTCGACGCCGAGGTCAAGACGGGCGGCATTACCACCCTCAAGACCGACGTCGCTTGGGTGGGCTCTGGCTACTCCTTTGGCCTCAACGGCATCAAGACGGCCTACGATACGGTGACGACCGGCGCCAACAAGCGCCCCAACATCATCACGCTTGACGGTTGGGCCGGCACGCAGCGCTTTGGCGGCATCTGGACCGGCGATCAGTACGGCGGCAACTGGGAGTACATCCGCTTCCACATCCCCACGTATATCGGTCAGAGCCTCTCGGGCAACCCCAACATCGGCTCCGATATGGACGGCATCTTTGGTGGCAGCCCCATCATCTCCGCGCGCGACTACCAGTGGAAGACGTTCACGCCCTCTATGCTCGACATGGACGGCTGGGGCACCTACCGCAAGTCGCCCATGACGCACGGCGATCCCTACACGGGCATTTCGCGCTTTTACCTCAAGCTCAAGGCGCAACTCATGCCCTATATCTACACGAGCGCGGCCTCGGCGGCCAACATCGACACGGGCAACGGCGATACCGGCCTGCCCATGATTCGCGCCATGCTGCTCTCCGACAACTCCGAGTACGCCGCAAGCACCTCGACGCAGTATCAGTACATGTTCGGTGAGAACTTCCTGGTGGCACCGGTGTATCAGGATACCCAGGCAGATGAGAACGGCAACGACGTTCGCAATGGTATCTACCTTCCCAACTACGGCACCGACGAGAATCCCACCATCTGGATTGACTACTTCTCGGGTAAGCAGTACCGCGGCGGCCAGGTCCTCAACAACTACGAGGCTCCGCTTTGGAAGCTGCCACTCTTTGTTAAGGCCAACGCCATCGTGCCGATGTACGCCGAGAACAACAACCCCGAGGCTGTGACCGAGACCAACACCAAGGGCACCAATCGCAGCCAGCGTATCGTCGAGTTCTTCGCCACCGAGGGTGAGGGCAGCTTTACGCAGTACGAGGATGACGGCTCCTCCATCGAGAACAACACGACCGAGGACGATTCCTACGGCACAATCGACAATATTTCCTACGGTGAGCATGTGAGCACCGTCTATAAGTCGAGCGTGGTGGGCGGCACGGCGACCTTTACCGCCGAGGCATCGCAGGGCGGCTACAGCGGCTACGACTCCAACCGCACCACGACCTTTGTGGCCAACGTCTCCGCCAAGCCCACGAGCGTCTCCGCCAAGAACGGCGGATCCGCGCTCAACGTGGTTGAGGTCGACTCGCAGGAGGCCTTTGACGTCGCGACCCCCGAGGCCGGCCAGGCGGTCTACTTCTACAACGAGACCCCCAACCTCAACCACTACGGTAGCGACGCAGGCAGCACCGAGGCCGAGCAGGGCGAGAGCTTCAACAACACCAAGATCACCACGAATCCCAAGGTCTACGTCAAGTTCGCGAAGACCGATGTCGCCACGGCAGCGCAGACGCTCGAACTGGGCGATTTCGTGAACGCCGATGCCACGCTCGCGGCCGACCGCTTCAACGAGAACCTCTCCGCACCCGCGAACCTTGCTGCCCCCGAGGACGCCACGACCCCCACGAGCATTAAGCTCACCTGGGGGAAGGTCGATGGTGCTACCTCCTACGACCTTAAGGTAGACGGCACTGTGTTCGCCGTGGGCGATGCGGCAGAATTCACGCATACCGATCTTGCCTACAACAGCAAGCATACCTACCAGATTCGTTCGCGCAACGCCGATGGCTACTCCGCATGGAGCGACGTGCTTGAGGCGAACTCTGCGCTCGACCCGTGGCGGAACGTGCCTGAGGCCGAGGAAATCACTTGGGAGGGCTCGCTCTACGGTAGCCATAAGGCCGAACTCGCCTTCGACCATGAGTTCCAGTCGGGCGACGGCGGTTTCCACTCCGGTGGCAACGATCTGGGCAAGGCGCTTACCGTTGACTACGGTCGCGCTTACAAGCTCGACAAGCTCGAGTACTATCCGCGCGATGATGCCGGTAACGGCACTGTGACCAAGATGCGCATCGAGACGAGCCTCGACGGCGTGCATTGGACGACGCAGGAGGTCGACTGGGAGCGCTCCGCCGCTTGCAAGACGGTGGCGTTCGACGGCGCCGTGGCCGCGCGCTACGTGCGTATGACGCCGCTCGCGTCCGTGGGCAACTTCTTCTCCGCCTCCGAGATCGCCATCTACAAGACCGACGGCACGGACGGCTTCGCTGTGGGCTCCAACCTCAACAAGGCCACGGTCTCCGACGGCGACTACTCCAACATGAAGAATTACCTGGGTCTTGAGAACCGCGAGCCCGACACCTCGACGTTCGACTCCCAGATCCGCGCCCACTTCGCCGACCTCAACGGCAACGGCGTCTACGACGTGTACGACTACTCCTTCACCATGGCGGCGCTCGACGGCGGCACCAAGCAAAAGGGCAAGGCTGCTGGCACCCTCGCGGTGATCCCGAGCAAGATGGAGGTCGAGGCCGGCGACGAGATCACGGTCGACGTCTACGCCACCGACGCCGAGAACATCAACGCGCTCGGTGCGCTCGTCAACTTCAACAGCGACCAGTTCGAGTATGTCTCCGAGAGCATCGCGCAGGATGCGTCGACGGCGGGCATGGAGAACCTCTCGCGCGAGAAAGTGCAGTTCACGGATGGCCACCAGACCATCAACCTGGCCTTCGCCAACCGCGGCGACGCCAAGCTCTTCAACAGTACTGGTGTGGTCGCGAGCTTTAAACTCAAGGCTAAGACGGCCGGCAAGGTCGAGCTGCCCTCGATGTCTTGGCTCGTCGGCCCGGCGTGCGACGCGCTCGAGTTCGTGAGTGATGGCACCGTGACGATGCCCGGTGTCCCGCAGCCCACCAAGTCCGAGTACGGCCGCGACGCCTTTGACATCACGATGACCAACGACGAGCTCCCCACCGACGACGGCACCAACGTCGAGAAGCTCATCCAGCAGAAGAGCTATGACGGACTGTTCGACAACAATGAGGGCGGCAACGACTTCGAGTTCCTGTGGAACTATGGGCCCAACTGGATCGACGGCAAGATGCCGACCTACGTCAAGCTGCCCGCCACGATGACGTTCGCCTTCAAGACGCCGTCGAAACTCGATAGCGTCGAGGTCGTTAACCGCAACGGTGGCAACGGCACCGTGCAGAAGATTAAGTCCGTCGTGACGTTCGAGGACGGCTCGACCCAGGAGTTCTCGGGCGGAAGCTTTGATTCCTATCAGGCTCGCTACGCCTTTGGCCTCTCTGCCGAGAACAAGGGCAAGAAGGCGACCAAGGTCGAGATCACGCCGCTTGAGGCATCGGGTGACCAGATGCTCACGCTGCGCGAGATCAACTTCAACTACACACAGGGTGTCGAGGCCATCGAGGGTGTCGAACTGGGCAAGAACCAGACCGAGTTCTTCGAGGGCGATGTGACGCTCGTCGACGCCAAGGCCACGCCCGAGAGCGCCGGCTACCCCTATGTGACGGTCGAGAGCTCCGATCCTTCTGTGGTGAGCGTCTCCGCTGTCCAGGCCGGCGATAGCGTGAGCTACTACCTGCGCGCCAACAAGGCCGGCAAGGCAACGATCACGGTGGCGTCGGTGCTCGATCCCTCCAAGACCGCATCCTATGAGGTCGAGGTCAAGGCTGGTGTCGACACCTCTGCGCTCATGGCAGCGCTTTCCAAGGCCGCGGGCTACAGCGAGTCCGTCTACACCAAGGATTCCTATGCAGCCCTCACCGCTGCGGTCGAGGCGGCTCAGAAGCTCCTCGATGGCGGCCAGGGCAGCTATAGCAAGAAGGATGTCGCAGACGCCACGGCCAAGATCGAGAAGGCAATCGACGGCCTCAAGATGCGCCCCGTCGATGAGAAGAGCCTCATCAACACGCCCGAGAACCGCGAGAACGTCAAGGTGACCGGCTTCTCGAGCGAGGCCGACTATGAGGGCAGCAACGCCGTCAACGCTCTTGACGGCGATGAGCAGACGCTCTGGCACAGCGACTGGGCCTATAAGGCCGGTATGCCCCAGTACCTGACCGTCGACCTGGGCCGCGACTACGATCTCACCGACGTCACGTTCCTGCCGCGCCAGGACGGCGGCACGAACGGCGATATCTTTGAGGCCGAGGTGCTGGTTTCCGACACCGCCGACGGTTATGAGATGGGCACCGCCACGTCGATGGGTACGTTTACCTTCGACAACGACGGCCGCGTGCTCACCGACCGTGGCGACTGGAAGCAGATGAGCTTTGGTGCCGCGCGCGGTCGCTACGTGACCGTCAAGGTGCTCCACGCCGGCGGTGGCAGCGTTGACGCCTACTGCAGCATGGCGGAGCTCAAGTTCTACGGTACGGCCGTTCCCAATCCGGTGGCGAAGGACGACCTCACTGCCGCGATTGAAAAGGTTGATGCCGAGGTTGCAGCCGGCGACCTTAAGGCCAGCGACTACACCGAGGCTTCCTGGACCGCGTTCCAGAACGCCTTGGCGAGCGCCCGCGCCATCCTGAACGACGAGAACGCCACGCAGGACGAGGTCGACCAGGCACTCAAGGCACTCGAGAGTGCTCGCGACGCGCTTGAGAAGACTCCGGTGACCCCGGTCGAGAACCCGACCAAGAAGCAGCTCAAGGCCTTGGTCAAGCAGGCGAAGGAGACTGACACCAGGGGCAAGACGGACGAGTCTGTCAAGGCCCTGACGGATGCCATTACCTACGCCGAGGACGTCTTGGGTGATGAGAATGCTTCCGACATCCAGCTCCAGGCGGCCTATGACCAGCTCAAGCTGGCCATTGAGAGCCTCAAGGATGCCGATTCCGGCAACCAGGGCGGCTCGGGCAACCAGGGTTCCGGCAATGGCTCAAACGGCGGCAACCAGGCGGGCAAGCCCGCAGGCGACAAGGCCCAGGGCAGCAAGAAGAGCGGTTCGGCGATCCCCAATACCGGCGACCAGACGGCGGCGACCGTCGCGGCCGTCGGTGGTCTTGGCGCCATCATCGCCGCGATCGGCGCTTTCTTCCATCGTCGCAGCAAGGCTAAGTAGTCCCAGCGACAACTAAGCAAACGTGCCCGCCGCTCCGTCAAGGACGGCGGGCATTGCTTTATTATTTCAGCCAACGTACGTCATGGCAATATCCGGTAGGTCGCAGGGCGCTTCGCGGGCGGGCCAGGCTCTATCTGAACGACTTTGCGAAGCAACCGGAGTGAAGATAAAGCCTGCCCCGTCCGCAAAGCACCACGCAGACCGCAGGGACGGGAGCAGCTATACTACTCTCAGTAGTTAAGGGTCGCGGATCCGCCGCGTCACCGCTCTCAACAGGAGGTCTTTGTTTATGGCAGATCAGAAGCCGGTTGTCGGGATCATCATGGGCTCCAAGTCCGATCTGGGCGTTATGGAAGGTTGCACCGCCGAGTTCGAGGCACTGGGCGTGCCCTATGAGCTCGTGATTGCAAGCGCGCACCGCACGCCGGCGAAGGTCCATGAGTGGGCCTCGACTGCTGCCGACCGCGGTATCAAGGTGATTATCGCTGCTGCTGGCAAGGCTGCTCACCTGGGCGGTGTCGTGGCTGCGTTTACGCCGCTGCCGGTCATCGGCGTGCCTATGAAGACGAGCGATCTGGGTGGTATGGACTCGCTGCTGTCGATGGTGCAGATGCCTTCGGGCGTGCCCGTTGCCTGTGTGGCCATCAACGGTGCTAAGAACGCTGCCATTTACGCCACGCAGATTCTGGGCGCCTGCGACCCCGAGTACCGCAAGGTTATCGAGAAGATGAAGCAGGAGATGGCTGACGCCTAAGCGCTCTGCCAGTCCATTTGCAGCATAAGGAGAGCCATGTCCGACTATCAGGGAAAGCGTTTTTCGGCTTCTCGGATTTCCGATCCAGCCAAGTCGGGAGCAGCCCGCGCGCCGCAGCAGGGTCGGACATCCTCTCCTCAACAGCCGCGCGCGCCGCGCCCCGTGACGCCGGCGAAGCATCGCCGTCAGGATACGCCTGCTGCATATCGCCCTTCGTCATACAGTACGGCCAAGAAGTCACCTCGCTCTTCGGCGCATGCCGCGCCATCGAGCTATACCGAGCCGCCGCGCAAAAAGCGCCGCTCCGTCATTCCCATTCTGCTCATCATCATCGGCATTGGCCTGATCGTTGCTGCGGCCGCCATCTTTATCAACGCGCAGATTGGCTACAAGCAGGCGAGCGAGTCGTATCAAAAAATCGAAAAGCAATATGTGAGCGACAAGGACGCCAGTGGCGTGCCAATTGTCGACTTCAATGCGCTGGCCCAGACAAATCCCGAGGTTGTGGGTTGGATTTACGCGCCCGGCACCAACATCAACTACCCCGTGGTGCAGACCAACAACAACTCCAAGTACCTCAACACGCTGTTCGACGGTACGGCCAATGCCTCGGGAGCCATCTTCCTGGATAGCGACGACAACGCGCCGGGCATGGTGGATCAGCAGACCACGATTTACGGTCATCATATGAACGACGGTTCGATGTTCAACGTGATTTCGGATACGACCGATCAGGCGACGTTCGACAGCATGGAATACGTGTACTACATCACGCGTGATGCGACGTATAAGTTGCGCCCGCTGGCGACCAAGGTGGTCGAGGACACGTATGCCAAGGCGCGCACGCCCAACTTTGAGGGCGATGACGGACTGAAGAATTACCTGTCCGAGATGCTCGACGGCGCCTCGGCCGTGGCGAGCGATGCCACCGATCGTGCCGCTTCGGCAACCAAGATCGTAACGCTTGTGACTTGCCGTTCGCTGTCATTTAGCAATACGCGCGCAGTCATGGTACTCACGCCGGTCGAGGAATAAGTGGTTCGAGAGTAGCTAAAAGAGCCCCGTCCCAAAAAGACTACCCTGGAAATCAAAAGGAGAAATGATGCTTGAAAGCGGCAAATCGATGCCTTCGGTTGATGCTTGGCTGCGCGAAGCCAAGGCCGATGTTTCGGCGGCTGATTGCGGGATGTACCTGACACACAACGGCGTGGTGCGCGCGACGCCTAAGTCCGAGGTGCGTGGGGTCGAGACGGATGGTGTGGCGCCTGGACATAAGGTGGGCGGCATGGTGTTCGGCTTTGATGCCGATAAGGTGCAGGCCGCTATCGAGGCAACGCGCGCGATGCCGGGTATCGGCTACGTGCGCGTGTGGTTGGCGAGCGGCGAGCTTGCCGTGGGCGACGACATCATGCTCGTGCTCATTGGCGGAGACATTCGCCCGCATGTGGTCGATGCGCTGCAGGCACTCGTCGGTACCATCAAAAATGAGTGTGTGAGCGAGGTCGAGCGCGAGGCGTAAGGCCGGCAGCAGCACTCGCCAACAAAAAGCCCGCTGGCAGTTCAATCAGTCTGCCAGTGGGCTTTTCTGTGCGTTGAAAAATCTCGGCATTGCGTGGCGCTACACGCGTGTGGCGTCCTTGGGGCTCATGGTCATACTCTGAAAACGGTTCTCCATATATTCGTTATCGAAATGCTTGTCATAGAACTGTGCGACGGGAATATTTCGAACGGTTCCGTTGACGCGCTGATACCAATAGTCGAGCGATTGCAACGTCATGACGCCGTCGATCAACATGACGGCGGTCAGGATGACGGTAGCAGAGTAGCGGCGTTTCCATGGAATCATATTGATGAGCTTAAGCAGGCGCGGCAGCAAGACCTTGATCCAGATGAGGCCACCCAGGCCCCACATGCAGGCAAACGGCGTGCATGTGCGTCCCCCGGTCAATACCGCGATGGGATCGGGCATGCCGAATAGCCTAATGTGTGAATAGCTCCACGACACCACGCCAAATGAGGTCTGCATAAACCAGCCTACAAACACCTCGAAAGCGCCGCCGATCAGGGCACTTACCAGGAAAATGATCAGAGGATTCTTTTTATAGAAGCGGTTGAGCGCCATGGTCATGAGCACCGCGCCAAATCCGTAGATGGGGCTAAAGGGGCCAAATAGCATACCGGCACGGTCCTGATAGACGCCGGGATCGACGACGACCATATGCCAGACTTCCTCGAGAATGAGACCTAACACGCTGCAGACGAAGAATACCCAGAACAGGTTGAAGTAGTTGAGCTTGATGTAGCCCTCGCCGGTTTCGTCGCGGCCGAGCATCCCCTCGGCGGCGGCATCGCGGTCGAGCATCTCTTGCAGACGGCGCTGCAGTTCGCGCTCCTGGCGTAGCGTGGGGTCGACGGTGGCCGACAGCGCAATGAGGATGACAAGCTGGACGGCGGGGCGCAGCAGGAAGGGTCCGATGCCCTGGAGCATCACGTCAACTAAAAGCTCCACGACGGTAAATGCGATGAGGACGTAAGACAGGCGGGCGGCATTGCGCCGCTGGTCCTTGATGAGGTCCAGGCCAAAGACGATCAAGATGATCGCGCTTGCCGCCGAGAGCATAATGCCGGCGACGATAAGGCCAACCGCGACCAGGGTGTTATCACCGAGCTTAGCGGCGACGTTGCCGTTAATGAGTGCGGTGATGACCTGCCACATAAAGACGGCGACTGACGGGAGCGTGCCCACGCCAGATAGGGTGCACAGGACTGCGTAGACCTTGATGATAAGGGGGATCTTCTTGGCCTCCGTGGTGCTGGGGACACTGGGGTCGAGTTGATTTCGATCCATACGCTACCTTTCTCGTCTTGTAGTAGCCTACAAGGATACGCCGACGACCAGCTAAAAGACAGGACGAACGTCCCAATTGCAACAATGTAGCCCCTAGCGCGGGCGAGACACGGCGCACGGGAAGTCTTCGAGGCCGTTGCCCCTGAGAGTGGACTACCCAATAAAATGTTTGGTCGCAAAACGGATAATAAGCTCGGTGGGCTTTTAAAAAGCGCTGCTCATGCGCTGGGGAGCTTGTCTTGCCGTGCGTATAATAAGGCGGGTAACGCCAAAATACGAGGCTCTGAGGGGATGCCATGTCTCAAGAAACCATCCGCGCGGCCGAGCGTGCCGCGGGACAGGTGAACGCCATGTCGACGTATGATCCGGACTCTGACCAGCTGCATGAGGAATGCGGCGTTTTTGGTGTCTGGGCGCCCGATCGCGACGTGGCTCGACTGACGTACTTTGGCCTGCGTGCACTGCAGCACCGTGGCCAAGAATCGGCGGGAATCGCTGTTGGTGACGGCGGTACGGTTATGGTCCGCAAAGATCTGGGCCTGCTCGACCGCGTGTTCTCCAATGCTGACTTGTCGACGCTCTCCGGTCAGCTGGCCGTGGGTCATGTGCGCTACGGCACCGCCGGCGCCAAGAGCTGGGAAGCCTCTCAGCCGCACCTCTCTACCATCAATAGCGTCATTATCGCGCTCGCGCACAACGGCACCCTCGTCAACACCGACGAGCTGCGCCGCCAGCTGATCGAGCTGGGCGTGCCGTTCCTCTCCAACTCGGATTCCGAGGTCGCGACCAAACTCATCGGCTACTTTACTCAGCGTACAGGCCATCTGCGCGAGGGCATTCGCAAGACCATGGAGCTCGTGCGCGGCGGCTACGCCATGACGCTCATCAACGAGCAGGCGCTCTACGCATTCCGCGATCCGCACGGCATTCGCCCGCTCGTGCTGGGCAAGCTGGTGGACGAGGGCCTGGACCAGGCCGATGCCGCATCCGTTTCGCAGCTGCCGTCGCAGGACGGTGCCGCGACGGTCGACGCCACCACCCATGTCACCCGCGCCGGCGGCTGGGTCGTCGCCTCCGAGACTTGTGCGCTCGACATTGTGGGCGCCGAGTACGTCCGCGACGTCCGTCCCGGTGAGATTTTGCGCATCAGCGCCGAGGGCCTTGTGTCCGAGCAGGGCGTGCCTGCCGCCGAAGAGCCTGCTAACTGCATCTTTGAGCAGGTCTACTTCGCTCGCCCCGACTCCGTCATGAACGGCAAGAGTGTCTACGCTTGCCGTTATGACATGGGTCGTCAGCTGGCACATGAGGAGCCCGTCGAGGCCGACCTGGTCATCGGCGTGCCCGACTCCGGCCTGCCGCCCGCGGAGGGGTATTCGCACGAGAGCGGTATTCCCTTTGGCGAGGGCCTCATCAAGAACCGTTACGTGGGCCGTACGTTTATCGAGCCTACGCAGGAGCTGCGTGCCATGGGCGTGCGTATGAAGCTCAACCCGCTGCGCGACAACATCGAAGGCAAGCGCCTAGTCGTCATCGACGACTCCATCGTCCGCGGCACCACCATGGTGCAGCTCGTCAAGATGCTGCGCAACGCCGGCGCCAAGGAGATTCATATCCGCATCAACTCGCCCGAGGTCATCTGGCCGTGCTTCTACGGCATCGATACCGACGTGCAGTCGCAGCTCATCAGTGCCAACAAGACGGTCGATGAGATCTGCGAGTATATCGGCGCCGATTCGCTGGCCTTCCTTTCGGTCGAGGGCCTGCTGAAGGTCATGCCCAAGGGCGGTTATTGCGACGCGTGCTTCACCGGCCGCTATCCCGTGGCGATTCCTGAGAGCTTTGGCCGTGACAAGTTTATGGAGGGCTTTAAGCCCCGCAACCTGGACAAGCCACTGCACTTTGACGACGACGCCGTGGTCGAGAAATACGACGACCGCAGCTGGGAAGAGGAGCACGGCGAGGCCTAAAACCTGCCATGTGGGGACAGGTTTATTTTGGTAGGTTTTACCTGCTGTTTCGTTGATATGACGGCGCGTGCTGTTATGGCGCGCGCCGAAATGAACGCAACTATGAGCACCGTTTGGCGCCCGCGCGGCGCCACGGTAGTGGGAGAGGAAGGCTCAGATGAGCGACAGCAAGCATGTGACGTACGAGGACGCCGGCGTCGATACCGCCGAGGGCGGCCGCGCCGTCGACGCTATTAAGCAGATGGTCAAGGACACCAACCGCCCCGAGGTTATCGGCGGCATCGGTGGCTTTGGTGGCCTGTTCTCGGCCGCCGCGCTCAAGGATATGGAAGATCCGATCCTGATCAGCGGCACCGACGGCGTGGGCACCAAGCTCGTGCTCGCCCAGATTATGGATCGTCACGAGACGGTGGGTCAGGACCTGGTCGCCATGTGCGTCAATGACATTTTGGCTTCGGGCGCCGAGCCGCTGTTCTTCCTGGATTACGTTGCCATCGGTCACATTGAGGCCGAGCACATGGCAAAGATCATCAAGGGCGTGGCCGACGGCTGCAAGCTTGCGGGCTGCGCGCTCGTGGGCGGCGAGATGGCCGAGCACCCGGGCGTCATGGCCCCCGCCGATTACGACCTCGCCGGCTTTACCGTGGGTGTCGTCGACCGTCCCAAGATGCTCGACCCCGCGAACGTTCGCCCCGGCGATGTGATCCTGGGCCTGCCTTCCACCGGCGTGCACTCCAACGGCTACTCGCTCGTGCGCAAGGTCATCGGCGTCGACGGCATCAAGCCGGGTACGCCCGAGGCCGCCGCTAAGGCCGAGGAGCTGAGCCGTCCGCTCGAGGAGCTCGGCGGCGCTTCGCTGGCCGACGCTCTGCTGGCTCCCACGCGTATTTACGTGAAGCCGATTCTTGAGCTGCTCCGTGGCGGTGCCAACGTTCACGCGATCGCCCACATCACCGGCGGCGGCATCACCGAGAACCTCAACCGCGCGCTCGCCGACGACGTCGACGCCGTGGTCACCCGCAACGGCGCCGAGATGGGCTGGGATGTTCCGCCCGTCATCACCTACGTGTCGCGCCAGGCCGAGCTCGCGCCCAACGAGGCATGCAAGACCTTCAACATGGGTGTCGGCCTGTGCCTGATTGTCGCCCCCGAGGACGAGGCTGCCGTGACCGAGGCCCTGGTCGCTCTGGGCGAGAAGCCGTTCCGCGTGGGCGAGTGCGTCGAGGGTTCCGGTAAGGTCGTGTACTCCGATGAGCGCTAACGAGCAGATGGCTGCTGCCGAGGATCTGGGTTTTGTGCCCTACACCCGTCCGACCGGCACCGATGCGGCCGAGCCGCTCAAGATCGGCGTGCTTATCAGCGGTTCTGGTACCAACCTGCAGGCGCTGATCGACCTGATCGCCGTCGGCAAGCTCAACGCTTCGATTGAGCTTGTGGTGTCGAGCCGTCCTTCGGCCAAGGGCTTGCAGCGCGCCGAGCGTGCGGGTATCCAGACGCTTACGCTGTCCAAGGATGTCTATGCTGATCCCATCGCCGCCGACGAGATCATCGCGCATGAACTGCTCGAGCGCGGCTGCGAGTACGTGGTGATGGCCGGTTACATGCGCATGGTGCACACGCCGCTGCTGGCGGCGTTTCCCAATCGCGTGGTCAACCTGCATCCGGCGCTGCTGCCGAGCTTTACCGGCGCCCATGCGATCGACGATGCGTTTGCTCGCGGTGTCAAGGTGACCGGCGTGACCGTGCACTTTGCCAACGAGATCTACGACAACGGCCCCATCATCGCCCAGCGCGCGCTGGCTGTCGAGGAGGGCTGGGACGTCGACACGCTCGAGGAGCACATCCACGCGATCGAGCATGTGCTGTATCCCGAGGTCGTGCAAATGCTCGCCGACGGTCGCGTCCACGTGCTGGAGAGCGGCAAGGTCGCAATTGATGCGCCTCGCGGCTAGTAGCGCACAGTACAATTTACCCGAGTAGTCAGGGTGGTCATTGGCGCCAAGGCGCAAGTGGCCATCCTTTGTTTTAGGTAGTCACCTGCGACGTTCTTCAGTGACTAGTCGTTAAAGAACGTCGCAGGTGACAAGGTGAGAGAGGTGGGCCCATGGCGGATAACGAAGCGCTGTTTACGCCTGAGCTGGTGTTTTTTGATTGGGAGTGCGCGGCGCCGGATGAGGTGTTTGCGCAGCTCGAGGACGAGCTCGCCCCGCGCGGCTACATTGCGCCCGGTTGGCTCGACGCCGTCCGCACACGCGAGGGCGCTTATCCCACGGGGCTTGCCATGCCGGCGGCTAACATCGCTATCCCGCATACCGACCCGGGGTTTGTGGCTAAGCCCTATATTGCCGTGGTAAAGCCTGCCGCGCCTGTGACGTTTAACGCGATGGCGGGCATGGGCGCTCCGGTGCCGGCGCAGATCATCGTCAACCTGGGTATTTCCGAGCCGGGCGGCCAGGTCGAGGCTCTGCAAGCGCTCATGAATATCTTTATGGATGCCGATGCCGCAGCCGATGTACTCGGCCAAACCACGCCGCAGGGCATGGTCGACGCCATCCGCCGCCACTTTTAAGGTGGGACTGAGTCGGCACTTGGGGACTGTCCCTAACTGCCGGCAGAAAAGGACTGTCCCCTTTGCACCAAAATGGTGCAGATTAACCTGTCCCCCATGCACCAGGTGTGTCGCGGGGGCTGCGTTGTGACACAATGGCGTTTGTTCGATTCGTGATGCGAAAGGCCAAACATGGCAAATAAGAAAAAGAACCCCGAGGTCGCGCCGACGTCCGAGCAACGGTCCCGCGCCGCCTCCAGCTCTCGCAAGAAGCAGCGCAAGACCTATGTGTCCAAGACCGTCAAGATTGTCCTGGTGGTCATCGGCGTGCTGGCGATGCTGCTCTCCGTCTCGGCCATGGCGTGCTCCGGCCTGATGTCGCAGACCGAAAGCGCCAGCTCGGGCTATAAGCTCACTGGTGGTGTGGCTGCCACTATCAACGGCACCAACCTCACCGAGGACACCGTGACCAAGCAGATTATGAGCATGCGCACGTCCTACGGCTACACCAAGGACAAGGACTGGGCACAGTACCTGGTCGACAACGACCTCACACCCAAGAAGTACCGCAAGCAGCTCATCGACTCCTACACGCAGCAGATTCTGCTTCAACAGGCACAGAAGGAGAACGGCGTGACGGTGTCGGACGAGGAGGTCGAGAAGGCTTGGAAGGACGCGTGCAAGAGCGCGGGCGGAGCCAAGGCCTTTAAGAAGACCCTCAAGACCTACGGCTATACCGAAGACACCTACAAGGACTCGCTCAAGGAGAGTCTGGCGCAACAGAAACTCAAGGATGCCGTCGCGCCCACGAGCAAGCCCAAGGACAGCGAGATTGTCGATTACATCAACGAAAATCTGTCCAGCTACAACGACGCCCGCCGCTCGTCGAACATCCTGATCAAGGTTGATTCCGACGCTTCCGACGAGGACAAGGCTGCCGCCAAGGCCAAGGCGCAGGAGTGCCTGGACAAGATCAACTCCGGTGAGCTGAGCTTTGAGGACGCCGTTGAGCAGTACTCCGAGGACACCGGTTCCAAGGAGAAGAAGGGCGATGTGGGCTGGGATAAGCTCACCACCTTTGTCGACAGCTACCAGACGGCGCTCGAGGGACTCAACAAGGGCGACGTGAGCGAAGTCGTCGAGTCGACCTATGGCTACCACATCATCAAGTGCACCGACTACTTCCATGTCGATAATCAGGTTGATGACATCAACCAGGTGCCCAAGGACATCAAAAAGTACGTCTCCAACGTGGTGAAGACGCAAGCGGCCAGCACCGCGTACAGCGAGTGGCTGGAGCAGTACAAGAAGGACGCTGACATTACCGTCAACCCCATGCCCAAAGACGTGCCATACAACGTGAGTCTGAAGGGCGTCACCAAGAGTTCGACCGACGATTCGTCGACGACTGAGTAATCATGGGGCGGTGCTCGCGCGAGTGCCGCCCACGCTATTAGAGAGGATTTGCAGATGACCAACGAAGAGCTGCAGAAGGAAATGATCGCGGCCATGAAGGCCAAGGATAAGGTTCGCCTGTCCATCATTCGCCAGGTCAAGGCTGAGGTGAAGAATATCGAGGTTAACGAGCGCCGCGATGTGACCGAGGAAGACGTCAACAGCATGATCAAGCGTCTGATCAAGCAGACGAGCGAGACGCTGGAGATGTCCATCAAGGCCGGCACCGACCAGGAGCGTACCGACAACCTGACCGAGCAGGTCAAGATTCTGGAGAGCCTGCTGCCCGCGCAGGTTTCGGGTGAGGAGCTCGAGGCTCTGATCGAGCAGGTTATCGCCGAGCTGGGTGCCACGTCCAAGAAGCAGATGGGCCAGGTTATGGGTGCCCTGGGCAAGGCCACCGGCGGCAACTTCGATAAGCCTGCGGCTGCCAAGATTGTTGGCGCAAAGCTTGCGTAAGGGCCGAGCGGTACATAGTTGATGTTGAGGGGGCGTGGCCGTCATGGTCGCGCCCCTTTTTGCTGGGCTGGGCACTCATTGGTGACAGGCTTAAATGAGTGCCCAATGAGCAGGTACTCATTTAAGTCTGTCCCCAATGAGTGGGTTAAAGGTTGCGGGTTCTTTACGGGAATGTAGTGTTGGCTGCGGAAACGTGGTTCTTTCCGTACAATAGTTCAACTCGTGTAAACGCAGGGAAGGGACATTCATGGCAGACATGATCGAGATCAAGCATCTCAACAAGTACTTTGGCGACCTGCATGTGCTCAAAGATATCAATCTCACCGTCAAGCGCGGCGAGAAGCTCGTAATGATCGGGCCTTCCGGCTCGGGTAAGTCGACGCTCATCCGTTGCGTCGATTATCTGGAGGAGCCCACGTCGGGCGAGGTCGTCATCGACGGTACGCCGCTCACCAAAAAGAACCATCTGGAGATGGCTCGCAAGTACAGCTCCATGGTGTTTCAGCAGTTCAACCTGTATCCCAACATGACGGTGCTGGGCAACTTGACGCTCGCGCCCATCAAGCTGCAAAAGAAGAGCAAGGAGGAGGCGACCGAGATCGCCATCGCCGCGCTCAAACGCGTCGGCATGGCGCATAAGGCCGGCGAGTATCCGCAGAATCTCTCGGGTGGTCAGCAGCAGCGCATCGCCATCGCCCGTGCCCTGTGCACCAAGCAACCCATCATCCTGTTTGACGAGCCGACCTCGGCGCTCGACCCCGAGATGGTCCAGGAGGTTCTGGACGTTATGATTGAGCTCGCGCAGGAGGACATCACCATGATCTGCGTGACGCACGAGATGGGCTTTGCGCGCCAGGTGGCCGACCGCGTCATCTTTATGGAGGACGGCCGCATCCTGGAGGAGGGCACGCCCGAGCACTTCTTCGATAACCCCGAGAACCCGCGTTGCCGCGAGTTCCTGTCCAAGATTCTGCACTAGGCGCGGTGATGGACATGACGGATATGACGAGGGCGGCCATGTCGCGCCGTCACTTTTTGCAGCTGGCGGGCGCCGGCATGCTTGCGCTGACGGGGACCGCGCTTACCGGTTGCGGCAACTCCACCAGCGGCGAGGGCTCCGACAAGGGCTCCAAGCTTGCGGCCATCAAGTCGCGTGGCCATCTGAATGCCGGCGTTAAGAAGGACGTTCCCGGCTATGGCTATTACGACACCGCCAAGGGCCGCTTTGAGGGCATGGAAGTCGATTTGTGCTACCAGATCGCCGCTGCCGTCTTTGGCGTGAGCTACAAGGAGGCCCGTGCTCAGGAGCTTGTCGAGTTTACCGACGTAACGCCCAAGACGCGCGGTCCGCTGATCGATAACGACCAGCTCGACGTGGTCGCAGCGACCTACACCATCACCGACGAGCGCAAGAAGAGCTGGGATTTCTCGACGCCGTACCGCACCGACTACGTGGGACTCATGGTCAAGAAGCGTTCGGGCTTTACCTCGATTGAGGATCTGGACGGCAAGGTCATTGGCGTGAGCCAGGGTGCTACCACGCAGGGCCTGATCGAGCAGATGATCAAGGACAACGGCTTTAGCTGCAAGCCCGAGTTTAGGGCCTTTAGTGGCTACCCCATCATCAAGAGTTCGCTCGACGCCGGCAATATCGATGTCTTTGCCATGGACCGCTCCACGCTGGCCGGTTACATGAACGAGACCGTTGAGCTGCTGCAGCCCGAGGTCAAGTTTGGCGAGCAGGGCTACGGTGTGGCGACCAAGAAGGGCTGCGACCTTTCGGCCGTGGTCGATCAGGTGATTTGCGATCGCCTGGCCGATGGCTGGCTCGACCAAGAGGTCAAGACCTGGGGTCTTGTATAGGCGCATCGTCCAAGGAAGGAATCAAATGCTCGAAGGATTATTTGACGCCGACCGTTGGTCGACGACATTTCAAAACATGGGGCCCTTCTGGGAGGGCTTTGGCGTGACGCTGCAGGTGGTCGTTGCCGGTCTGCTGCTGTCGCTGGTGCTGGGCACGCTGCTGGGCGTGTTCTCTACCACTCGCTCGCGCGTGCTGCGCGCCATAAGCCGCGTGTACGTGGAGTTTTACCAGAACACCCCGTTGCCCGTGCAGGTGCTCTTTATGTACATGGCCGGTCCGCAGTTTTTGCAGGCCATAACCGGTGCCGACCAGCCGGTGCGCATTGCGCCGTTCGTGCTGGGCTTCTTGGGTGTGGGTCTGTATCACGCAGCCTACATTTCGGAGGTCATCCGCACCGGTATCGAGGCGGTTCCGCGCGGTCAGATGGAGGCGGCCCAGAGCCAGGGCTTCACCCGTGCGCAGGCATACTGGTACATCGTGCTGCCCCAGACATTCAAGATCATTCTGCCGCCGCTGTGTAACCAGGCGCTCAACCTGGTCAAGAACACGTCGGTGCTGGCGCTCGTGGCCGGCGGCGACCTTATGTACCGTTCCGACAACTTTGTGAGTCTGTACGGTTACCTGCAGGGATACATCGTCTGCTGCCTTATGTACTTCATTATCTGCTTTCCGCTTGCCATGCTGGTGCAGTGGCTCGAGCGTCGCTCCAAGGAGCGTCCGCGCGGCGTGAGCTTGGCCGAGCTGGGGCTCGACAACGTAGAGGAGGCCTAGCGCATGGAAATCTTCAACGCGACCAACCTGCTCTACATTTGGGGCGGCTTTGTTAAGACGATCGAGATCTCGGCGCTGTCGATCTTTTTCTCGCTCATCTTTGGCACGGTGCTGGCGCTCGTTAAAAGCTATGCGCCCCGCCCATTCCGTATTTTGGTGAGCGCCTATATCGAGTTGTTCCGTTGCACGCCGAACCTGCTGTGGATTCTGTTTATCTACTTTACGGTGCAGGGTTTGGACATTGTGATTTCGACCATCGCCTTTACGCTGTTTACTAGCGCTGTTATGGCCGAGATTGTGCGCGGCGGCCTCAACTCGATTCCGCGCGGCCAGTTTGAGGCAGCGCAGAGCCAGGGCTTCGGTTTCTTTGCCACCATGCGCTACATCATTCTGCCTCAGACGTTTAAGACGATCATTCCGGCGCTGTTTAGCCAGTGCACGACCGTCATTAAGGACAGCTCGTATCTTTCGGGCATTAACGTGGCCGAGCTCATGTACACGGCAAACGTGGTGATGGCCCACGCGATCGACCTGTCGCAGGTGCTTATGCTCTACGGCCTGGTGTTTGCGATGTACTTTGTGCTCAACTTTGGTATCTCGCTGCTGGTTCGCGCATATCAGAGGCGAATGGTGGCAGCGTAGAATGTGGCAAAGGGACAGCCCCTTTGTCACATAGAGAAAGGAATCGCGATGAGCGATCTGGAGAACAAGAAGAATCCTGTGGTCATTACCATCGCGCGCGACTTTGGCGCCGAGGGCCACGAGATTGGTCGCATGCTTGCCGACGAGTTGGGGATTCCGCTGTACGATAACGAGCTGCTGGTACGTGCTTCGCTGCGCACAGGCGAGTCGCTCGACAAGATGGCCGCCTACGACGAGCGCCTGGCCGTGGAGAACATGGCGTTTCTGCCCGACCGCTACGATGCGCGTTCGTACTCGGACAAGTTGTTCCAAAAGATGAGCCAGGTGATTTTGGATCTGGGTGAGACCGAGAGCTGCATTATCGAAGGCCGTCTGTCCGATTATCTGCTGCGCAACAACCCCAACCACATCGCCGTGCTGGTGACTGCGCCCTTTGAGGACCGCGTCGAGATCGTGCGCAAGAAGCGTGGCCTCAACAAAAAGAAGGGCGCCAAGCTGGTCAAGCAGCAGCAGAAGGCGCGCGAGGCGTTCTATAAGCGCTACAGTGCCGGAAAGTGGAAGATGACGAGCGGTAAGGACATCGTCGTCAACCGCGCCAAGCTGGGCCGCGAGGGCTGCAAAGACGTCATCGCGGCGGCCTACCGCTACAAGCTGGCACAGCTCGAGGGCTAACCGCAGCCGAGCGAGAACCACCACAAAGGGGCACAGGCACCTTTGTGGTGGTTTTTGTTTTTAGGCCGAGGGGAAGGCCTTGGTGAGACCGGCGCGCGTCTGCGTGTCGGTCTTTTGGTAGATAGAGCTTAGGTGGCGCTGCACCATGCGCATCGAGATGCCGAGTTCCTCGGCGACCTGCTTGAGTGGGCGTTCATCCTGGGTTACGGCTACCAGCACGTCCACTTCGCGCGGGGTGAGGCCGTGGTCGCTGATGAAGGCCTGGCGTTGCTCTTCGATACTCGGCGCTGCCAGTGCTTCCTCGGCAAGCTGTTGATGTTTGCGTTCCTGCTTGGTCTGGGGTAGACGGAACAGGCCGGCGGCAACGAATGCCACGCAAGCCGCGACGAGCAAAACGAGCGCACCGATCATGATGAGAGCAACATTGCCCGAGGTCACAAGTGTCAGCGAGATTCCCGATGTAGTGAACGCGCACATGTTGTTGGCGGCGCGTCCCATGCCGGCCCAGAGGGCGGGCGCATGCATGCGCGGTGCCAGCTGTGTAAAGGTGGCGGTGAAGAACGTGACGAAAAAGCCCGAGCTCAGGTAAAAGACGATAAGGCCCAGGTTGGGATCGGCCCCGGCCTCTACGGCTAGGATGGAAATGGTCGAGAGTACGGCGATGCCGAGCATGACGAGTCCCATGTATCGGCGTTCGGCAAGATCAAAGATAATGCCGGCGGCAAGGCCGCTCGCCGCCAAAAAGAGGCGCGGCCATGTTTGCACGGCAATGGTGCCGTGGGCGTTGGAGAGCGTGACCACGTTGTCCAGGGTCGAGAACAAGCAGGCAAGAATCATGATGAGCGCGATGCTCCAGCATGCCTGCTTGGCGAGGGCGTGCGAGGGCTCAACAAAGGGATTGATGGCGCGGCTGGAGCTCTCGGCGGCCTTTTGGGGAACGACGCTGAGTGCGGAGATGGCGATGGTCGCTATGCCAAGGACGATGAGCTCTGCGATGCCGCCGCAATTGAGCAGGTTGATGGCGAACTGCATCAGGATGCCCGCGGCATAGGCCGCTCCTGCACCGGTGGCGAGCTTGGGATCATCCTGGAATGCCAATGAAAAGGCGTGGTGCGCTGCGGCACCCAGCAGACCGAGCCCAAAGAATGCCACGCAGCCCAGAATCTCGAGCACAAGCGAACCCGTGGGGGACTGGATTTGGGTCAATCCCAGGATGGCGATGGGAACGGCGGCGCTGACGGCTGCCTGGGGCTGGCCTTTGCGTTGGGCGAGACCGAGCAGTGGTGCATATCCGATAAAGCCGATGACGCTGGCACCAAGGATAAAGCCCTGTGCGAGCACAACGCGCTCGGCGCCGGCGAGCAGGCCGACATTGATGTCGAAGCGAAACTCGACGGAAAGAAAGGCGAAGGTAAAAAGCGCGAGTGCCAGAAGCGCGTTGATTTTAGGCTTGCTTAGGTTCAAGGACGGTCCTTTGGGTGGACGAATGATTGTGTCCTCGATTGTAGCGTCCTTGGGACGAGTGTGGCGATGGCGAAATCATATTGAATTAAACCGCAGTTAGAGGCCTAGGTTCGCATCTACGAACCTAGGCGTGCGGAGTCATTTGGCACATCTTGGTGGTACAGGACCACCACAAAGGGGACAGGCACCTTTGTGGTGGTATGGCCCATCGACCAAGGAGGCCGTTATGAACGGAAGCCACTTTGATAAGCAAACTCAGCGTGAGCGTACCTGCTCGCTGGTTCACGGTACCTGGCGTTGTGTGGGTGTCAAAATCGCGTGCGTCGGCGCGTGTGCGCTTATGGTCGGCCAGCTGCTGCTGCCGAGCGTGGCGCTGGCGAACGAATGCGCCGATCCCGCCGCTGGGACGGACGAGGTTGCCGCGGCTCCGGTGACGCCGGCGGTTGCGGAGGATGCGGCTGCGACGACCGCACCAGCTGCTTCGACCGCGCCTGCAACCGATGCTGCCCCGACGGTACAAACCGTCGCTGAACCTCAGCAGACGACTCCGGCTGGCACCGCCGATGAATCTAGCGATGCGGCACCCGCTGAGCAAAACACTCTCAGCGATAACGCCGCCACGCCGGCGAATGACGCCATCATGCCCTGCGGTGTGACCGATGTTGTTGGCGGCAGCGGCGTTAGGGTCAATATTACGGTGCGGAACAATTACACCGACATCAAGAAAGAAGAAACGATTGAGTATGTGAAGGGGATTGCCCTTGTAGATGGAGACCAGTCTGCTCTCGATGGTAGCGCTTTGACTTTTATCGGCCTGGGGGACTTGATCGTCCATGCGGCGTATGACAGTGCGAGCAATAAAACAACGCTTACCCTGGATATCAGCAAGATTCAGAGACAGAAGGAGGAACAGAAGTACTTTACGGAGTACAAGGAGAATAAGTCCAAGATGACGACCACCTATGATGGATCCAAGCTTACGTATACGGGTACAGAGCCCGGGAATATCATCATCGGTGATCCGGACGACGCCTTTAAAGGAGACACCGAGGCGACCGGGAAACCCACTATTAACGAGATCCGGGATGACTACTACACCCGCACCCATGTCTACGAGAGGGCGTGCCTTGTTATCCCGGCAGCGGAATCAGAATCGGAATCCATCTCCTTTGCCAATGTTCAGAATACGAACTTCAATTGGCAGCTGGATACTGGTCCGCAGGCGACGGCAGGTGTCCCTAACTACGATGCAGATAAATACGAAATCGCTTATGAATGCTGGCAGGAATTTGAAAACAACGAACCCGTTGCTGCCTGGTATTCCGATAACGGCTCACATGGTTCCCTGCCGACTATTACAAAGTTTAAAAGCGGGAAAGAGTACGTGTATTCTCTTATGCTGAAGCCAAAAGACGGATATTCCTTCAGCGATGAAACCGTTGTTACCGTAAACGGGGAAACCGTAAAGTCGAGTCTAAGCGGAGAATTCCTGTATGTCCCTGCTATTAAAACAATTACGATGCCTGCTTCGTCGGAAAACGAAGCTCTTGAGAATCTAAACGTCAACGATGTGAAAACCGACTACGCGCCCGGCGAGGCGCCGCGCGCGACCGCGACGATTCCTGCCGCCGATGCCGACAAGTACGAGATTGCCTACGAGTGCTGGGAAGAAATGGAGCTCGATATGGAATCCGGGGAGTCGGTACCCGTCGCCTTCTGGTATTCCGATCCCGCGGAGTACAAGCCGGGCATGAAGAAGATTGACCACTTCGAAGAGGGCAAGTTCTACATGTATTCCGTCGAGCTGAGGCTCAAGGGCGACAATACCGTGGCCGATGACTGCATGATGTACGTCAACGGTCATTGGGCGCACCACATCAAGACCGTCAACGGCGTCTTCGCGCCAAACGCTGACAATATGCTGTGCGAGCAGCCGATCGACGAATGGCGGGCCATCGACGTTATCGAGATCAACGGCGCCACGACCACCTTCAAGGCGGGCGATAAGCCGGTCTTTACGGCGAACGTTCCGACGGGTTCCAACTCCCTTCCTCAGTGTGAGTTCTGGACGGGCAGCGATGGCAGCGAAGTGAACTCTCAGAAGTTCTGGGATCAGAACATCACGAATCACATCGACGCCTTTAAGCCCGGCGTGACCTATCGCTACGGTATCTACCTCAAGTCCGCGCGCGGCTTCTACTTTACGCCCGACACCAAGCTGGTGATCAACGGCCAGGAGTGCGGCTACCAGGTCGCGGATAGCGTATCCGATGAGGACAGCGGCTGGATCTACACCCTGTGGCTCAACACCGATCTGACCTTTACGCCCGAAGCCACGCCGACTCCCGACCCGCAGCCTACGCCGGATTCCAAGCCGACGCCGCAGCCTGGGGTGAAGCCCGCGGCCAAGCCGGCCACGACAACCGCCACGATCAAGACGGTTGAGAAAACCACGCAGGCCAAGAAGGGCGCTGCTGTCCTGGCTACCACGGGGGATACCACCGCGATGACGGTCGCCGCTCTGGGCATCGCCGGCGCAACCGTTGCCGCGGCCGGCATCGCCGCGACCAAGCGCCGCAACCGCTAGGTTTTTGGTGGCAGCGCCCATTCTCGGCCTCAGCAAAATCTCAATCTGTAACACCAAGCTGCCCGAAACGGCTCCAGTTGTTACAGATTGAGATGAACAGGCGGATGTTCGCACAATGTCTCAATCTGTAACAACTACGGGACTCAACGTGGCCTACCTGTTACAGATCGAGACAAACCGACCAGCCAGGCTCCAAACCACCACAAAGGCGCCTGTCCCCTTTGTGCTGGTTTGGACGGTCGGTATAGAAAAAGTCCCCGCCGGGCGTGTGCTCGACGGGGACTTTGCCGTTTGATGGCTAACGCTGAGGGTGATTACTCGCCCAGCAGGCTCTTGGTGATCGAAGCGGCGGCCTTCTTGCCGGCGCCCATCGCCAGAATGACCGTAGCGGCACCGGTGACGATGTCGCCGCCGGCCCAGATGCGGGGATCGGTGGTCTGGCCGGTCTCCTCGTCGGCGACGATGTAACCCCACTTGTTGAGCTCCATCTTGCCGCCGATCTTCTTTGCGAAGGGGTTGGCGTTGGTGCCGATAGCCGAGATCGCGACGTCGCAGGGGATCTCCTCGATGGCGCCCTCGATGGGCACCGGACGACGGCGGCCGGACTCGTCGGGCTCGCCGAGCTCCATCTTCTGGACCTTGACGGCGCACACGGAGCCGTCCTCGCCAGCGACAAACTCGAGCGGGGAGACGAGCGGCAGAACCTCGACGCCCTCGGCCTTAGCATGGTGCAGCTCGGCGCGACGGCAGGGCATCTCGTCCTCGGTACGACGGTAGGCGATGATGGCGTGCTCGGCGCCCAGGCGCTTGGCGGTACGGACGGCGTCCATAGCCACGTTGCCGCCACCAAAGACGACGACGTTCTTGCCATGCTTGGTGGGGGTGTCGTACTCGGGGAACTTGTTGGCCTTCATCAGGTTTACGCGGGTGAGGTACTCGTTCGCGAAGAAGACGTTGGGCAGGTTCTCGCCGGGGACGTTGAGGAACTTGGGCAGGCCAGCGCCGGTCGCCACGTAGATGGCGTCGAAGCCCTGCTCGAACAGCTCCTCGGCCGTGGCCATGTTGCCCACGACGGAGTTGTACTCAAACTTGACGCCCATGTCCTCCAGGCCGTCAATCTCGCGCTTGACGACTGCCTTGGGCAGACGGAACTCGGGGATGCCGTAGACCAGCACGCCGCCGCCGGTGAAGAAGGCCTCGAAGACGGTAACGTCAAAGCCGTTGCGGGCGAGCTCGCCGGCGCAGGTGATGCCGGACGGGCCGGAGCCGACGACGGCGACCTTCTTGCCGTTCTTGGGAGCCATCTTGGGCGTGGAGGCGAGCTCGGGGCGGTCACCCAGGAAGCGCTCGAGCTGGCCGATGGCCACGGGCTCGGACTTCTTACCGCGGATGCACTTACCCTCGCACTGGTTCTCCTGCGGGCAGACGCGGCCGCAGATGGCGGGAAGCATGGAGTCCTCGCGGATGGTATCGAGGGCGCCGCCGAAGTCCTTCGCGCGGATCTGCTCGATAAAGCGGGGGATGTTGATGTTGACGGGGCAGCCCTCAACACAGAACGGCTTCTTGCAGTTGAGGCAGCGCTCGGCCTCGGCCAGCGCCATCTCCTCGGTGAAGCCCTTGTCGACGGGGCGGAAGTCGCAGGCGCGCTCGGCAGCCGGCTCCTCGTTATCGGGGGTGCGGGGCGACTTCATATCGGCAACGAAACGACCGTTAACTAGTGGCATGCGCAGCTCTTTTCCTCATAGGCCTTGAGGGACGCGCCCTCTTCGGAACGGTAAGCGGCCTGGCGGGCACGAAGGTCATCCCAGTCGACCAGGGTGGCATCGAAGTCGGGGCCGTCGACGCAAGCGAACTTGGTCACGCCGCCCACCTCGACGCGGCAGCAGCCGCACATACCGGTGCCGTCAACCATGATGGGGTTGAGCGACGCGGTGATGGGGGTGTCGTACTTCTGGGCGGTGAGGGTCGAGAACTTCATCATCGGAACGGGGCCGACGCAGAAGACCTGGCTCACGGCCTTGTCCTGCAGCAGACGCTCCAGCGGAGCGGTGACAACGCCCTGCTCGCCGTAGGAGCCGTCGTCAGTGGTGATGTGGATGTGGTCCTCGTCGAGGAGCTCGCGGAACTGGTCCTCCATGAGCAGGAGGTCCTTGGTGCGGGCGCCCATGATGGCGTGCACCTCGTGGCCGGTCTCGACCAGGTGCTTGGCGACCGGGAAGGCAATTGCCAGGCCGACGCCGCCGCCGATGACGGCGCAGGGGCCCTCGGCCATCTCGGTGGGAACTCCCAGCGGGCCCACGACGTCGCGCAGCGACTCGCCGGCCTCGTAGGTGGAAAGCATTTCGGTGGTCTTGCCGATCACCATGAAGATGAACTCGACCCAGCCCTCGTCACCGTTCCAGCCGGCCAGGGTAAACGGGACGCGCTCGCCCGTCTCGTTGGCGCGAACCATGAGGAACTGTCCAGCGTGCGCATGTTTGGCGATTGCAGGCGCCTCGATGCGGAACTTGAACACCTTCTCCGAGAACTGCGTCTTCTCCAGGATCTTATACATAGAACCCCTCTCTTGTAAGGGCTGCCGAACCGTGCCTCCACGGAAATGGACGGTAGCCCGAATAAAACCGTACGCGCACAGGCGTTGTGCAAACATACGGTGCAAATTATACCCTCATGGCCATGCCGTTTACGTGTTTCTTCGGCAGGTGGGAAAACGGTTTATCCCGTCTGACCTACCAAAAAGGGACAGGTTTATTTTGGTCGGTTTTATCAGGCAAAACGGCGAAGGGGGCCGGTCTCGCGTTGCGGTGAGACCGGCCCCCTTTGGGATGCTACGTATGTATGGCGGGGCAGCGTTTATTGCGATGCGGCCGTTGCGGCGTTTTCGCAGATAAACGCTGCCAAAATAAACCTGTCCCTAAATGGTAGGTTTTAGTGCTTGCCGTTGGCGGAGGCGGCGCCGTTGACATGGTCGCGGGCATAGACCACGCCGTGCACGATCGCCAGGCCGGCGGCATCGGCGGCGCGGGCGCAGGTGTCCTGGAAATCCTCGGCCTCGCGGGCGCGCAGCTGCTTGAGCACGTAGTCGGCGACGGCCATCTTGCCGGGAGGGTTGCCGATGCCGGTGCGGATGCGGCTAAAGTCGCGACTGCCCATCTTGTCGATGATGGAGCGCAGGCCGTTGTGGCCGGCATGGCCGCCGCCCACCTTGACGCGCACATCGCCGGCGGGAATATCGAGCTCGTCGTGGATTACGAGCAGCTCCTCGGCCTTGATCTTGTATTCGCGGCAGAGCTTGGAGATGGGGCCGCCCGAGGTATTCATGTACGACTGCGGCTTGACCAGCACAATCTGGCGCTTGCCGTCCTCTTCCTCGGGGTCGTTGATGTTGATGAGCGCGACCTCGGCGCCGGCCTGGTTTTTCCAGTACGTGACGCCGGCCTGACGGGCCAGTTCGTCGATTGCCTTAAAGCCGGCGTTGTGACGGGTCTCTGCATATTCCTCGCCCGGGTTGCCAAGTCCGGCAACCATGCGAATCTTAAGCGGCTGTGCAGCTGCCATGTTTGTCCTCCGTTACGTAAATAGTTCAATCAACGACAAAGGCTACCACGCCCGCCGAATGCGAGGCTTTGCTTCAGCGAAATCCCACCAGACAAAAGCACGGCCGCGGCAGAGCGAGCCGCCGGAACAGAAGAAACCCCCGCGCGACCTTTGCGAAGCAAGGGGGAGCGCGGGGGTTTCTTCTGTTCCGGCGGCGATGCGCCGGGTTGCAAGGACGATGCGACTACAGCGCGAAGTCGCCGCCGACGAGCGTGGAGACGGGCTCCTCGTGGTAAACGGCGGAGATGGCCTGGGCGAACTCCTCGGCGACCGAGATGGTCTTGATCTTGCCGCCCACCTCGACGGGAATGGCGTCGGTGACGACGCACTCGACGATCGGGGCGTCGTTCAGACGCTCGATGGCCGGACCGGAGAAGATGCCGTGGGTGGCGCAGACGTAGATGTCGCCAGCGCCCATAGCCTTGAGCTCCTTGACGTTGGCGCACAGGGTGCCAGCGGTGTCGATCATGTCGTCGTTGATGACGCAAGTCTTGCCCTTGATGTCACCGATGATGCCCATGACCTCGGCGGCGTTGTGGCGCGGACGGCCCTTGTGGGCGATGGCCAGGTCGCAGCCGAGCATGTCGGACAGCTTCTTGGCGGCCTTGGCGCGACCCACGTCGGGGGAGACGACAACCAGGTTGTCGGTGTCGAAGTGCATGTTGTTGTAGTACTGGCCAAACAGCGGCAGTGCGGACAGGTGGTTAACCGGGATATCAAAGAAGCCCTGGATCTGACCTTGGTGCAGGTCGAGGGTGATGATGCGGTCGACGCCGGCGCGCTCGAGCAGGTTGGCGACGAGGCGGGCGGTAATGGGCTCGCGCGGGCCGGCCTTGCGGTCCTGGCGGGCATAGCCGTAGTGGGTGATAACGGCGGTGATGGAGCGGGCGGATGCGCGCTTGGCAGCGTCGGTGGCGATGAGCAGCTCCATGAGCATGTCGTTGACGTTGCCGCCGGCTACGGACTGAATCAGGAAGACGTCGGCGCCGCGGACGGTCTCGTCGTAGCGGGCGTAAATCTCACCGTTGGCGAACTGCTTTAGCGTAAGGCCCGAAAGCTCGACCCCAAGGTACTCAGCGATCTTCTGAGCGAGGGGACGGTTGGAGGAACCGGAATACACGCGGATGGACTTGCGCATATTCTCCGACTTCTCGGGATCATTAATCGGCATTACCCTTCTCCTTTATACATCGAATGCCATATAGATGCCTTTTTGCATTGTAACCGTGCGGCGGGGTTAATCGGGTCTTGATAACGTCTTTACCGTCAACGGACACGAACCGACCACTCATCCGGTCGCGCAGGTCACGATAGAAAAAGGAGCCGTCCCCATGGAACAGCTCCTTTTGTGCTTGGCGAAACGTTATGCCTCGTCGTCCTCGTGCAGATGGCGGCGATAATCGGCGGCCCAGCCCTCAATATTTACCTGACGGGCGCGGCCCAGACCGAGTGCGTCGGCCGGGACCGGCTCGGTGATGACGGAGCCGGCGGCCACGAGTGCGCCGTCGCCAATCTGGGCGGGCGCGACCATCATGGTGTCGGAACCGATGAAGGCATCTTTGCCGATGACGGTCTTGTGCTTGTGGACGCCGTCGTAGTTGCAGGTGATGGAGCCCGCGCCCACGTTGACGCCGGAGCCCATGGTGGTGTCGCCGATGTAGGACAGGTGGGGCACCTTGGAACCCTCGCCGATCGTGGACTTCTTGATCTCCACGTGCGTGCCGGCCTTGGAGCCGTCGAGCATGTGGGTGCCCGGGCGCAGGTAGGCGCGCGGGCCGCAGTCGACGCCGTTCTCGATGACGGCCTCGATGGCGATGGTCTCATCGATGATGCAGCCGCTGCCGACGGTGGTGTCGGTGAGGCGGCTGTTGGGGCCGAGCTGGCACTCTTCGCCCACGGTGACGTGACCGATCAGATGCGTCTGCGGCCACACGATGGTGTCTCGGCCGATGACGGCATCGGGGCCGATCCAGGCCTGCGTGGGATCGATGAACGTGACGCCCTTGGCCATCCAGTGCTCGTTGATGCGGTCGCGCGCGATGGCGGTGAGCTGCGCGAGCTGGATGCGGCTGTTGACGCCCAGGCCGTCGCGGTAGTCGTCACAGTGGAAGATGGAGACCGCCTGGCCGTGACCCTTGAGGATTTCGAGCATGTCGGGCAGGTAGTACTCGGACTGTGCGTTGTCGTTGCCGATCTCGTTGATGTGGGCGGCAAGCTGCGCGCCGTCGAAGGCGTAGCAGCCGGCGTTGCACTCCAGCAGCGTGGCGGCCTGCTCGGGCGTGCAGTCCTTCTGCTCGATGATGCGCTCGATCTGACCATCGGCGCCCAGCTTGATGCGGCCGTAGCCGAAGGGGTCGGGCGGGGTCATGGTCATGACGGTGCAGGCGAGCTCGCCGGTGGCGACGGTCTGCGCGAACTTGGCGACGGTGTCGGCGGTGATGAGCGGCAGGTCGCCGTTGAGCACGACGACGGGGCCTTGCGTGATGCCGCAGGCCTCGAGCGCGACCTTTACGGCGTGACCGGTGCCCAGGCGCTCGGTCTGCTCGACGCACTCGACCTTGGTGGCGCTGTTGGCATAGGCGCCATCGATGAGGGCGCGCATCTCGTCGGCGTGGCTGCCGATGACGACCACGACGCGGCTGCAGCCGGCCTTGATGGTGGCGTCGACGATCCACTGGACCATGGGCTTACCCAGGATCTTGTGCGAAACCTTGCAGTGGTTCGACTTCATGCGGGTGCCCTCGCCGGCGGCGAGGATAATTGCGGTTGCGTCCATGTGATCTCCTGTTACGTTATAGAGACGTGTGTTTGGAAACGATACACGGCGCAATATGATACCGCAGGCATATGATGAGCGCGTAACGATTGGTTTGCGGCAGCTGAGGCTTGGGCCGGCGGTGCGGCGTTTGCGCTGCTTGCAGGCGGTGCCGGCAGTGCTTCGGCGTCGGTGATTTGGCGGGAGGGCGGGGATGCCTATGGACAACATGCGAGAGGAATCGGGCGCCGAGCCCGTCGCGGCATTCTCGATGTCGCATCCGGCGGTGCCGGCACTCTATATTGTGTTGACGCTGGGGCTCACCATGTTCTCGATGCAGCCGGTGCTGATTGCGCTGTCGCTCGCAGGCGGGTTGGCGTATGGATTTGCGACGCGCGGGGCTGCCCACACGTTTGGGGCACTTCGCTGGCAGCTGCCGGTGATTTTGATCATTGCGCTGGTCAACCCTCTGTTTAGTGCATCGGGCTCGACCGAGCTGTTTCGCATCGGCGTGCGCGCGGTGTATCTGGAAAGCATGGTATATGGCTTGTGCATGGGTGGGCTGTTTGTGGCGAGCGTGCTGTGGTTTGAGGCCGCGGCGTCGATGCTCGAATACGACAAGGTGCTCGCACTGTTGGGCAACGCCGCGCCGGTGATCGCGCTCATGATCTCGATGTGCATGCGGCTTATCCCACAGTTTTTGCGCCGCGGTCGTACGGTACTGGCGGTACAGGATGCGATTGATGTACCGGGGCGCGCGCCGGCCGACCCCGTGCGTTTGCGCCTACGGGCATCGAGCGTGTTGATGGGCTGGGGCATGGAAGATTCGCTGGAGCGTGCGGACGCCATGCGCT